>NZ_CAJNKE010000027.1 GCF_905232215.1 Burkholderia sp. LMG 13014
GCGGCCACGCCGACCTGCGCGTAGGTCGGCGCGATCGCGATCAGGCCCGTGCCGAGCGCCATCAGCATGATCGTCAGGTTCAGCGCGGCCTTGCGCCCCTTGCGGTCCGCGTAGACACCGAGCACGACGCTGCCGAGCGGCCGCGTGAAGAAGCCGGCCGCGAACGTCGCGACCGACAGCAGCAGCGACGTGGTCGGGTCGCTCGACGGGAAGAACAGCTTGCCGATCAGCACCGCGAAGAAGCCGTACACGGTGAAATCGAAGAACTCCAGCCAGTTGCCGATCACGGCCGCCGCGATCGCCCCGCGCCGCGTGACGGCCGGCGCACCTGGCGTGCTGGTTTCGGCGGCCCCCGTCGACGCGGGGTGCAGCGCGAGATGGTCTTTCTGCATCGTTATCGTCTCCTCTCAATGCGGCCGGAAGCGCCGGCCGCCCGCCCCGCCGCCGGCATCACCGCCCGAGGTAACGCTCCACGAGACGTGTCCAGAACGCCGCGCCGATCGGCAGGTTGCGATCGTTGAAGTCGTACTTCGGGTTGTGCACCATGCAGCCGTCCTCGCCTTCGCCGTTGCCGAGCCGCACGAACGAGCCCGGCCGCTGCTGCAGCATGAACGCGAAATCCTCGCTGCCCATCAGCAGGTCGGTCTGCTCGACCACGTGCGCATCGCCGACGAGTTCGCGCGCGACCTGCGCGGCGAAATCCGTTTCGGCATCCGTATTGACGACAACCGGATAGCCTTCGATGTACTCGACGTTCGCGCTCGCGCCGTAGCTCGCCGCCTGCGTTTCGGCCAGCTCCGTGATGCGGCGCTTGAGCAGCGCGCGCACGTCGGGGCTGAACGAGCGCACGCTGAGTTCGAGGCGTGCGCCGTTCGGGATCACGTTGTTCGCGGTGCCCGCGTGCATCGAGCCGACCGTGACGACCGCCGGCTGCGCGGGGTCGACGTTGCGCGCGACGATCGTCTGCAGCGCCATCACGATGCTCGCCGCGACGACGACCGGGTCGACCGTCAGGTGCGGTCGGGCCGCATGGCCGCCGACGCCTTCGATCGTGATGATCGCCTTGTCGCCGGCCGACATGAACGGGCCGCGCCGCGTGAGGAACACGCCGGGCGCCGCACCCGGATGGTTGTGCATGCCGAACACCGCGTCGCACGGGAAGCGTTCGAACAGGCCGTCGTCGATCATCTTCTTCGCGCCGCTGTCGACGCCATGCTCTTCCGCCGGCTGGAAATACAGGTGCACGGTGCCGGAGAAGTTGCGGGTCTTCGCGAGATGCTGCGCGGCGCCGAGCAGCATCGTCGTGTGGCCGTCGTGGCCGCAGGCGTGCATCTTGCCGTGCGTGCCGCTCGCATAGGGCAGCCCCGTCGCCTCGATGATCGGCAACGCATCCATGTCGGCACGAATGCCGATGCTGCGCGTGCCGTCGCCCACGCGCAGCGTGCCGACCACGCCCGTCTTGCCGACCCCACGCGTCACCTGCCAGCCCCACTGTTCGAGCTTCTCGGCGACGAGCGCGGCCGTGTCGTGCTCTTCGTACGCGAGCTCGGGATGGTGGTGGATGTGGTGACGGATCTCGCGCAACCCGCCGGCGGCGGGCATCAGATCCTCGATTTCGGTGAATCGGGCGTCAGTCATCTAAGGGGCTCCAGCTTGTTTGTATGTGCACGCGTGACGCTGCGTGCGGGAAAGCGAGCCACTATAGCGAGCCGATATCGGTTCAATAAGATGCGGAATTTTTCACCGCGATAAGGTTTTTTAATCAGGGTTAGTACGGGTATGTCTCGCCGCAGCGACCTCACCGGACGCGCTCCACACACGACCGGTTGATTTTTGAGACGAACGGTCTATTATTCGCACATGGACGTTCGAACTGATCCGCCTCGCCGTCGCGGCAGGCCACCGAAGCAGCACGAAGACCTCGTCGCCACGCGGGACATGCTGTTGCGCACCGGGCTGGAAGTGCTCACCGAGAAGGGCTTCTCGGCCACCGGGCTCGACGAGATCCTCGGGCGAGCGGGCGTGCCCAAGGGCTCCTTCTATCACTACTTCGACAGCAAGGAAGCGTTCGGCCTCGAACTGATCGACCGCTATGCCGACTTCTTCGCGCGCAAGCTGGACCGTCATTTCAGCGACCCGGCGCGCTCGCCGCTGCAGCGCGTCCGCGCGTTCGTCGACGATGCCCGGGAGGGCATGGCCCGCTACGCCTACAGCCGCGGCTGCCTGATCGGTAATCTCGGGCAGGAAATGGGCGCGCTGCCCGAAAGTTTCCGTGCCCGCCTGCGCACCACGTTCGAAGACTGGCAACGCCGCCTCGCCGAATGCCTCGCCGCCGCGCAGCACGCCGGCGAGCTGGCCGGTTCGGCGGATCCCGCCGAGCTGGCCGCATTCTTCTGGATCGGCTGGGAAGGCGCCGTGCTGCGCGCGAAGCTGGAGCGCAGCGACGGGCCACTGGCATTGTTCGCACAGTTTTTCTTCAATGGATTACCTCGCCGCTGAATTTTTTTGCCATTAACTAGACGATCGGTCTAGAAATTAGACAGGAGAACGGGATGTTCCAGGGCATCGTGATCGACAAGGACGAAACCGGCCAGCACGCACGGCTGCAAACGCTGGACGACGCGCAGTTGCCCGCGGGCAACGTGACGGTGCGCGTGGGTTATTCGACGCTGAACTACAAGGACGGACTGGCGATCACCGGCAAGAGCCCGGTGGTCCGCAAGTTCCCGATGGTGCCCGGCATCGATCTGGTCGGGGAAGTCGAAGAGAGCGCGCACCCGGACTATCGCCCCGGCGACCAGGTCGTGCTCAACGGCTGGGGTGTCGGCGAAACGCACTGGGGCGGCCTGGCACAAAGGGCCCGCGTCGATGGCGACTGGCTGGTGCCGCTGCCGTCCGCCTTTTCGCCGCAACAGGCGATGGCCATCGGCACGGCGGGCTACACCGCGATGCTGTGCGTGATGGCACTGGAGCGGCATGGCGTGCGCCCGGACGACGGCGAGATCGTCGTGACCGGCGCGGCAGGCGGGGTGGGCAGCGTCGCCACCGCCCTTCTCGCGCGGCTCGGCTATCGCGTCGTCGCCGTAACCGGCCGCCCCGCCGATGCCGACTACCTGCGCCAGCTCGGCGCGGCGGAAATCCTGGAGCGCTCGCAATTCAGCGAGCCCGGCAGGCCGCTCGGCAAAGAACGATGGGCCGGCGCGGTCGACGTGGCAGGCAGCCACGTGCTCGCCAACGTGTGTGCGACCACGCGGTACCGTGGCGTCGTGACGGCCTGCGGCCTGGCCGCTGGCATGGATTTCCCCGCGACCGTCGCGCCGTTCATCCTGCGCGGCGTTACGCTCGTCGGGATCGACAGCGTCATGTGCCCACGCGCCGACCGCCTGGAGGCATGGCGCCGGCTCGCGTCCGACCTCGACGTCGAGAAGCTGGGCGCCATCGGCCATCAGGTCGGCCTGAGCGACGTCATTCCGCTTGCGGAGGAGTTGATCAACGGCAAGGTTCGCGGCCGCATCGTCGTCGACGTCAACGCGTGACGCCACTGACGACCCCCAGCGATTCTTTGTTAGGCCGGCGGCTCGCGCATCGAGAGCACCCGCGCCACTTTATCCAGGAGACCTCATGACCGCCGCAAACACCGCCCCCATCAGCCGCTTTCCCGTGCCCGCGCTCGACGACTTGCCCGAGGACATTCGCGAACGCATCGCGGCCGTCCAGGAAAAGTCGGGCTTCATCCCGAACGTATTCCTGACGCTTGCGCATCGCCCCGACGAGTTTCGCGCGTTCATGGCGTACCACGACGCGCTGATGGACAAACCGGGCAACCTGAGCAAGGCCGAGCGCGAGATGATCGTCGTGGCCACCAGCAGCGTGAACCAGTGCCAGTACTGCGTGATCGCGCACGGTGCGATCCTGCGCATTCGCGCGAAGGATCCGCTGATCGCCGACCAGGTCGCGACCAACTATCGCAAGGCCGACATTACCGCCCGGCAGAAGGCAATGCTCGACTTCGCGATGAAGGTGTCGCAGGCCGCGCATCTGGTGGGCGAAGCGGATTTCGACGCGCTCAAGTCGCATGGTTTCGTCGAAGAAGATGTGTGGGACATCATGGCGATCTCCGCTTTCTTCGGCATGTCCAACCGCATCGCGAACGTGACGAACCTGCGGCCGAATGCGGAGTTCTATGCGCTGGGGCGCTGAGCGCACACGCCGTTCGGCCGCACGGACGGGACGCGGCGGTCTCGTCGCGCCCGCCTATCGACGCCGGTAAACAACGCCCTCGCCCGGCGCCGGCGTCGCATCGGCCGCGCCCGTCGATCGCATGGGCGCGGCCGGCCGATGCCTGCACGCAGACACATGCGCCGGCATCGGTCAGCCGCTCACGCTGCCCAGGCAGCGCCACGAATGTCAGCGCTCACTCCAGCCCTTTCAGCGCCTGCAACCCGGCCGGCAGCTTCGCATCCGGAAACTGCGTCGACAGCGTCGTGTCGCGCCACTGCGCCGCCTCATCCGCGCGCTGCTTCTCCGCCTGCTCGCACACGAACAGCGCGTCGCCACCGAGCAGCAAACGCATCGGCACGTCGTCGCGGCGCGACAGCTCGACGATCAACGCCGCGATCCGCGCCGGATCGCCGACTTCGTGCCCACCGTACGCGCCGAGCAGTTCGAGAATCTTCCCGACCGACGGCTGATAGTCGGGCAGCATGTCGTCGATGCCGCGCTTCGCCTGCGCGGCCCAGTCGGTACGCATCCCGCCCGGTTCGAGTGTGCAGACGCGCACGCCGAACGGCGCGACTTCCTTCGACAGCACGTCGCTGAACCCGCCGACTGCCCACTTCGCGGCCTGATACGCGGACAGGCCGGCCGTCGACGAGCGCCCGCCGACCGACGACACCTGGAAGATGTGCCCCGCGCGCTGCGCGCGCATCGTCGGCAGCACCGCACGCGTCAGGTTGATCACGCCGAACAGGTTCGTTTCGATCTGGTCGCGGAAATCGTCGGCACCCATCTGCTCGAACGGCGCCGTATGACCGTAGCCCGCGTTGTTCACCAGCACATCGATGCGGCCGAACGCGTCGCGCGCCGCCGCGACGGCCTGCACGGCCGCCGCTTCGTCGGTGACGTCGAGCGCGACCGGCAGCAGACGGTCGCCATGACGCTCGGCCAGATCGGCCAGCCGCGCGGGATCGCGCACACCGGCCACCAGCCGGTCGCCCGCCGCCAGCACGGCTTCCGAAATCGCTCGCCCCAGGCCGCGCGCGGCCCCTGTTACCAGCCAGACTTTCGACATTTTTCCACTCCTTGATTGTAGTGAAACCACAAAATGAATGATTACTCACTCATTAATAATGGCGATGTACCGGTCGTTCATGACCGCCATCGCCCTGCCTGAAACCCGCTACCCATCCTCGCCGCAGCGCGTGAACGTGAATCCGCACACGCCGCCACGACGGCAATCCTTGCCTTACACCGCGTGCAACACGGCCCACAACGCGCGAAACCCGGCTTCCCGGTACGCATCGGCCCGCGCGGGATCGCGCGCGACCGATTCGATCGCCGTTTCGGCGATCGACGTGAACAGCGCCGCGCAGAACGTGTGCGCTTCGTCGGGATTCAACGCGCCCGACACGGCGACCTGCTCACGCAGCAGCGCATTGATCCCGCCGAAACCTTCGGCGCCGGCCGCGCGATGCGCGTCGTCGATGCGCCCGCTCACGCCCAGCTGCTGCAGCGCGCGCCGCCCGTCCGGATTCGCGACGCCCCACAACACATAGCCGTTCCAGGCATGCCGCAGTGCCTGCTCGACCGGCGCGCCTTCCGGGTAACCCGTCATCATCGCGGCGCGCAAGTCCGCTTTCAGACTCACGTATAGCGCGTTCAGCAACGCGTCCTTGGTCTCGAAGTACGTGAACACCGTGCCTTCCGCCACGCCGGCGAGCCGCGCGATACGCGCGGTCGTCGCCGTCGCACCGTCCTCGGCGAGCGCGCGTGCGGCCGCGGCGAGGATGGCTTCGTGCTTGTCGGGACTGCGCGGTCGGGCCACGTTCGATTCCTTTAATGAGTGATCGCTCAATCATAATGGGGCGATCATACGGAATGCAAGCGCTGTTACATCCGGGGGAACCCATACGCAATCCATCAAAACCGTGCACTATTAGCGTTTTCACGTACTGGTGCGTTCACGTATCGGCGCCCGGTACCTCGACGTTCGTTTCACGTTCACCGTTTCACACCGCGAACCTCCCATGACGAATCAGCCTACCCAGACCGGAGCCGAACGGCCCGTCGACATGATCATCTTCGGCGGCGGCGGCGACCTGGCCGCCCGCAAGCTGTTGCCCGCGCTGTACATGGCGCACCTGCACTGCAACCTTCCGCCCGAGACGCGCATCATCGCGGTCGGCCGCCGCGACTGGGGCATCGACGGCTATCGCAAGTTCATGGACGAGCAGTCGCGCCCGTTCATCGACGAAAAGGCATTCGATCCCGCGGCCTGGAGCCGCTTCCTCGACCTGTTCAAGTACGTACTGATCGACGTGAACGCGCCGGACGATTACCTGCGGCTCGCGGAAGCGGCGCGCGGCGATGCGATCCGCGTGTTCTACCTGTCGACGTCGCCGGAGCTGTTCACCACCATCTGCGACAACCTGTCGGCTGCGCAGCTGGTGGACAAGCACTCGCGCGTCGTCCTCGAAAAACCGCTCGGCCACGATCTCGCATCCGCGAAGGCGATCAACAACGCGGTCGGCAAGCACTTCGAAGAATCGCAGATCTATCGGATCGACCACTATCTCGGCAAGGAAACCGTGCAGAACCTGATGGTGCTGCGCTTCGGCAACCCGATCTTCGGGCCGCTGTGGCAGGCGCCGAGCATCCGCAGCGTGCAGATTACGGTGGCGGAGACGGTGGGTGTCGGCAGCCGCGCGGGCTTCTACGACCATACCGGCGCGCTGCGCGACATGGTGCAGAACCACCTGCTGCAACTGCTGTGCATCGTCGCGATGGAGCCGCCCGTGTCGCTCGATCCGGACGCGGTGCGCGACGAGAAGCTGAAGGTGCTGCGCTCGCTGCGGCCGATGGCGGTGGCGGACGTCGCACGTGACACGGTGCGCGGCCAGTACACGGCCGGCGCGGTCGACGGCCAGCCGGTGAAGGGCTATCTCGAGGAAGACAACGTGCCGGCGGACAGCCGCGCGGAAACCTTCGTCGCGCTGCGCGCGCACATCAACAACTGGCGCTGGGCGAACGTGCCGTTCTTCCTGCGCACCGGCAAGCGGCTGCAGCGCCGCCAGTCGGAAATCGTGATCGAGTTCGCCGACATGCCGTTCTCGATCATCCCGACCGGCCCGCGCCACTACAGCAACCGCCTCGTGATCCAGCTCCAGCCGGAAGAGTCGATCCAGCTGCAGATGCTCGCGAAGGAACCGGGCAGCGGGATGAACATGGTGCCCGTGAGCCTGAACCTCGACCTGCAGCAAGCGATTCCGGAGCGGCGCGCGGAAGCGTACGAGCGTTTGCTGATCGACGTGATCCGCGGGCGCCTCACGCACTTCATGCGCCGCGACGAACTCGAAGCCGCGTGGTCGTGGGTCGAGCCGATCCTCGACGGCTGGAAGGAGCTCGGCGACCGGCCGCGCCTGTACACGGCCGGCACGTTCGGGCCCGCGGCTTCGTCGGCGCTGCTCGCGCGCGACGGGATGTCGTGGTCCGAAGAGGCGTAACCGTCGCACGACGGCGTGCCGGAGTACGGCACGCCGGATCGCACGTCAAATCACACGGGGCGTGACCCGCCCCGTCGTCCCTGCCGCCGCTACCGCGGCTCCAGCCACGCCGCAGCCTTGCGCCGCCCCGGCGCCTCATTGCCGCCGCCGCCCAGCGCCTCGATCAGGTAATCAACGAACGATGCGATTCGCGACGAGATCGCGGTATTGCGGTAGTACACCGCGTGGATCGGCTGCTCGACCTCGAGCGTCTGGCGCGCGAGCACTTGCACGAGCCGGCCCGCCTCGCGATCCTGCGCGGTCATGAAATCCGACAGGCACACGACGCCCGCGCCATCGAGCGCGAGCTGCCGGAGCGTCTCGCCGCTCGACGACCGGATGCCCGGCTCGATGCGGCACGGTTCGCCATCGGTGCCGAGGATCGGCCATACGTTCAGCGATTCGGGCTGCGTGAAGCCGAGCAGCGTGTGCTTGTCGAGATCCTCCACCTTGCGCGGCTGGCCGTGCGCCGCCACATACGCGGGGCTCGCGAGCATGCGTATCCGGCTGTTGCCGATGCGCCGGCTGTGCAGCGTCGAATCCTTCAGCCGGCCGATCCGGAACGCGACGTCGGTGCGCCGCTCCAGCAGGTCGATGATGCCCTCGTTGCTGTTCAGCTCCAGCTCGACCTTCGGGAAGCGTTCACGGTAGCCGCGCACGAGCGGCACGATCACATGCAGCATGAACGGCGTCGCCGCATCCACGCGCAGCCGCCCCGACGGCATCTCGCGCCGCGCGAGCATCTGTTCTTCCGCCGTCTCGACCGATTCGATGATCGCGCGCGCGTCCTGCAGGAACGCGCGCCCTTCCTCGGTCAGTTCGAGCCGGCGCGTGGTCCGGCGCAGCAGCGTGGTCTTCAGCTTCTCCTCGAGCCGCCCGAGCGTGCGGCTCGTCGCCGACACAGTGAGGTCGAGCTGTTGCGCGGCCGCCGTGATCGAACCGGAATCGACCACGGCGGCAAAGGCCTGGAGTTCGTCGAGCGTGATCTTCATCGCCGTATTCTTGATCTCAAATCAAAACAATTTGGTTTATAGACCCGTTTTTCAACAAAAGTAAAGACGGCACACTGCGCTCCATCCTCACCGGACCCATGGAGCACCCATCATGCCACTCGCCCTGCTTGCGCTGACCATCAGCGCGTTTGCCATCGGTACCACCGAATTCGTGATCGTCGGGCTGATCCCGACGATCGGCGCCGATCTCGGCGTCAGCCTGCCGTCCGCGGGCCTGCTCGTCAGCCTTTACGCATTGAGCGTCGCGATCGGCGCGCCGCTCCTCACCGCGCTAACCGGCCGCGTGCCGCGCAAGACGCTGCTCGCCGCGCTGATGGCGCTGTTCACCGTCGGCAACCTCGTCGCGTGGCAGGCGCCCGGCTACGAATCGCTGATCGTCGCGCGCGTCCTCACCGGCCTCGCGCACGGCGTGTTCTTCTCGGTCGGCTCGATCATCGCGACCACGCTCGTGCCGAAGGAGAAGGCCGCCAGCGCGATCGCGACGATGTTCAGCGGGATGACCGTCGCGTTCGTCGCCGGCATTCCGCTCGGCACCTTCATCGGCCAGCACTTCGGCTGGCGCGCAACCTTCCTGGTCGTCGCGCTGTTCGGCCTCGTCGCGTTCGTCGGTGCGGTCGCATTCGTGCCGCGCGGGTTGCCGCAAACGGCGCCCGCGCCGCTCGCCCGCCAGTTCCGCGTGCTCGCGCAGCCGCGCCTGCTGCTGGTCTATGCGATGACGGCGGTCGGCTACGGCGGCTCGCTGATCGCGTTCACGTACATGGCGCCGCTGCTCGAGCAGATCGCCGGCTTCACGCCGTCGCAGGTCAGTCTCGTGCTCGTCGGCTACGGCGTATCGGTCGCGTTCGGCAACGTGTGGGGCGGCAAGCTCGCGGATAGCGCCGGACCCGTGAAGGCGCTCAAGCGGATCTTCCTGCTGCTCGCGATCGTGCTGCTCGCGCTCACCTTCACGATCCACGTCAAATGGCTCGCCGTGCTGACGATGCTCGCGTGGGGCGCGGTGGCGTTCGGCAACGTGCCGGGCCTGCAGGTGTACGTCGTGAAGCAGGCACGCCACTTCGCGCCCGACGCCACCGACGTCGCATCCGGCTTCAACATCGCCGCGTTCAATCTCGGTGTCGCGGGCGGCTCGGCACTCGGTGGCGTGATCGTCGCGCACGTCGGCCTCGGCCATACGCCGTGGATCGCGGCAGCCGTCACGCTCGGCGCATTCGCGCTCACCGCACTGAGCGGTCGCCTCGACCGCAGCGCCGGCCTGCCGGAACGCACGGCCGAACCGGTCCAGCTCGCGCACTGAACGTCACTTTTTTGCAGGAATTTGCACCCATGAATGCATCGACCCCACGCCCGCCGTTCGCCGGCAAGACGTTCGAAGTGCGCTACGACGGCCTCACCGCGCTCAACGCGTACGACGATGACGGCCTCCACATGCGCTACGAGATCACCGAAGGCCCGTACGCGGGCGCGAAGGGTGAAGTCGAATACACGTGGCAGCACGTCGCCGGCGAAACCTACGCGATCTCGTGGCAGGAAGCCGACCGCGCGACGGTCGTGCATATCGACGATTTCGCCGCCGGCACGTCGCGGTCTTTCTTCACCGCGTCGTCGCTCGATTTCTACCGGCTCGAAGGCAGCCTGCGCGCGATCTGAACGGAACCCGACCATGTCCACTTCACTCACTGCACTCGACAGACTCGTCGACGGCGGCTTCAGCATCGGCCTCGAACTGCCGCTCGACAACGACTGGTCGCCCGCCGGCAACGCAAAGCGTCAGCACGACGGCCGCCGGCCCGGCGTGCCCGATCTCGAAATCCATGCGGAGCTCGCGCAACTGGCCGACACGCTCGGCTTCCGCGCGCTCTGGGTGCGCGACGTGCCGGTGTACGACCCGGCGTTCGGCGACGCCGCGCAGGTGTTCGAAACCTTCTCGTATCTCGGCTACCTCGCCGGCATCACGCACGACATCCTGCTCGGCACGGCGGCCGTCGTGCTGCCGCTGCGCGAGCCGCTGCTGACGCTGAAATCGGCCGCGACGATCCAGGAGCTGAGCGGCGGCCGCCTGCTGCTCGGCGTCGCCAGCGGCGACCGGCCGGTCGAATATCCGCTGTTCGGCCGCGACTTCGCGTCACGCGGCACGAATTTCCGCGATCAGATCGCGCTGCTGCGCGACGGCGCACGCGGGCACCTGCCGCCCGGCCTCGATGTGCTGCCTGCGGCCCGTTCGCCGCTGCCGCTGCTCGTCGCCGGTCTCGCGCAGCAGACGCCCGCTTGGATCGGCGAACACATGGACGGCTGCCTCGCGTATCCCGGCACGCCGGACGACCACCGGCAGCGCGCTGCGAACTGGCGCGCGGTGGCCGGCGACAAGCCGTACGTGAGCTTCATCCACCTCGACCTTGCGGAAGATCCGCACGCGCCGCTGCAGCGGCACCGCTTCGGCGCCCGCGCGGGGCGTCTCGCGCTGATCGGGGAGCTCGCGGCCATGCGCGACGCGGGCGTGCGGCACATCGGGCTGCATCTGCGCCGCAACCGCCGCTCGCTCGACGAGACGATGGCCGAGATCGCGGCAGAGGTGCTGCCGGTGTTCCACGCAGATGAACACACCCGGACGCGTGTTGCATGACGCCGGCCAACCCCGTTCCAGATACTTGATTTCAGATCAAATATTTTTGACCTGCAACGGCGTTTATCTCATCAATCCAAAACGCCAGAATGACTTCCATATCGAACCCGTTCCACTCTCCCAGGAGCACGTGATGAGCAACATTCCCGCATTCGGCCTCGGTACGTTCCGCCTGCAAGGCCAGGCTGTCATCGACTCGGTCCGCAACGGCCTTGAAGTCGGCTACCGCACGATCGACACCGCGCAGATCTACGGCAACGAAGCCGAAGTCGGCGAAGCGATCGCCGCGTCGGGCGTGCGCCGCGACGACCTGTTTCTCACGACCAAGATCTGGGTCGACAACTACGCACCGGACAAGCTCGTGCCGAGCCTCGAGGAAAGCCTGCGCAAGCTGCGCACCGACCATGTCGACCTGACGCTGATCCACTGGCCGGCACCCGACAACGGCGTCGCGCTCGACACGTTCATGACCGCGCTCGCCGATGCGAAGGCGCAGGGCCTCACGCGCCAGATCGGCATCTCGAACTTCAACATCGCACTGACGAAGGAAGCGATCGCGGCCGTCGGCAAGGATGCGATCGCGACGAACCAGATCGAACTGAGCCCGTACCTGCAGAACCGCAAACTCGTCGAGTTCCTGAACGCCGAAGGCATCCACGTGACGTCGTACATGACGCTCGCGTACGGCAAGGTGCTCGGCGATCCGGTGATCGGTGCGATCGCGCAGCGTCACGACGCGACGCCCGCACAGGTCGCGCTCGCGTGGGCGTTGCAGCTCGGCTACTCGGTGATCCCGTCGTCGACGAAGCGCGAGAACCTCGCGAGCAACCTGCTCGCGCAGACGCTGCGCCTGACCGACGAAGACATGGCGCAGATCGCCGCGCTCGAACGCAACGGCCGCGAAGTCGACCCGGCCGGCCTCGCGCCGAAGTGGGACTGAACGCGCCACCCGCCACTCACGCTTTGATTCGCCGCGGCCCACCGGCCGCGGCACCGACAGGACACCGACATGACCCAGGACCCGCTTTTTCAACCGCTGCGACTCGGCGCGCTGACGCTGCCGAACCGCATCGTGATGCCGCCGATGACGCGCTCGCGCGCCAGCCAGCCCGGCGACGAAGCCAACGAACTGATGGCCGCGTATTACGCGCAGCGCGCAAGCGCGGGCCTGATCGTCAGCGAAGGCACCTATATCGCGCCGCTCGGCAAGGGCTACGCATGGACGCCCGGCATTCACACGCCGTCGCAGGTCGCCGGCTGGCGCAAGGTGACGGACGCCGTGCATGCCGCGCATGGCCGGATCTTCGCGCAGCTGTGGCACGTCGGCCGGCTGAGCCACACGAGCCTGCTCGGTGGACAACAACCCGTGTCGTCGTCGCCGCTGCAGGCGAAAGGCGTGAACGTGTTCGTCGCCGGTGAAGACGGCAGCACGCCGGGCTTCGTGCAGGCGTCCGAGCCGCGCGCGCTGACGATCGACGAGATCCGCGAGATCGTCGATCAATATCGCGCCGCCGCGCGCCATGCGATCGAGGCCGGCTTCGACGGTGTCGAGCTGCACGGCGCGAACGGCTATCTCGTGAACCAGTTCATCGACTCGAATGCGAACACGCGCACCGATGCGTACGGCGGCGCGCTGGAGAACCGGCTGCGCTTCCTGCGCGAAGTCACGCAGGCGCTGATCGAAGGCACCGGCGACGCGTCGCGCGTCGGCATCCGCCTCGCGCCGCTGACAACGCTGAACGGCTGCGTCGACGACGATCCTGAAACGACCTACCTCGCGGCCGCGACGCTGCTCGGCGCACTCGGCGTCGGCTACCTGCACATCGCGGAAGCCGACTGGGACGACGCGCCGCTGATGCCGGTCGAATTCAAGCAGCAACTGCGCGCCGCGTTCCCGGGCGTGCTGATCTACGCCGGCGCGTACACCGCCGAACGCGCGCGCGACGCGATCGCCGCCGGCTGGGCCGACCTCGTCGCGTTCGGCCGCCCGTTCGTCGCGAACCCCGACCTGCCCGAACGCCTGCGCACCGGCGCGGCGCTCGCAACGCACGACCGCAACACGCTGTTCGGCGGCGGCGAGCGCGGGCTGACCGACTACCCGACGCTGGCCCAGGCCGCGGCCTGAATCGGCATACCCGAGACTGCTCATGAGAATCACGCTCCCTTCCCGCCTGGGTTTCGGCACCGCGCCGCTGGGCAACATGTACCGGGACATCCCGCACGAAGAAGCGCTGGCCACGGTCGACGCGGCCTGGGAAAGCGGCATCCGCTACTTCGACGCCGCGCCGCTGTATGGCGCCGGCCTCGCCGAGCTGCGTCTCGGTGAAGCGCTCGCGGGGCGGCCGCGCGACGCATACTCGCTCGGCACCAAGGTCGGCCGGCTCGTCCTCGACGAACACGAGGACGCATCGCAACGCGATCTCGGCGAAAAAGGCGGCCTGTTCCGCCACGGGCTGCCGAACCGGATCGTCTACGACTACACCGAAGACGGCACGCTGCGCTCGATCGACGCGAGCCTCAAGCGGCTGCGCACCGACCGGCTCGACACCGTGTGGATTCACGACCCGGCCGTCGACTTTCACGGTGACGCATGGCGCGACGTGTTCGACGTTGCGATGTCGGGTGCGGCCAGGGCGCTCACGCGACTGCGCGACGAGAAGGTCATCCAGGGTTGGGGCCTCGGCGTGAACCGCGTCGAGCCGTGCGAACTCGCGCTCGAACGCGCGGACCCCGACGGCTTCCTGCTGGCCGGGCGCTACACGCTGCTCGACCATGCCGGCGCGCTCGAACGGCTGATGCCGGAAAGCGCCGCACGCGGGCTCGGGATCATCGTCGGCGGGCCGTACAACTCGGGCGTGCTGGCGGGCGGCACCCATTACGAGTATCAGCCGGCCACGCAGGCCATGCTCGACCGTGTCGCGCGCATCCGCCAGATCTGCGCACGATTCGGCGTCGATGTCCGCGCGGTGGCGCTGCAGTTCTCGCTCGCGCACCCGGCCGTCGCGGCCGCGATCCCCGGCGCGAGCCGGCCCGATCGCATCGACGACAACCTGCGTCTCGCCGCGGTGTCGATCCCGGCCGAACTGTGGGATACGCTGAAAGCCGAGCACCTGATTGCCGTGCATGCACCGACGCCGGCAGGCGCGTGATGACGGGCGGTTGCGTCGCAGCATGTGGCCGCGCAACCGCGCGCAATCGCGGCGGCTATCGTCTCGATTGTCATTTCCGCATTGCGGCCCGCGCGATCGGCGTCTAGCGTTTACGGGATCGACTCCCCCGTGCCCCTGCCCTGAAAGGACGCCCGCCATGCCAAGCCGCTCCCCGACACGCGACATGCTGCTGGCCATCGCGGCCGGTGTTTCATTTGCAGCGTGCGCCGCACCGGCCTGCGCCGATGCCGGTCTCGCGCCACCTGAGCCAGCGACGCCAGTACTGTCGACCTCCGCAACCGGCGTGCAGATCTACGCATGCGAATTCGACCACGACCATCGGCTCGCGTGGGCATTCCAGCGCCCGGAGGCGATGCTGTTCGACGCGAGCGGCACGCTCGTCGTCCGGCACGGCGCGGGGCCATCATGGGAAGCGCTCGACGGCAGCCGCATTACCGGCAAGAAACTCGCGGAAGCGCCGAGCGCGCGCGCCGGCAGCATTCCGCAACTCCTGCTCGCCGCGACGCCGGCCGCAACGGGCACGACCGGCACGCTCGCCGGCGTGCGCTTCGTACAGCGGCTCGATACCGTGGGCGGCACGCCGCCGGATGCCGCGTGTTCGACCGAGCACGCGGTCGGCCGCTTCCCGTATTTCGCGCGCTACGTGTTCCTGAAGTAACGCACGACGACACTGCGCCGCGCGCGACGCACAGACAGCCAAATCGGCCGGCAACCGCATCATCCGGGCATTCATGGGCGAGGCGCTGCCCGATGCGCCCGACGCCACATACGCGCTTGCGTGCGACCGGCTCACCCCCACGCTCACCACGGCTGGCAACGCGTTTTCGGAAAGCGAGCGACCCTCCGACCGACGCAACCGACGCGTCTTCGAACCCCGTGGTCGACATGTTCCGCCCATATCTCGACCATCTCGCGCACAATTGAGGCCCGGGCGAAAACGAGAACCGCCGCCCGCGATGACGGTATCGTCCGAATGCAGGTAGCGCACGGCGGTGAATCCCGTCACCGGCCCCTGTTTCCACCGGCCTGCCTGGCCCCAATGAAAGACTTTCGTAATTTTCGATGCATCACCCGCTTTCCCCCTGCCCGTCGACCCCGCATTCAAATAATCGCCTTAACGGAATCGAACTAGGCGTATACACGCGTGTCGTCGCGACGGAGCCCCGTTGCACGCCGATATAAGCGCTGAGACATGCGCTGCATGCTCTTCCCCCAATGGGACGTGATGGGCGGTTCGCCTAACCTTCGCTACGGCAAAGCGCACGTGACGGGGTCGACACCACCACGCGTCGCACGACGCGACACCCTCGCGATCGTTTCGATTCGCACGTAACGACACGGATCACGCGTCATTCGTCCCCACGACGTTGCCGACAATCCCAACTAGATACGAGACACCCTGACGACGGTTCGCTACGGGCCGTTTCAGCATGCTGATAAAGGAGCAAGCTCATGAGTGATACCCCGGTGCAGCCGACGGTCGACGTCGGCGCGGCAGAAACGGACTTTGGCACCCAGGGAGTCATCGACCGGTACTTCGGCATTTCGTCGCGCGGCAGCACGCAGCGCCGCGAAATCATTGCCGGCGTCACGACCTTCCTCGCGATGGTCTATTCCGTGTTCGTCGTGCCCGGCATGTTCGGCAAGGCCGGCTTCGACACGAGCGCCGTGTTCGTCGCGGTCTGCCTCACCACCGCGTTCGGCTCGCTGCTGATGGGCCTGTGGGCCAAGCTGCCGATCGCGATCGGCTGCGCGATCTCGCTGACCGCGTTCACCGCGTTCGGCCTCGTGCTCGGCAAGGGGCTGTCGCCGACGGTCGCGCTCGGCGCCGTGTTCCTGATGGGCCTCGTGTTCACCGGCATCTCGGTGACGGGCGTGCGCTCGTGGATCCTGCGCAACCTGCCCGCGGGCGTCGCGCACGGCACCGGGATCGGCATCGGCCTGTTCCTGCTGCTGATCGCGTCGAACGACGTCGGCTTGGTGATCAAGAACCCGGGCGCCGGCCTGCCGGTCTCGCTCGGTCAGATCACCGCATTCCCGGTCATCATGTCGGTCATCGGCCTCGCCGCGATCTTCGGCCTGGAAAAGCGTCGCGTGCCGGGCGGCATCCTGCTCGTCGTGATCGCGATCTCGATCTTCGGCCTGATCTTCGATCCGAGCGTGAAGTACCACGGCATCTTCGCGCTGCCGTCGCTGAGCGCACCGGGCCATGCGTCGCTGATCGGCGCGATGGACATCAAGGGCGCGCTGTCGATGGCCGTTCTGCCGAGCGTGCTGGCGCTGGTGATGACGGCCGTGTTCGACGCGACCGGTACGATCCGCGCAGTCGCGGGCCAGGCCGGCCAGCTCGACGAGAACGGCCGCATCATCAACGGCGGCCGTGCGCTGACCGCCGATTCGCTCAGCTCGATCTTCTCCGGCTTCCTCGGCGGCGCGCCGGCGGCGGCCTACATCGAGTCGAGCGTCGGCGTGGCCGCCGGCGCGAAGACGGGCCTCGCAGCCGCCGTGGTCGGCCTGCTGTTCCTCGTCGTGATGTTCTTCTCGCCGCTCGCGGGCCTCGTGCCGTCGTACGCCACGGCACCGGCGCTGATGTACGTCGGCCTGCTGATGCTCGGCAGCGTGAGCAAGCTGCACATGGACGACATGGTCGACGCGATGTCGGGCCTCGTGTGCGCGGTGTTCATCGTGCTGACCGCGAACATCGTGACGGGCATCATGCTCGGCTTCTCGACGCTCGTGATCGGCCGCATCGCCAGCGGCGAATTCCGCAAGCTCAACGTCGGCACCGTGCTCATCGCGGCCGTGCTCGTCACGTTCTATCTCGGCGGCTGGGCGATCTGACCGCGAATCGTGCGCGACGTCGCCGGCAGAAGGACGGCGCGCATCGGGACGACATCGTCTCCTCCACCATCATCGTTGATGGTCTCCAGGCCTGGGAACGCAAGTTTCCAGGCTTTTTTTGTCGATGCCGCACGGCACGGCGCGCAACAGGCACGCATCGCGGCACGAATCCGCGCCCGGTGCTACGATCGCGCTTTGCCTTCAGGAACGCCTCATGAACGCGCTCGGCATCGTCTCCGAATCGAGCACCCGGACCTCGGCGCACAAGCCGCCGTTCATCCCGTCGTTCGGCTTCCACGAAGTGCACGAATCGAAGCCGATCGATGCTGCTCCGGCGCGCATCATCGACACGGTCACCACGCTCGACATGCGCACGGATCCGGTCGTCGATGCGCTGCTCAACATCCGCGAATTCCCGGGTGCCGTTGCCGCCGCGCTGCGCCACGACACCTCGCGACGCGAACGCGAACCCTTCGGGCTCCATGCGTTCACGCCGCTGCAGCGCGACGACATGTCGCTGTCGCTCGGCCTCGTCGGCCGCTTCTGGCGTCCGGACCTCGGCGTGCTGACGATCGCCGACGCAGCGGCCTTCGTGCAGCACGACGACCCGCGCGACGCGAAGCTGGTGCTCCGCTTCGAGGTCGTCGGGCTCGCGTCGGGTGCGCACATGCTGCGCACCGAAACCTTCGTGCATTGCCCGACCACCCGCACGCGGCTGCTGTTCATGCCGTACTGGCTTGCGATCCGGATGGCGAGCGGCTGGATTCGGCGCCGCACGCTGACGGCGGTCGAGATGGCGCTGGCGTAGGGTCTGTCTCCGCCGATGGCCGGCTCGCGCCGGCCGGCGCATCAAAACGGCTTGATCACGACCAGCCCGACGACGATCGCCGTCGCGGCCACGACCGCGCCCGCCGCCTGCCCGAGCCAGGGTGCCGGCACGACCACGAGATCGTCACGTTCCATGCGCCGCAGCGTGCCGGCCAGGATCCCGTGCAGCGCCGACAGCGCGACGACCACCACGAGCTTCACCGACAACCACGTCGCGCCGAACCAGTGGCCGTACAGCGCCAGCGCGATCCCCGCGATCCAGACGAGCGCGAGCGCGGGTACCGTCACCGTGCGGTCCCAGCGCCGTACCGCCCGATGCACGGCAAGGTTGGCGATACGCACGCCGACGGACAGCATCAGCAGGCCGCCGACGAACGTGACGACGGCGACGACATGAATGGCCTTGAGCCACAGATATATCATCGCGCGTGCCTCCTGCGCGCGATCCATCCGGCACTCGTCAGCCCCACGAACGGCACCACGGCCGCCAGCACGAGCCGCGCGACTTCAGCCTTGCTCCACAGCCCGCTCGACGCGGTGCCGACGACCGCCCATACATACATCGCGAACGCGATGCCGTGCACCGGGCCCATGATCGATACCGCTGCCGGATAGCCGGCCAGGTGCTTGAGCGGCACGGCAACGCACACCAGCACGACGAGCGTGGTCGCCTCCAGCAACGACAGGTATTGCAGGTTCCGCAATGCATTGCGATCGTCTTGTTGCATCGGCAATCTCCAGGTTGGCCTGCGACGATTGTCACGTGTGGTGCCATTTCGAGCCATTGGCTAAAATGACATCTTTAAACGGATTCTGGCCAAGCCCCCGAACGCCATGCATACGGTCGCCGTGCTCGCCCTGCCCGATGTCGTCCCGTTCGATCTGGGCATTGCGTGCGACACGTTCGCGCGCGTACGTTCGCCCAACGTCGCACATCCGTACCGCGTGCGCGTGTGCAGCGAGCACGCGCGTGTCGCGGGCGACCTGTTCGACCTGCGCCCCCCGTTTCGTCTCGACGCGCTCGCCGATGCCGACACGATCGTCATCCCCGGCACGTCCGTGCCGCTCGCACCCACGTCGCGCCACGTGATCGCGGCGCTGCGCGCGGCGGCCGCGCGCGGTTGCCGGATCGCGTCGATCTGCAGCGGCGCGTTCGTGCTCGCGGAAGCCGGACTGCTCGACGGCCTGCGCGCGACGACGCACTGGCTCGCGGCCGCCGAGCTCGCGCACCGCTATCCCCGCGTGACGGTCGATCCGAACGTGCTGTTCGTCGACAACGGGCAGATCCTGACGTCGGCCGGCGCGGCAGCCGGCCTCGACCTGTGCCTGCACCTGATCCAGGCCGACTACGGTGCGGCGGTGGCCGTCGACGCGGCACGCTGCGCGGTGGCGCCGCGCGTCCGCGAAGGCGGGCAGGCGCAGTTCATCGCGCCGGAATGGCCGAGCGGCACCGACGGCCTGCAAGGCCTGATGGACTGGCTGCAGGCCAACCTGCGCAAGCCGCTCACGCTCGACGCGATGGCCCGCAAGGCGTCGACGAGCGTACGCACGCTGACACGGCGCTTCCAGGAGCAGACGGGCACGTCGCCGCGGCAATGGCTGCAGACCGCGCGCGTCAGGCATGCACAGCAGTTGCTGGAGGTCACGGAGCTGTCGATCGAGCATGTCGCGACGGAGGCCGGCTTCGGTTCGGTCACCGCGTTTCGCGAGCGGTTCGCGCGCATCGTCGGCACGTCGCCGCAGCGGTATCGTCAGGCGTTCCGCGCGCGAACCGGCGCATGACGATCACCTCGCCGATACCCGCCGCGCCCCGGCTCGCGATGCTTCGCTCGGTCGGCGTAAAACCATGCGCACGCAACCGTCAGGATCGCTACCGAATTCCGTCACAGCAAGCCGCCCGCCACAGTATCGCGCCAACCGGACCCGATCGATGACCCGCATCCGCAACCCCCTGAACCTCGCTCAGCTCCAGGCGTTCGTCTCCGCCGCGCATCACAAGAGCCTGCGCGCCGCCGCGCGCGAGCTCGGCGTCACGCAGCCTGCGATCACGCATACGATCCGCGAGCTCGAAACGGCGCTCAACGCGGAACTGCTCGCGCGCAGCGTACGCGGCGTCGAGCTGACCGCGTGCGGCCATGCGCTGCTGCCGCGCGCCGAACAGCTGCTCGGCGATATCCGCCGCACGGTCGAGGCCGTCGAGCAGGTGAAAGGCGAGATGTCGGGGCGCGTCGCGGTCGGCACGATGCCGTCGATCGCGCTGACCGCGCTACCGCGCGCGGTGACGGCATTCCGCCAGTCGATGCCGAACGTGCACCTCCATCTCGAGGAAGTGACGGTGCCCGACGCGCTCGCGCAGTTGCGCAACGGCACGCTCGACATCGCTGCGATGCACCACGTGCCCGCGCTCGATCGCGATTTCACGCAATCGCCGCTGCTGTCGACCGAATTCACCGTCGTGATGCGCGAGGGCCACCCGCTGGCTCACGCGCGCCGGTTAGAGGAATTGCTCGATGCCGAGTGGATCGTCACGGTCGGCGCCGAGCAGTTTCCGCACAGCGTGATGGTCGGGATGTTCGAGGCGCACGGGCTGCCGCTGCCGAAGCGCCTGCTGCGATCGCCGATGTCGTTCGCGGTGACGCTCGGGCTCGTCGCACGCTCGGACGTGATCGGCTGCTTCACGCGCCCGCTCGCCGCGATGGTCGCGCCGCTCGGCATCCGCACGGCCAACCTCGACGAAAGCATGCCGCGCTTCGACCTGTCGATCATCGCGCGGCGCGACCTGCTGCCCACGCCCGCCGTCTCGCAATTCGTCACGTGCCTGCAGCGCGCGGTCAACGAAACGCTCGGCTGAATCGTTCCTGTGTCTGAAACGGCGGCGCACCCGACGCGCCGCCGCCGGGCCCGGTATCGGGGCTTGTCCTAGGCGCCCTGCCGGTATTTTGTCTTGATAATCTTGCGCACGTCGCGCGCCCGCATCGGGTGGGCGAAACGGACAGCCTGACGCGAAGCCGCGCCAGGCCGAAGGCTTACGGCGCGGCACAACCGCGCACCCATCGAACAAAACGAGGAGTCACCTAGTGAAAAAGATTCTTGCGGCTGTGACCGTCGCCCTGCTCGCCGTATCGGCTGGCGGCGCGTACGCGAAGGACTGGTCGACCGTGCGGTTCGGCGTCGACGCAAGCTACCCGCCTTTCGAATCGAAAGGCGCTGACGGCAAGGTGGTCGGGTTCGACGTCGATCTCGGCAACGAAATCTGCCGCCGCATGAACGCGAAGTGCGTGTGGATCGAAAACGACTTCGACGGGATGATTCCGGCGCTGAAGGCCCGCAAGTTCGACGGCGTGCTGTCGTCGATGTCGATGACGCCGGCGCGTCAGGAACAGATCGCGTTCTCGGAGAAGCTGTTCAACACGCCGACGCGCCTCGTCACGAAGAAGGGCGCCGGCCTGATGCCGACGGCTGAATCGCTGAAGGGCAAGTCGGTCGGCGTCGAGCAGGGCACGATTCAGGAAACCTATGCGAAGACGTACTGGGCCTCGAAGGGCGTGAACGTCGTGCCTTACCAGAACCAGGACCAGGTCTACGCCGACCTGATCTCCGGCCGTCTGGACGGCGCGCTGCAGGACGCGGTGCAGGCTGACATCGGCTTCCTGAAGACCCCGCGCGGCGCGAACTTCGACTTTGCCGGCAAGGATATCGACGATCCGAAGACGCTCGGCAACGGCGCCGGCATCGGCCTGCGCAAGGAAGACACCGACCTGAAGACGAAGATCGACGGCGCGATCGCCGGCATGCGCAAGGACGGCACGTACGCGAAGATCGCGAAGAAGTACTTCGATTTCGACGTCTACGGCAAGTAACAGCGCCAGCAGGCGCGCGATGCGCGTCGACACAAACGGGCTCCGCATGGAGCCCGTTTTTTTTTGCGCGCGCGGCGCCGCGCAGCGTTATTTTTTTCGCACCAACCTGATGATTCTCAACGAAAATCGGCTCGTCCCGGCGTCGGTTTGATGGCGGTGTGGAAGGCAACGTACAATCGATCTTTCACGCACACCGGATCATTCGCGGCTGCGCCGCACTCCCCATCATGCAAACGCAGACCCATCCGCTGATTTCCCCCGCCGTCGGTACCGAACGCCAGATCACGAGCTTTCACTACGGCCCGCGCGGCGGCAAGAAGGTCTATATCCAGTCGTCGCTGCACGCGGACGAACTGCCCGGCATGCTGGTCGCCACGCTGCTGCGCCGCAAGATCGCCGCGCTCGAGACGGCCGGCAAGCTGCGCGGCGAAGTCGTCATCGTGCCCGTGCCGAACCCGATCGGCCTGTCGCAACACGTGTTCGGCGATCACCTCGGCCGCTTCGAGCTCGGCTCGATGCAGAACTTCAACCGCAATTTCTACGATCTCGCGGCGCTCGTGTTGCCGCGTGTCGAACACCGCCTCACGAAAGACGCGCAGCACAACCTCGTCGCCGTGCGCGCCGCGATGCGCGAAGCGCTCGACGAGCAGAAGCCCCGCACCGAGCTCGACTCGCAGCGCCTCGCGCTGCAGAAGCTGTCGTTCGACGCCGATATCGTGCTCGACCTGCACTGCGACAGCGATGCGGTGATGCACCTCTACACGAATCCCGATCTGTGGCCCGACGTCGAGCCGCTGTCGCGCTATCTCGACGCGCAGGCGTCGCTGCTCGCGCTGAATTCGGTCGGCAACCCGTTCGACGAGATCCACAGCTTCTGCTGGTCGGATCTGCGTAACCGCTTCGGCGACCGCTTCCCGATCCCGAACGGCGCGATTTCGGTCACGATCGAACTGCGCAGCGAGCGCGACGTGTCGTACGAATTCGCCGAAAAGGACGCCCAGGCGATCGTCGAATACCTGACCGAGCGCGGTGTCGTGGACGGCACGCCGGCGCCGCTGCCGCCGCTCGCGCATCCGGCCACGCCGCTCGCGGGCACCGATCCGCTCGTCGCGCCGGTGTCGGGCGTGATCGTGTTCCGCACGCCGGTCGGCGTGATGATCGAGGCCGGCCAGGCCGTGGCCGACATCGTCGATCCGCTGACCGATCGCGTCGTCACGCTGAAGAGCAGCGTGTCCGGCATGCTGTACGCGCGCCAGATCGTGCGCTTCGCGACGGCCGGCATGGAAGTCGCGCGCATCGCCGGCGCGACCGCGATCCGCACCGGTTCGCTGCTGTCGGCCTGAGCGGCCGGCCCGTGCGCCGGAGAACGGCGCGCAGCGCGCGCCCCCGCGCGCACCAACGAAATCGCCCGCTTGCGCGGGCGATTTGCTTTCCGGATCGTCGAGATCCGGCAATCCGGCGTGTCGGCAAGTGAAACCGTTCAGAACGCCGGCACGATCGCGCCGCCGAACTTCTGGTCGATGAACTTGCGCACGTCGTCCGATTCATAGGCCGCGACGAGCTTCTTCACCCACGGCTTGTCCTTGTCCTGCGCGCGCACCGCGATCAGGTTCGCGTACGGCCCGCGCAGATCCTCGATCGCGATCGCATCCTTCACCGGCGTGAGCCCGGCCTTCACCGCGTAGTCGGTGTTGATCGACGCGACATCGAGATCGGGCAGCGCGCGCGGCAACTGCGCGGCATCGAGTTCGACGATCTTGATCTTCTTCGGATTCTCGGCGACGTCGAGTGGCGTCGCGTTCACGCCGTTGGTGCCGGCGCCCGCCTTCAGCTTGATCACGCCGTACTTCTGCAGCAGCAGCAGCGCGCGGTTGCCGTTCGACGGATCGTTCTGGATCCCGACCTTCGCGCCCACCGGCAAGTCCTTCAGCGACTTGAGCTTCTTCGAATAGAAGCCCATCGGCGCCGTGTAGGTGAGCCCGACGTTGACGATCTTGTAACCGCGCTGCTTGATCTGGCTGTCGAGGAACGGCTGGTGCTGGAAGCCGTTCGCGTCGAGATCGCCGGAGTCGAGCGCCGCGTTCGGCTGCACGTAGTCGTTGAATTCGATGACCTTGATCGCGAGGCCTTCGCGCGCGGCGACCTTCGTCACCTCGGTCCAGATCTGCGCGTCGGGGCCACTCATCGTGCCGATCTTCAGCGTTTGCGGGTCGGCGTGCGCACCGGGCGCCGCGAATGCCAGCGCTGCGGCAAGTGCGCCGAGGCCGGTCAGGAATGAACGTCGCATGGTGTCCTCTTGTCCCGTGTCGTTTGTTGGAACACGGATCGTGGCATGGGGCCGGAACGCCACCAACCAAGCTAATTTCATGTGCATATTCCTGATTCCGATCGAATCTCAGTCTGAATCGGTATAACCCCCGGCTATACAAGCAGGCAGAATTCAGTGTCGCATCGACGCCACAGATTCTTCATATGACAGTCGCTGTCATATTCATTACGTGGCCCGTCGATAAAGTTGCCGCCGGTACGTGAAAGCGCCCATAGAGAGCGCCGGAACCGCAACTGGACACGCCATTTATTCGCTCGGAGATTCCTTTGAACAAGAAACTGTTGACCATCGCCGTCCTGGCAGCAACGGCCGGCACGGCGCACGCACAAAGCAGCGTGACCCTGTACGGCGTTATCGATGCCGGTATCAGCTACGTGAACCACAGCAAGACCGCCAACGGTGGCACGGGCAAGCTGTTCAAGTATGACGACGGCGTTGCCCAAGGCAGCCGTTGGGGCCTGCGCGGCACCGAAGACCTCGGTGGCGGCCTGAAGGCGATCTTCGTGCTCGAAAACGGCTTCAACAGCGGCAACGGCACGATCGGCCAGGGTGGCGCGATCTTCGGTCGTCAAGCTTACGTCGGCCTGAGCCAGTCGCAATACGGCACGGTCACGTTCGGCCGCCAGTACTCGTTCTCGACCGACATCCTCGGCTCGAACTACTCGACGGGCGGCAACACGGTCGGCGGCAACTACGCTTACCACGTGAACGACATCGACCAGCTCACGTCGAGCCGCATCAACAACGCCGTGAAGTTCCAGAGCGCGAACTACTCGGGCTTCACGTTCGGCGCGTTGTACGGCTTCTCGAACTCGACGGACTTCGCCGGCGCAGCCGCGACGACGTCGGGCACGACGACGACGGCAGGCTCGTCGCGCGCATACAGCTTCGGCCTGAACTACGCGAACGGCCCGGTCTCGGTCGGCGCCGCGTACACGGACATCCGCTTCCCGAGCCAGTCGACGCCGTCGTTCTCGACGACGATCGCGAACATCAGCACGGGCAACGTCCGCGACCTGCGCACCTACGGTGTGGGCGGCCGCTACGTCTGGGGCCCGGCAACGGCATGGCTGCTGTGGACGCGTACGCAGTTCTCGACCGTTTCGGGCGCGGGCGGCACGTTCTACAACGCATACGAAGCAGGCGGCAAGTACGCCTTCACGCCGGCTCTGTCGGCTGGCCTCGGCTACACGTACACGAACGCAACGCAGAACGGCAACTCGTGGCACTGGAACCAGGTCAACGGTATCGCCGACTACGCACTCAGCAAGCGTACGGACGTGTACGGCCTGGTCGTGTACCAGCAGGCATCGGGCAAGGGCGTGCAAGCGCAGATCGGCTCGAGCACGAGCTACTTCAACACGTCGGGCACGGGTTCGAAGAACCAGATCGCCGCACGTATCGGTATCCGTCACAAGTTCTAAAGCATCCGCTTAACTCGCGGATCACGACGGCAAGAAGCGCCCCGCTCCACGCGGGGCGCTTTTTTATGTGCTTTTAAGTTTCGCTTAATTCTGGGCTGAGAGGATGCTCTCACCCCCCCTGTTGGCCGCCTGAGCATCGGCGGCTTTTTTTTTACCGACGACGGCGCCGCCATCGATTGCCCACAAGACAGGATCGGAGGCCATGATGATCGAAGATACCGTTTTCAGCCATCTGCACGCGATTCTGACGTGCCAACACTCGATGCCGGTCCAGAGCTGCCGCGTATCGGTCGAAATGCAGCGCCCGTGGGGCAGGCCGTATCGCCTCGTCGAATGGACGATGCATCTCGACGCGCCCGCGCGGCGCCAGATCGTGCCGGCCGAATCGACCGACGAAGAGATCGCCGAGGTCGTCGCGTCGCACGTGCCGGGCCGGCTTTACGGCGACGGCCGGCTGCAGTTCTGAACCCCTTCCTGTTCCACCCGCTTCCCGTCTTTCAGCCACGCCGCACGCATCGTGCGGCAGTCGGTCTCGTTTGATGCCGCAACGAAACCTGCTACGCTGCGCGTTTTCGTCCACGCAACACACGATGGAAAACGCATTCAACGAACGCGGCGTGACGATCACGCGCAACGGCCTGTCGGCCGCCGGGCAGGTCTTCGCACTCCGTGACATCCGCCAGGTCGATGTCGTCAAGATTCCGAAGAACCGCCTCGTGCCGTCGCTGATCTCGCTGATCGGCGCGGCTGTCGCCGTCGCAGGCGGCATCGCCGGATCGAGCGCCGGGCTCGTCGTCGGCGTGATGCTCGCCGTCGTCGGCTATCTCGCGTGGGCCACGCAGGACGTCACGTATCGCCTGATGGTCGAGATGCCCGACGGCAAGCGCGAAGCGCTGTCGAGCATCGACGCCGCATTCGTCGAACGCGTCGCGCAGGTCGTGCGCGATGCGCAGGCCGCGAAGTCGGCCGGCTGATTCCGTTCGCATCCCTGCACGCTTCGGTTCGCCATGCCCGGCCGCGCGCGGCGCGTTTCGCGTCGCGCAACGGCGCCGTCGATTACCCCGTCGAATCGCATTCCGCCCACCGCCTGGCCAACACCGCGCCTGCGCTGCGTGCGCCGACCGCCTAGTATGGAAAGAGCGGCTCGCCGCCGCATCGTCCGAGGAGGCCAGCATGAACGTCCAGACGCTGTCCGGCACGCTTCGCGCGCAGGAACTGCTGATCGTGTCGATGATCCGCGCGCTTCCCCCTGACGCACGACGTGCGCTCGTCGACCTCTATACCGAGCAGATCGTCTTCGCCGAACAGGCGGGCCTCGACGTCCACAGCGATCGCGCGACGCACGACGCGTTCATCACGCATGCGCGCAACCTGCTGATCCGCATCGAAGCCCTCGCCTAGCGGGGCCGCGTTTTTCCCGAATTCCCCGCCGCGGCTCGCCCGAGCCGCGCAGGTGAGCGCTCACCTACACGAGCCGCTTTCCGTCCTTGTATTGATAATAATTCTCATTTACACTGGAAAAATTATCAGTTGCCTTTCAATTCGCCGCTCGCCGCCTTCCGTGCGCGGGCGGGCCAGCCAGGTGAACGCGTCACCCAGCCAGCCTTCGGGCTTGTTTTCGTCAATGGGAGACCACCTGTGCATTGCTATACGCTGGCGCGGCGGCCGATCTGTGCCGCGCTGTTCGGCGCATTCGGCCTGTCCGCCGCCCCGGCCCACGCCGATTCGTCGCCGCAAGGCGCCACCCCGCCTGCCACCCTCCTCGTCGCCGCGTCCACGCGTGGCGATGCGGCGCTGCTCGATCCCGTCACCGTCACGGCCAACCGCACCGCCACGGCCGCGAGCCGCACGGCGGCGTCCGTCTCGGTGATCACCGACGAGGATCTGGAGGAACAGCAGGCCACCAACATCAAGGACGCACTGCGCTACGAGCCGGGCATCACCGTGCGCCGCACCGCGTACCGGCCCGGCAGCGCCGCGCTCGGCGGCGGCCGCGACGGCGATTCGAGCATCAACATCCGCGGCCTCGAAGGCAATCGCGTGCTGCTGATGGAAGACGGCATCCGGCTGCCGAATGCGTTTTCATTCGGCCCGCTCGAAGCGGGGCGCGGCGACTACGCCGATCTCGACACGCTCAAGCGAATCGAGATCCTGCGCGGGCCGGCCTCGGCGCTGTACGGCAGCGACGGCCTGACCGGCGCAGTGAACTTCATCACGAAGGATCCGCGCGACCTGCTGTCGATCTACAACAAGCCCTACTACTTCGCGTTCCGGCCGAGCTACGACTCGGCCGACCGCAGCATCGGCGCGACCGTATCGGCCGCGGGCGGCAACGATCGCATCCAGGGGATGATCATCGCCGACGGCCGGCGCGGCCACGAGGTCGACACGCGCGGCAGCAACAACTCGGCGAGCACGCTGCGCACCACGTCGAACCCGCAGGATGTCTATTCGGAATCGCTGCTCGGCAAGCTCGTGCTGACGCCGACCACGCGCGACACGATCAAGTTCACCGCCGAAACGGTGCAGCGCCGCGTGAGTACCGACGTGCTGTCGGCAATCAGCCCGCCGACCACGCTCGGCCTCACGACCTACGACCGGCTCGAACGCAACCGCTTCAGCGTCGACTACGATTTCCGCGACGATGCGTTCCGCTGGTTCCAGACCGCGCACGTGCAGTTCTATTACCAGGACGCGAAGCAGGACCAGTACGCGTTCGAGACGCGCGGCCGGACGGCTTCGCGCTCGCGCGACAACCAGTACCAGGAGCGCACGTTCGGCGGCTCCGCGTTCGCCGAAAGCGGCTTCGCGACCGGCCCGTTCGCGCACAAGCTGTTGTATGGCATCGACGGCAGCGTGTCGCGCGTGACGAACATGCGCGACGGCACGGTGCCGGGCGTCGGCGAAGCGTTCCCGAACAAGGCGTTCCCCGATACCGACTACACGCTGTTCGGCGCGTTCGTGCAGGACCAGATCGGCTACGGCCGCCTGCTCGTCACGCCGGGCCTGCGCTTCGACACGTACCGGCTGAGCCCGACCGAGAACGATCCGCTGTTCACCGGCAAGGCCGTATCGACGAGCGCGAACGAGCTGTCGCCGCGCGTCGCCGTGCTCTACGAGATCACGCCCGCGGTGATTCCGTACGTGCAATACGCGCACGGCTTCCGCGCGCCGACGCCCGACCAGGTGAACAGCAGCTTCTCGAACCCGGTGTACGGCTACACGTCGATCGGCAATCCGAACCTGAAGCCCGAGACGAGCGACACGTTCGAAGCCGGCCTGCGCGGCAAGGCCGGCACCGGCTACGGCGTCGTGCGCTACAGCGCGGCCGCGTTCACGGGCCGCTACCGCAACTTCATCTCGCGCACGACGATCGCCGGCAGCGGCCGGCCGGCCGACCCGTTCGTGTTCCAGTACGTGAATTTCGCCGACGCGCGCATTCACGGCCTCGAAGGCCGCGCCGAATGGGTGATGCCGAACGGCATCACGCTGAAGACGGCGATGGCATTCACCAAGGGCTCGACGCAGAACAACGGCGCGGCCAGCCAGCCGCTGAACACCGTCAACCCGTTCTCGGCCGTGTTCGGCGTGCGCTACGAGCCGACCGAACGCTGGTACGTGCAGACCGACCTGCTGTTCCAGGCCGCGAAACGCGACAAGGACATCGACAAGTCCGACTGTTCGAACAAGACCTGCTTCTCGCCACCGTCGTCGTTCGTCGTCGACCTGCGCGGCGGCTACCGCTTCAACAAGCACGTGAGCGCGACGATCGGCATCCGCAACCTGTTCGACCGCAAATACTGGAACTGGTCGGACGTGCGCGGCATCGCGGCCGATTCGCAGGTGCTCGATGCGTACACGTCGTCCGGACGCACGGTCGCCGTCAGCATGAAAGTGGATTTCTGATGCGCGTCGCCCGCGCTGCCACCCCAACCGCTACTTGAAGGAGTCCGACATGATGCAATCCGCCCTTCCCGGTCAACCGGCCACGCCGGCCCGCGCGGCCGCCGCGCTGCGCGACGCGTTCATCAAGCTCAAGACCGAGCGCCAGCTGCGCAACCGCGACGTCGCGCAGGCGCTCGGCGTCAGCGAAGGCGAGGCGCTCGCCGCGTTCGTCGGCGAGCACGTCGTGCGGCTCGACGCGCGCTTTCCGGCGATGTTCGAGGAAATGCCGCGCCTCGGTCGCGTGATGGCGCTCACGCGCAACGACACGGCCGTCCACGAAAAGGACGGCGAGTATGCGCAGATGAGCCATGACGGCCCCGTCGGCCTCGCGCTCGGCGATATCGACCTGCGCATCTTCTATCGTCACTGGGTATCGGCGTTCGCGGTGCGCGACGAGACCGCGCATGGCCCGCTGAAGAGCCTGCAATTCTTCGACGCGCAGGGCCATGCGATCCACAAGGTCTACCTGCGCGCGCACAGCGACCACGCCGCATACGACGCGTTCGTCGAGCGCTGGCGGGCGCCGTCGCAGGAGCCGGGCCTCGAGGTCGCGCGCGCCGCGCCGAAAACGCCCGAGCGCGCCGACACCGAGATCGACGTCGCGGGCTTCCGCGCCGCATGGGACGCGATGACCGACACGCACCAGTTCTTCGGCATCACGCAGCGCTTCGGCGTGAGCCGCATGCAGGCGCTGCGCCTCGCCGATCCGCAGTACGCGTATCCGGTCGAAACCGCGCACGCGCTGCGGCACGTGCTCCAGCAGGCGGCACAGAGCGGCCAGCCGATCATGGTGTTCGTCGGCAATGCGGGGATGATCCAGATCCATACGGGCCCCGTCACGAACGTGCGCGAGGTCGGCGCATGGATCAACGTGCTCGACCCTGGCTTCAACCTGCACGTGCGCGAGGACCTGATCGCCGCCGCGTGGGTCGTGAAGAAGCCGACCAGCGACGGCATCGTCACGTCGCTCGAGCTGTTCGACCGGCAGGGCGACCACGTCGCGCTGCTGTTCGGCGAGCGCAAGCCCGG
>NZ_CAJNKE010000028.1 GCF_905232215.1 Burkholderia sp. LMG 13014
GCGCCGGCCGGCGCTGCCGACATGAACGCGGTGAACAACGCCGGGTCGATCGCGTCGAGCGTGATGGTCGGCTCGGCCGCACCGTCGCTCGGCTTCGGCGCGGTGCTGCAGACGCTGGTCGGGCTCGCGGTCGTGATCGGTCTCGTGTTTGCGTGCGCATGGCTCGCGCGCCGCTTCGGCTTCCAGCATGCGCGCCGCGGCGGCCCGCTGAAGGTCGTGTCGAGCGTCGCGGTCGGCGCGAAGGAAAGCGCGACGATCGTCGAGATCGGCGACACCTGGCTCGTGCTCGGCGTCGCGCCGGGCAACGTGCAACTGCTGCATACGCTGCCGGCCGGTTCGGCAACGGCTACCGCGACAGTGGCGTCGGCGTCGACCGACGCGCCGTCCGATGGCGGCCTGCCCGGCACGTTCGGCTCGCGGTTTCGCGACGCGCTCGCGGGCGAAGCCGCGAAGCGCCTCGGTCGCGGCAAGGACCGCTGACATGGCGCCGCGCCCTCTTTCCGACCCCGCATTCCGATGAAACACGCCTTCCTGCATCGCGCGGCGCGCTTCGCGCCCGTGCTGATCCTCTGCCTCGCCCCCGCGCTCGCGTATGCGCAGGCGAACGGCCTGCCCGCGTTCAACGCGAGCCCGGGCCCGCACGGCGGCACCACCTATTCGCTGAGCGTGCAGACGATGCTGCTGCTCACGATGCTGTCGTTCCTGCCGGCGATGCTGCTGATGATGACGAGCTTCACGCGCATCATCATCGTGCTGTCGCTGCTGCGCCAGGCGCTCGGCACCGCAACGACGCCGCCGAACCAGGTGCTCGTCGGCCTCGCGATGTTCCTCACCTTCTTCGTGATGTCGCCGGTGCTCGACCGTGCGTACAACGACGGCTACAAGCCGTTCTCCGACGGCTCGATGCCGATGGAGCAGGCGGTGCAGCGCGGCGTCGCGCCGTTCAAGACCTTCATGCTGAAGCAGACCCGCGAGACCGATCTCGCGCTGTTCGCGAAGATCTCGAAGGCCGCGCCAATGCAGGGGCCTGAAGACGTGCCGCTGTCGCTGCTGGTGCCCGCGTTCGTCACGAGCGAGCTGAAGACCGGCTTCCAGATCGGCTTCACGGTGTTCATCCCGTTCCTGATCATCGACATGGTCGTCGCGAGCGTGCTGATGTCGATGGGGATGATGATGGTGTCGCCGTCCACCGTGTCGCTGCCGTTCAAGCTGATGCTGTTCGTGCTGGTCGACGGCTGGCAGCTGCTGATCGGCTCGCTCGCGCAGAGCTTTACGTAAGCGGCGGAGGAAACGCACGATGACGCCCGAACAAGTGATGACCCTGGCGCACCAGGCGATGATGGTCGGCCTGTTGCTGGCCGCCCCGCTGCTGCTGGTCGCGCTCGCGGTCGGCCTCGTCGTGAGCCTGTTCCAGGCCGCGACGCAGATCAACGAGGCGACGCTGTCGTTCATCCCGAAGCTGCTCGCGGTCGCCGCGACGCTCGTGATCGCCGGCCCGTGGATGCTGACGACGATGCTCGACTACCTGCGGCAGACGCTGCTGCACGTCGCGACGCTCGGCGTCGGCTGAGCCGCGCGCACCACCCGGCGGCGATGTTCTCGGTTACCTACGCGCAGCTCAACGGCTGGCTCACGGCGTTCCTGTGGCCGTTCGTGCGCATGCTCGCGCTCGTCGCGACCGCGCCCGTCGTCGGCCACGCGGCGGTGCCCATGCGCGTGAAGATCGGCCTCGCCGCGTTCATGGCGCTGGTCGTCGCGCCTACGCTCGGCGCGATGCCGGACGTCACCGTGTTCTCCGCGCAGGGCATCTGGATCGTCGTCACGCAGTTCCTGATCGGCGTCGCGATGGGCTTCACGATGCAGATCGTGTTCGCGGCCGTCGAGGCGGCCGGCGACTTCATCGGGCTGTCGATGGGGCTCGGCTTCGCCACCTTCTTCGATCCGCACACGAGCGGCGCGACGCCCGTGATGGGCCGCTTCCTGAATGCGGTCGCGATGCTCGCGTTCCTCGCGGTGGACGGCCACCTGCAGGTGTTCGCCGCGCTCACCGCATCGTTCCAGTCGCTGCCGGTGTCGGCCGACCTGCTGCACGCGCCCGGCTGGCGCACGCTCGCCGCATTCGGCACGACCGTGTTCGAGATGGGGCTGCTGCTCGCGCTGCCGGTGGTCGCGGCGCTCTTGATCGCGAACCTCGCGCTCGGCATCCTGAACCGCGCGGCGCCGCAGATCGGCGTGTTCCAGATCGGCTTTCCCGTCACGATGCTCGTCGGGCTGTTGCTCGTGCAACTGATGGTGCCGAACCTCGTGCCGTTCGTGGCGCACCTGTTCGACATGGGGCTCGATGCGATGGGCCGCATGCTGACCGGCTGGCGCTGAGCGCCTCCCGCCCCCGTTTCCCGCCTGTTCCGGCCCTCCGTTGCTGGAAAACCCCTAAAGGAATCGCCCGCCCGCGAAAGGTAGCGGAAGGTTTCGCCTCCCTATACTCGTCGTGACGATGCAGCAAGCATCGCGCCATACGAATACAACGAACGGAGACGACCCGATGCGACCCATCCTGCGCACCCTCGCCGTTGCAGCCAGCCTGAGCTGCGCGCTTGCCGCTCACCCCGCTTTCGCCGACGACGGCGGCAAGATCACGATCATGGTCGGCGGGATCGCGAAGCTCATCTACCTGCCCGCGCGGCTCACGCAGGAGCTCGGCTACTTCAAGGCCGAAGGGCTCGACGTCGAGCTGCTGTCGCAGCCGGCCGGCGTCGACGCGGAGAACGAGCTGCTCGCGGGCGCCGTGCAGGGCGTGGTCGGCTTCTACGACCACACGATCGACCTGCAGAGCAAAGGCAAGGACGTGAAGGCGATCGCCGTGTTCGGCCAGGTGCCGGGCGAAGTCGAGATGGTGTCGACCAAGGCCGCGCCGACCTTCAAGTCGATGGCCGACTCGAAGGGCAAGACGCTCGGCGTGACGGGCCTCGGCTCGTCGACGAGCTTCCTCACCCAATACCTCGCGCTGCAGCACGGCGTGCAGTCGACCCAGTACACGATGCTGCCGGTCGGCGCCGACGCGAGCTTCATCGCCGCAATCAAGCAGGGCCGCATCGACGCCGGGATGACGACCGAGCCGACCGTGTCCGCGCTCGAGAAGATGGGCGACGCGAAGGTGCTGGTCGACATGCGCACCGTCGACGGCACGCGCGCGGCGCTCGGCGGCACCTACCCGGCCGCAAGCCTGTACGTGCAGTCGGCCTGGGCCGATTCGCACAAGGCGCAGGCCACCAAGCTCGCGCATGCGTTCGCGAAGACGATGCAGTTCATCCATACGCACAGCGCCGACGAAATCGCCGCGAAGATGCCGGCCGACTACCAGAAGGACAAGGCGCTGTACGTGAGCGCGCTGAAGGCGTCGCTGCCGATGTACACGGCCGACGGCAAGATGCCGGCCGACGGCCCGGCCACCGTGCTGAAGGTGCTGTCGGCGTTCAACCCGTCGGTGAAGGGCAAGCATATCGACCTGGCGCGCACCTTCACGAACGATTTCGTGAACGCGAAGTAAGCGATATCGGTAGCGGCGCAGGCGGCGGCGATCCCGCCGCCGTGCGTTCCCCGTTCCGGCCCGGTTGACCGGCCCGGCGTCGCCACGATGCGACGCCCTCCTCACCCGCAGGACGAATGCGATGAACCAGGCAGTCTCCCCGAGCACACCGGCGATCGAGTTTCGCAACGTGTCGTGCCGCTTCATTTCGCCGGAAGGCAAGGCCACCGTCGCGCTGCGCGACTTCAGCATGAGCGTCGCGCGCGGCGAGTTCATCGCGATCGTCGGGCCGACCGGCTGCGGCAAGTCGACCACGCTGAACATGATCACCGGGCTGCTCAAGCCGGTGTCGGGCGAGGTGCGCGTGATGGGCCGCCCGGTCGACGGGATCGATCCGCGCATCGGCTTCGTGTTCCAGGCCGACGCCGTGTTCCCGTGGCGCAACGTGATCGACAACGTCGCGGCGGGCCCGCTGTTTCGCGGCCGCTCGAAGGACGTCGCGTACGCGCAGGCCGAGGAATGGATCCGCAAGGTCGGCCTCGACAAGTTCACGAAGCACTACCCGCACCAGCTTTCCGGCGGGATGAGAAAGCGCGTCGCGCTCGCGCAGACCTTCATCAACCAGCCGGAAATCCTGCTGATGGACGAGCCGTTCTCCGCGCTCGACATGCAGACGCGCACGCTGATGCAGGACGAGCTGCTGCAGCTCTGGTCCGCGAACAAGGGCTCGGTCGTGTTCGTCACGCACGATCTCGAGGAGGCGATCGCACTCGCCGACCGCGTGTTCGTGCTGACCGCGCGGCCTGCCACGCTCAAGCGCGTGTACGAGATCGACCTGCCGCGCCCGCGCGTCACGTCGGAGATCCGCTACGACGCGCGCTTCATCGAAATTTCCAAGGACATCTGGCACGACCTGCGCGAAGAAGTGCAGATCGGCTGACGCATACGCTCAAGGCAAGAACAGCAAGGACAGGAGCATGACCGACATGACGCTTCCCCCCACCGCCATTCCGGCGACGACGCTCGAGGACGACGAGCGCGCCGCGCAACGCCGGCTGCGCCGCCGGCGCAACCTGATCGTCACGCTGCGGATCGCCGTGCTGGTGATCGTGCTGGGCGGGTGGGAACTCGCCGCACGCCTCAAGTGGATCGATCCGTTCTTCTTCTCGATGCCGTCGCTGATCTTCGAGCAGATCCAGGACTGGTTCGTGAACGGCACGTCGCAGGGCCCGCTGCTCACGCAGGTGTGGGTCACGCTCGAGGAAACCGGCATCGGCTTCGTGATCGGCTCGGTCGCCGGCGTGATCTGCGGGATCGTGCTCGGCCGCAACAAGCTGATGGCCGACGTGTTCGGCCTGTACATCCAGATCGCGAACTCGATCCCGCGCGTCGTGCTCGGCTCGATCTTCGTGATCGCGCTGGGCCTCGGGATGGCGTCGAAGATCGCGCTGGCCGTCGTGATGGTGTTCTTCGTCGTGTTCGGCAACGCGTTCCAGGGCGTGCGCGAAGCCGACCGCTACCTGATCGCGAACGCGCAGATCCTCGGCGCGTCGCGCCGGCAGATCACCACGGCGGTCGTGATCCCGTCCGCGCTGAGCTGGATTCTCGCCAGCCTGCACGTGAGCTTCGGCTTCGCGCTGGTCGGTGCGGTCGTCGGCGAATTCCTGGGTTCCAAGCAGGGCATCGGTTTGCTAATCTCCACCGCCCAGGGCGCGTTCAACGCGAGCGGCGTGTTCGCGGCGATGATCGTGCTGGCGGTGGTCGCGCTGGCCGCCGACTACCTGCTGACGTGGCTCGAGAAGCGGCTGCTGAAGTGGCGCCCCGCGGCGTTCTGAACGCCGCAGACGGACGCCTGACATGACACCCCCGACCGCGCCGGCGCTCCCGGCGCGGTTCGGCATTTCGGAGAAGGAGCGCAACAGGATGGCGCACAGCCTGCGCGGACGGCTGCTGTGGTGGCTGCTGCTGCCGCTCGCGGTGTTCATGCTGATCGCCGGCGCGATGTCGTACGACACCGCGCGGACCACGGCCGCGCTCGTGCAGGACAGCGCGCTCGTCGCGTCCGCACGCACGATCGGCGAGGACGTCGAATGGCGCAACGGGCTGCCGGTCGCCGACGTGCCGCCGGCCGCGCTGGAGATCTTCGAATCGCCGTCGCGCGATTCGGTGTTCTACAAGGTGATCGACGGCCACGACCGCCTGCTCGCGGGTACGCCGGCGCTCGACGTGCCCGTGCGGCACGGCATCGAGCCGACGCTGTACGACACGTCGCTCGACGGCGTGCCGCTGCGCGCGGTGGCCTACGATCGCCAGCTGTACGACGAAGGGCACGTCGAGACGGTCACGGTGGTCGTCGCGAAGACGACGCGCTCGCACCGCGCGATGGTCGCGACGATCTGGCGGCCGCAACTCGTGCGCCTGTCGTTGATGCTGATGCTCGCGATGGGGCTCGTGTACCTCGGCCTCACGTTCGAGATGCGGCCGCTGATGAAGCTGAAGGACGACGTGGCCGACCGCGGGCCGATGGAGCTGGAGCCGATCCGCCCCGAGCGGCTGCAGCACGAACTCCGGCCGATCGTCGACGCGATCAACCAGTGCATCGCGCGGCTCAATACGCACACGGCCACGCAGCGCCGCTTCATCGCGGACGCCGCGCACCAGTTGCGCACGCCGATCGCGGTGCTCGACACGCAGATCCAGTACGCGCAGCGGCGCGGGCACGACGATCCCGAACTCGCATCGGTGCTCGACAGCATGCAGCGCAGCAGCCGCAAGATGGCTGACGTAACCGACAAGCTGCTGCTGCTCGCGCATGCGGAGGCGACGCCGTCGACGCTGCTGAACCATCGCGTCGATCTCGCGGCCGTGGTGTCGAGCGTGCTGGAGGAAACGATCGTGCTCGCGCAGCGGCGCAATATCGATCTCGGGGCCGATCTCGGCGAGCGGCTCGACGTCGCGGGCAGCGACAGCCTGCTGACCGCGCTGGTGATGAACCTCGTCGACAACGCGGTGCGCTACACGCAGCCGGGCGGCTGCGTGACGGTCTGCGCCCGCCGCGACGGCGACGCGATCGTGCTCGACGTGGTCGACAACGGCCCCGGCATCCCGGCGGAAGCGCGGCCGCACGTGTTCAAGCGGTTCTACCGCGTGTCGGCCGATACCGAGGGCTCGGGCCTCGGGCTGGCGATCGTCCGCGAGATCGCGCAGGCGCACGGCGGCAGCGCGTCGCTCGCGCCGGGGGCCGGCAATCGCGGTATCGTCGTGACTGTACGGCTGCCTGCGTACGATTAGGGGCTGTTTCCATATGGAACGCACATGCGAATGCCCGAAATCGCTCGTAGGGCAAGAAGTGAGGAGCGCCGTTTGGCCGAGCCAAACAAGCGACGAGCGACGCCGCCATACGGGCGATTTCGGGCATTCCCGTGGCATGAATTTTAAATTTGGGGTTGCCACGAGAACGGCCGCTCGCCGCGTTGCGCTCCTTGCGAATACGTCAGTATTCGCGGCGTCACGCGCCTCGCGAGCGGCCGTTCTCGTGGCAACGCATGCGCGTTCCATATGGAAACAGCCCCTAGAGATGTCGTCATGAAACTCCTGCTGGTCGAAGACAACGCCGAACTCGCGCACTGGATCGTGAACCTGCTGCGCGGCGAGGATTTCGCAGTTGATTCCGTCGGTGACGGCGAACGCGCCGATACGGTGCTGAAGACCGAACGCTACGACGCGGTGCTGCTCGACATGCGCCTGCCCGGCATCAGCGGCAAGGAGGTGCTCGCGCGGCTGCGGCGCCGCAACGACAACGTGCCGGTGCTGATGCTGACCGCGCACGGCTCGGTCGACGACAAGGTCGACTGCTTCGGCGCGGGCGCCGACGATTACGTCGTGAAGCCGTTCGAATCGCGCGAGCTGGTCGCGCGGATTCGCGCACTGATCCGCCGGCAGGCCGGCGTCGGAACCACGCAGCTCGTGTGCGGCGATCTCGTCTATGCGTTCGGCACCCGCGAATTCCGCTGCGGCGAAACGGTGCTCGCGCTGCGTCGCCGCGAGCACGCGATCCTCGAAACGCTGATGCTGCAGCAGAACAAGACGGTGTCGAAAGCGCGGCTGATGGACAGCGTGTTCGCGCTCGACGACGAGCCGAGCGCCGACGCGATCGACATCTACATCCACCGGCTGCGCAAGCATCTCGCGGGCAGTACGGCCGAAATCATCACGCTGCGCGGGCTCGGTTACATCCTGCGCATGAAGAGCGCGCAGGACTGACGGGTTCCTTTGCGAGCCCTGAATATCGATTCGTAGCACGAAACGTCATCGACGCATGCCGGCGCCCCCGGCTTGCCTGCTTCCGCACGCCTGCCCGATCCGTGATTATTGCGCGTTCGGTGTTTTCACCGATCCGATTCTTGCGTCCGGGAAAGCGTCGTGAAGGATTGCACCCACTACGATGCTACGCGTCGGCCCTCTCGCTGTGGCCGGCAAGAGTCGGCATACATTACGTACTGCCAACGACCAGATTTCAATGCGGCAGCTCGGAGGAGACGATCTTGAAACGAAAAACCCTTGCCCTTTCCATCGCGGCGGCTGGCCTGTGCGCCGGCACCCAGGCGCATGCACAGTCGAGCGTGCAGCTCTACGGCCTGATGGACCTGAGCTTTCCGACCTACCGGACCCACGCCGACGCGAACGGCAATCACGTGATCGGGATGGGCAACGAAGGCGAGCCGTGGTTCAGCGGCAGCCGCTGGGGCCTGCGCGGCGCCGAGGACATCGGCGGCGGCACGAAGGTCATCTTCCGCCTCGAAAGCGAATTCGTGGTTGCCAACGGCCAGATGGAAGACAGCGGCCAGATCTTCGACCGCGACGCGTGGGTCGGCATCGAGGACGAGCGCTTCGGCAAGCTGACGGCCGGCTTCCAGAACACGATCGCGCGCGACGCGGCGGCGATCTACGGCGACCCGTACGGCTCCGCGAAGCTGTCGACCGAGGAAGGTGGCTGGACCAACTCGAACAACTTCAAGCAGATGATCTTCTACGCGGCCGGCCCGACCGGCACGCGCTACAACAACGGCATCGCGTGGAAGAAGCTGTTCAGCAACGGCCTCTTCGCGAGCGCCGGCTACCAGTTCAGCAACTCGACCGCGTTCGCGACCGGCTCCGCGTACCAGGTCGCGCTCGGCTACAACGGCGGGCCGTTCAACGTGTCGGGCTTCTACAACCACGTGAACAACGGCGGCTTCACGAACCAGACGTTCTCGGTCGGCGGCAACTACACGTTCAGCATCGTGCGCCTGAATGCCGGCTACTTCCGCTACAACGGCGACCAGGGCTCGCTCGGCCAGCGCCACGACGATTCGTGGACGGTGTCGGTGAAGGTGGCGCCGCCCGGTGCGCTCGACTACGAGCTCGGCTACCAGCAGATGCGCGTCAAGAACGCCGCGAACAATGCCGACGGCTTCACGCCGAATGCGAACCTCGGCGCATTCAGCCTGACCAACGGCGTCGCCAACGGCTTCAAGGAGACGATCTACGGGTCGGTGTTCTATCACCTGAGCAAGCGCACCGAGGTCTACCTGGCCGGCGACTACATGAAGCTGCACGGCGGCTACACGGTGTCGTCGACGTTCGGCGCGAAGAACCAGCTCGAACTGACGTCGGGCATCCGCACGCGTTTCTGACCTGAAACGGGGCCCGACGGGCCCCGCCTCACCCTCCGTCCGGGATTCTCCATGCGGGCACGCTGGCGCTTGGCGCCGACCGTGCCCTTTTTTTCGTCCTTTCCGGCGTGCCTCCGGGGGCTCCCGTCAGGCGCCCGCCGGCCGGCCATGCGACAACCGGCCCGAAACCGCTTGCGGCCCGTCCGGCGGGCGATCGCGGCCGATACCCGCACGATCGGCCCACATCGGCGCTTGACCTCGGCCGGTCGACTCGATAGCGTTTCGGGTTTGCCCGGGCGGCCATTGCCGCCGGTGCCGCGAGCGCGCCCGACGTCCTGGCGCGCGCGGCCGGGCTCCGATGGAAAAGACGATGCAGAAACTCGATGCGGCCAGCCCGCAGGCGATGTCGACGGATTTCACCGCCGACAACGTCGCGCGCCTGAAGGCGCTGTTCCCCGAACTCGTGACCGAAGGCCCCGGCGGCGCGTCGGTCGACGTCGACGTGCTGAAGGCGCTGGTCGGCGAACGCACGGTCGGCGACGCCGACGAGCGCTACGGCTTCCACTGGCATGGCAAGCGCAGCGCGCGCCAGGCCGCGCTCACGCCGTCGACGGGCACGCTGCGGCCCTGCCCCGACGACAGCGTCGCGTGGGACGACACGCGCCATCTCGTGATCGAGGGCGACAACCTCGACGTGATGAAGCTGCTGCACAAGAGTTACGCAGGCAAGGTGAAGCTCGTCTACATCGACCCGCCGTACAACACCGGCAGCGATTTCGTCTATCCGGACGACTTCAGCGACAGCATCCGCCACTACCTCGCGATGACCGGGCAGACCCAGGGCGGCGTGAAGCGCAGCACCAACACCGAGGCGAACGGACGGTTCCACACCGACTGGCTGAACATGATGTATCCGCGCCTGAAGCTCGCGCACGCGCTGCTGTCCGACGAAGGGCTGATCGCCGTGCACATCGACGAGCATGAAGTGCACGCGCTGGTACTGATGCTGCGCGAGATCTTCGGCGAGGAGAACGAGCTCGGCGTCGCCGTATGGGACAAGCGCAATCCGAAGGGCGACGCGCGCGGCGTCGCGTACCAGCACGAATCGCTGGTGCTGTTCGCGCGCAACGCGGAGACGCTGCTCGAACAGGCGCCGCTCAAGCGCCCGAAGCGCAACGCGCAGCGCATGCTCGACGCCGCGCACGACGCCGTGTACCGCAGCGGCAACGCGAAGGACGCGCAGAAGGCGTACCGCGCGTGGATGAAGGCGCAGACCAACCTGTCCGGCGGCGAAGTGATGTACGACCGGCTGTCGGAAGAAGGCCGCGTGTACCGCCTCGTGTCGATGGCCTGGCCGAACAAGAAGAAGGCGCCGGAAGAGTATTTCACGCCACTGATCCACCCGGTCACCGGCAAGCCGTGCGCGATGCCGGCGCGCGGCTGGCGCAACCCGCCCGCGACGATGCAGGCGCTGATCGAGCGCGGCCAGATCGAATTCGGCGCGGATGAAAGCACGCAGCCGCAGCGGATCTACTACCTCGACGAGAACATGTACGAGAACGTGCCGTCGGTGCTGCCGTTCGCCGGCTCCGACGACGCGCTGCTGAAGACGCTCGGGATCCCGTTCGACCTGCCGAAGCCGGTCGATTTCGCGGCGGCCGTGATCGGCTGGTGCACGCGCGGCGACGACATCGTGCTCGACTGCTTCGCCGGCTCCGGCTCGACCGGCCACGCGGTGATGCAGGTGAACGCGACCGACGGCGGCGCGCGCCGCTACGTGCTCGTGCAGTTGCCCGAAGCGCTCGACCGCCGCGACAAGACGCAGCTGGCGGCCGCCGATTTCTGCGCGAAGCTGAAGAAGCCGCTGACGCTCGCCGAAGTCACGAAGGAACGCCTGCGCCGCGCCGCGCAGCAGGTTGCGCGCGATTACCCGGAAAGCTATGGCGATCTCGGCTTCCGCGTGTACCGGCTCGACACGACCAACGTGATCGAGTGGGACCCGCGCCGCGACGACTTCGACCACGCGCTCTTCGCATCCGTCGAGCACGTGAAGACCGGCCGCAGCGAGGACGACCTGCTCGCCGAGCTGACGCTGAAGCTCGGCCTCGACCTGTGCACGCCGGTCGAGCATCACCAGGTGGCCGGCAAGACCGTGCACCTGATCGGCCGCTCGATCGTCGCGTGCTTCGATGCGCGCATCACGCGCGACGACGCGGGCCCGCTGGCCGACGGCATCGTCGACCTGCTCGATGCGACCGGTACGACGCACGACGTCACGTGCCTGTTCCGCGACAGCGGCTTCGTCGACGATGTCGCGAAGCTCAATCTCGCCGCGCTGCTCGAACAGCACGGCGTGAAGCGCGTGCGGAGCCTGTGATGCGGCTGCATTTCGAAGCGGATCTCGACTACCAGCGCGAGGCGATCGACGCCGTCTGCGACCTGTTTCGCGGCCAGGAATCGTATCGCGGCGACTTCAGCGTGCTCGCGAACGCCGCGCCCGGCACCACGGCCGCCGCGCAAGGCTCGCTCGGCTTCGCGGTGTCGGAACAGGGTGTCGGCAACCGGCTGTCGCTGACCGACGACGCGCTCGCGCGCAATCTCGCCGACGTGCAGCTGCGCGGCGGGCTGCCGCCGTCCGGCCTGCCCGGCTCGCGCGACTTCACCGTCGAGATGGAAACCGGCACCGGCAAGACCTACGTGTACCTGCGCACGATCTTCGAGCTGAACCGCCGTTACGGCTTCACGAAGTTCGTGATCGTCGTGCCGTCGATCGCGATCAAGGAAGGCGTGCACAAGACGCTCTCGATCACCGAGGATCACTTCCGCGCGCTGTACGCGGGCGTGCCGTACGACTACTTCCTGTACGACTCCGCGAAGCTCGGCCAGGTGCGCCACTTCGCGGCGAGCGCGGCAATCCAGGTCATGGTGATGACGGTGGCCGCGATCAACAAGAAGGAAATCAACAACCTCTACAAGGACAGCGAGAAGACCGGCGGCGAGAAGCCGATCGACCTGATCCGCGCGACGCGGCCGATCGTGATCGTCGACGAGCCGCAAAGCGTCGACGGCGGGCTCGAAGGCCGTGGCCGCGAAGCGCTCGCCGCGATGGCGCCGCTCTGCACGCTGCGCTATTCGGCCACGCACGTCGACCGCCACCACATGGTGTACCGGCTCGACGCGGTCGACGCGTACGAGCGCAAGCTCGTCAAGCAGATCGAGATCGCGTCGGCGATCGTCGAGGATGCGCACAACAAGCCGTACGTGCGGCTCGTGGGCGTGTCGAACCGGCGCGGCGCGATCAGCGCGCGCGTCGAGCTCGACGTCGCGACGACGGCCGGCGTGAAGCGCCAGATCGTGACGGCCACCGACGGCGACGATCTCGAACGCCTGACCAAGCGCGCGCTGTACGCGGGCCTGCGGATCGGCGAAGTCCATGCGGTGAAGGGTGCCGAATACGTCGAGCTGCGCCATCCGGAAGGCGAGGCGTTCCTGTCGCTCGGCGAGGCGTTCGGCGACATCGACACGCTCGCCGTGCAGCGCGAGATGATCCGCCGCACGATCCGCGAGCATCTGGACAAGGAGCTGCGCCTGGCCGAACGCGGCGTGAAGGTGCTGTCGCTGTTCTTCGTCGATTCGGTCGAGCGCTATCGCCGCTACGACGAGAACGGGATGCCCGCGAAGGGCGACTACGCGCTGATCTTCGAAGAGGAATATGCGCGTGCGGCGCGCGTGCCGGCCTACCGCGCGCTGTTCGACGGCGTCGACGTCGCGCTCGAAGTCGGGCGCGCACACAACGGCTACTTCTCGATCGACCGCAAGGGCGGCTGGACCGACACCAGCGAAAGCAGCGCCGCGGCCCGCGAGAACGCGGAACGCGCGTACGGCCTCATCATGCGCGAGAAGGAAGCGCTGCTGTCGTTCGACACGCCGCTGAAGTTCATCTTCTCGCACTCGGCGCTGAAGGAAGGCTGGGACAACCCGAACGTGTTCCAGATCTGCACGCTGCGCGACATCCAGACCGAACGCGAGCGCCGCCAGACGCTCGGCCGCGGGCTGCGTCTCGCCGTCGACCAGGACGGCGAACGCGTGCGCGATGCGGGCGTGAACACGCTCACCGTGATCGCGACCGAGCGCTACGAATCGTTCGCGGAGAACCTGCAGAAGGAAATCGAAGCCGATACGGGCATCCGCTTCGGGATCGTCGAGGAACACCAGTTCGCGGCGCTGCCCGTGCAGGAAGGCGACGGGCCCGCGCATGCGCTCGGCGTCGAACTGTCGCGCGTGCTGTGGAACCACCTGCACGAGCAAGGCTACGTCGACGCGCAGGGCAAGGTGCTCGACCGGCTGAAGGACGCGCTGCGCCAGAGCGCGCTGGTGCTGCCCGATGCGTTCGAGATGCTGCGCGCACCGATCGTCGCGACCCTGCGCAAGCTGTCGGGCCGCTTTGCCGTGCGCAACGCGGACGAGCGTCGCGCGATCGCGCTGCGGCGCGATGCGTCGGGCAAGGCCGTCGTGTTCGGCGAAGAGTTCCGCGCGCTGTGGGACCGCATTCGTCATCGCACCGTGTACCGCGTCGAGTTCGACAACGCGAAACTCGTGCGCGACTGCGCGGCCGCGCTGCACGACGCGCCGGACATCGCGCGCGCACGGCTGCAGTGGCGCAAGGCCGAGATCGACATCGGCAAGGCCGGCATCGAGGCGATCGAAGTGGCCGGCGCCGGCACGGTGCTGCTCGACGAGGGCGAGCTGCCGCTGCCCGACCTGCTCACCGAACTGCAGGACCGCACGCAGCTCACGCGCCGTTCGCTGGCGACGATCCTGGCCGACAGCGGCCGGCTCGACGATTTCCGCGTGAATCCGCAGCAGTTCATCGCGGTCGCGGCCGATGCGATCAACCGCTGCAAGCGCCACGCGCTCGTCGCGGGCATCGCGTACCGCAAGCTCGGCGAGCGCCATGTGCATGCGCTCGAATCGTTCGAGAACGAGGCGCTGACCGGCTACCTGCGCAACCTGCGGCCCGATGCGCAAAAGTCGATCCACGAGGCAGTCGTGTGCGAGACGGACGCGGAGCGTGCGTTTGCCGATGCACTCGAGGCACACGACGGCGTGAAGCTGTACGCGAAGCTGCCCGCGTGGTTCCGCGTGCAGACGCCGCTCGGCAGCTATCACCCGGACTGGGCCGTGCTCGCGGAACAGGACGGTGGCGAACGGCTGTACTTCGTCGTCGATACGCCGAATGCGGACGGCAACGTGCCGAGCGAGCACGAGCGTGCGAAGCTCGCGTGCGGTGAGGCGCATTTCCGGGCGCTGGTGGATGGCGACGGTGCGCAGTTCATGCGTACGCGCCAGGTCGACGCGCTGTTCGAGCGCGCGGACGCGACTCGCTGATCCGCTGACCGGCGGACGGCCACGCGCCGTTCCGCCCGGCCATGTTCGCGGCGCACACCGTCCCTCGTGTGCGCCGCGCCCTTCTTTCATTTCCCGTACTTCGGGACGATGCCTGTCTCGGCCGGACGCGACGCGTTACGGTTCGTTGCAAATTCCACATACTGGGCCGAGCGGCCGACACTATGCTCCGGGCACCCACATAAGAAATTCGAAGGAGGGGTCTCCATGAATCCGCTGTTCAAGGCATTCGCCTGTGTGTCCGTTGCTTCGCTCGTCCTCGCCGGTTGCGGCGGCGGCGACGGTGGTTCCAGCCCGCAAACCGGCACACTGCACGTCGCGATGACCGACGCGCCGTCGTGCGGCTTCGATCATGTCTTCGTCACCGTGTCGCAGGTTCGCGTGAACGCCAGTTCGAACGCCGGCGACAACGACGCGGGCTGGTCCACGATCACGCTCGCGACGCCGCAGAAGATCGACCTGCTGTCGCTGACCAACGGCGCGCTCGCCGATCTCGGCCAGACCGCGCTGCCGGCCGGCCAGTACCAGCAGGTCCGCCTCGTGCTCGCGCAGAACCAGGGCAACACGCTCGCGAATTCGGTCGTGCCGACCGGCGGCGCCGAGCAGGCGCTCGCGACGCCGAGCGCGACGCAAAGCGGCTACAAGATCATCACGCCGTTCACGGTCCAGCCGAACACGCTCGTCGATCTCGTGCTCGACTTCAACGCGTGCAAGTCGGTCGTGCAGCGCGGCAACGGCACCTATGCGCTGAAGCCCGTCGTCACGGCCACGCCGACCGTCGTCAGCGGCGAGATCTCCGGCTATGTCGCGCCGACGCAGGCCGGCGCAACCGTCTACGCCGAACAGGGCGGCCACGTCGTGCGCGGCACGATCGCCGACGGCTCCGGCAAGTTCGTGCTGTCGCCGCTGATCCAGAGCTCGACGCAGGGCAACTACGACGTCGTGATCGTGCAGAACAACGTCGCATCGGGGATCGTGCGCTCGGTGCCGGTGGTCGTGAACGCCGACACGGCCGTGTCGACGTCGGGTACGCCGATCGCACTGCCCGCGTCGACGATGAATACGGTCGGCGGGACGGTCACGGCAAGCGCGAACGCAACGGTGCGCGCGCTGCAGATGATCGACGCGAACCCGTACGAGATCTCCTCGGTCAATGCGAACCTCGATACGGGCGCGTATGCGCTGTCGCTGCCGGCCGCCGCGCCGGTCGTCGGCACCTGGTCGGGCTCGCTGCCGGTCGCGATGGCGGCCGTGCCAACCGCCGCCGGGCAGTACACGATCGAGGCAGATGCCGCATCGGGCGCGACGCAGTCGACGAACGTCAACGCGACGACGAACCCGGCCAACGTCAATTTCAGCTTCTGACGCGCATCGTGCGCAGGGTGTCGGTCTGACCGGAAAGGGCTGTACGGCCCTTTCCCTTATCGGGAGAACCAAGTGAAAAAAAGAATGATGACGCTGCTGACGGCGGCGGGCGTATTGGGGATGCTGGGTGGATGTGCGGTCTACGTGCCGGGTGAGCCGGTCATGGTCGCGCCGCAGGGCGGCCCTGGCAACGGTTTCTGTCCGCCCGGGCAGGCGAAGAAAGGCAACTGCTGAGCGCGATCGCGCCGTTGGATGGTCGAAGGGCTGGGCTCCCGTATCGCACGGGGCCCAGCCCTTTTTCATCGGCGAGCGACGCGGGCGTTACTGCTTGCGCGTGTGCATCGCGTGATGCGTGTGCGTGCTGCGATGGGCGGTGTGCGCATGCATGTGGCCGGGCTGCAGGCCGGCGCGATCGGCGATCGTGTCGGAGCGGTCAGCCGCGCGCGCGAGACCCTTGTCGCGATCGCCCGACTTGAAGCCGTTCGAACTGGACATCGCCTCGCCGCTCATGTGGCCGCCGGACATGCCGCCCGCATTGCCGCCGGCGCCACCCGCACCGTGACCGCCACCGCCGCCACCGCCGCCGTTACCGCCGGCTGCCGCGTAGGCCGAAGCCGCGCCGAACGCGAGGAGTGCCGTCACGAGGACGGACAGATAACGTCGTTGTTTCATCTTGAACTCCGAGTCGTGTGAATGATCCGGATTGTAGAAAGGTGCCGACCGGCCAACGCGCGACGTTGTAAATAATCGTAACAATGCGCAGTTTTTGCATTGTTCGGATCAATGCGTAGGCCGAAAGCACTCAGGACAGCGGCCGCCGGCCGCCGCCCTGCTGCTCCTTACTGCGCCGGTTGCATGCCCTGCGCGGCGGCCTTGTGCTGCGCAGCCTGTTCTTCCGCATGCTTCTTCGCCATGTGGTGGCCGACGATACAGCCGCCGACCGCACCGACGACCGCGTGGTGCCCCGCATAGTGGCCGGCCACCCCGCCCACCACCGCGCCCTTCATGCAGCCCGCCGCGTGCGCGCTGCCGATGGTGGCAAGCGCAACGATGGCGGCGGTGGCGCACAGCCTGATGTGTCGAATGGGCATCATGTTTTGATTCTCCTCTTGTTGTGTTCAGTCGAACCGCTTAATCCCAGCGGCCGCCGCGCCAACCGCCGCGATCGTGCCATTCGTGCTCGCGCCATTCACGGCGGCGCCACTCGTGTTCGCGCCATTCGCGCTGACGCCAGCCATCGCCGCGCCAGCCGTCATCGCGATAGCCGACCGGTGCGTACATGACGGGCGGAGGCGGCGCCACGTACACGGGCGCCGGCGCCGCATAGGCGGGTACGCCGATGCCGACCGACAGGTCGACGTGAGCCGATGCGACGCCCGAGGCTGCCAGCGCCGCTACACCGAGAACTGCACCGAGAATGAGTTTCTTGTTCATCTCGCGACTCCCTGCACGTGTCGTGCGTCATGTGAATACGGTTCGGAGTCTAGGCACCGGACACAGACACAGGTGAAACGGGTATGCGAGACAGGTAACGGACGTTTACGGAGGCCCGTAAATCCTTGCCGGACAAGGAAGACGCGGCATTCTACGCACCGTTGCAGCGGTGCATCAGGCCGGTAAAAGAGGGATTTTCGGCACGGAGCCGCACGATCGATATGCGGCGGCGCGCGCTCGAATGCGCCGAAAGCGAACCGCTCGCACCATCCGCGAGCGGTTCGCCAGCGTGGGCATCACGCGCGGATATCGTCGACGCTGCGCAGCCAGTGCACGCTGAACAGGTTGTCCGCGTCGGTCCACACGGTATCGGGCTCGAATCCTGCGCGACGCGCGATCGCATGGAAGCCGTCGATCGTGAACTTGTGCGAATTCTCCGTGTGGATGCGCTCGCCGGCGTCGAAGCGGAACGCGTGGCCGCGCACGTGCACCGTCTGCGCGATGTCGCTGACGAGATGCATCTCGATGCGCTGCCGCGTGCTGTCGTAGAACGCGCAATGCGAGAACGCGTCGACGTCGAAATCCGCGCCGAGCTCGGCGTTCGCACGCACGAGCAGGTTCAGGTTGAACTGCGCAGTCACGCCCTGCGCATCGTTGTACGCGTCGTGCAGCGTGCGCGCGTCCTTCACGAGATCCGCGCCGACCAGCAAGCCGCCGCCACGCAGCAGCCGCGCCGCATCGCGCAGGAACGCATCGGCTTCTTCCGGCGAGAAGTTGCCGATCGTCGAGCCGGGAAAGAAGCCGATGCGCCGCGCCGGTGTCGCGGTCAGCTCGGCCAGTTGCTCGGCCTTCGTGTAGTCGGCCGCGATCGGCGCGACGTCGAGCCACGGATACGCGGCACGCAGCCGCGCGGCAGCGTCGTGCAGATAGTCGGCCGAGATATCGACCGGCACGTAGCGCGCCGGCGCGTTCGCATAGTTGCCCGCGAACGCGTCGAGCAGCACGCGGATCTTCTCGAGCGAGCCCGCACCGAATTCGACAAGTTCCGCATGCGGGCCGACGCGCCGCACGATCTCGACCGCCCGGTCGCGCAGGATGCCGAGCTCGGTGCGGGTCGGGTAATACTCGGGCAGTTCGCAGATGCGATCGAACAGCGCGGAGCCGGCCGCATCGTAGAAGTATTTCGGCGGAATGCTGCGCGGCGTGCGCGACAGCCCGTCGATCAGGTCGCGCTCGAACGCGCTCGGCCGCGAATCGCGGGCGGGTTGCTGGCCACCGCTCGTGGCCGTCCGGTCAGACGTCTCGCGCAAGTCGCACTCCCGTGAATTGCCAGCGCGCGGCCGGCGGAAAGAAATTGCGGTACGTCGGCCGTTCGTGCCCGGGCGGCGTCGCGATGCTGCTGCCGCGCAGGACCTGCTGGCCGACCATGAACTTGCCGTTGTATTCGGCCGCGACGCCTGCGAGCGGCCGAAAGCCCGGATACGGCTCGTAGGACGAGCGCGTCCATTGCCACACGTGCCCGAGCATCTGCCGGATGCCTTCGGCGGGGAACGCCGCTTCCCATTCGAATTCGGTCGGCAGCCGCGCGCCGGCCCATTCCGCATACGCGGCCGCTTCGTAGAAGCTCACGTGGCACACCGGCGCGTCGGGCGCGAGCGGTTCGACGCCGTGCAGGCCGAACGTGCGCCGCACACGCGTGGCGGCCGCATCGTCGTCGTCGGGCATCCAGTACGCGGGCCCTTGCCACCCTTCCCGCTGCACCGTGGCCCAGCCGTCGGACAGCCAGAACTCGGGACGTGTGTAGCCGCCGTCGGCGACGAACGCCGCGAATTCCGCGTTCGTCACGAGGCGGTTCGCGATCTCGTACGGCCGCACGAGCGCCGTATGGCGCGGCCGCTCGTTGTCGAACGAGAACGCATCGCCGTCATGGCCGATCTCGACGAGCCCGCCCGGCTGGTGCAGCCAGTGCTGCGCGCCGGCGTCGCCCGCGGCCATCGCGCCCGCGTCCGTGCCGTTGCGCGGCCGGAACGCCGGCTTCAGCGGGTTGCACGAGAACGCGTGCAGCATGTCGGTGACGATCAGCTCCTGGTGTTGCTGCTCGTGATGCAGGCCGAGCACGATCTCGGGCGCGATCGTCTCGAGCAGCGCCGCATCGGCATCGGCCAGCGCGCGCAGCATCGCGTCGTCGACGTACTGCCGGTACGCATGCACTTCGTCGAGCGACGGACGCGTGAGCAAGCCGCGTTGCGGCCTTGGATGACGCGGGCCGAGCGCTTCGTAATAGGAATTGAAGAGAAACTGGAAGGCGGCGTCGAACGGCGCGTAGCCGGGCACGCGGCGCATCAGCACGACGGTTTCGAAGAACCAGGTCGTATGCGCGAGGTGCCATTTCGTCGGACTCGCGTCGGGCATCGACTGCACGGCCTGGTCTTCGGCGGACAGCGTCGCGGTCAATGCGACGCTATGCGCACGCACGTCCTGGTAACGGCGCTGAAGCTGTGATGCAAGGAGGCTCATCGGTTTACCGTCCACGTCGCGATTCGCTGCGTTGCGTTGCCGGAAAAGGGAAAGCCTTGCGCATGATGCGCGCGGCTGACGTGCGACCTGCTGCTGCGTCGTCGGGCAGCCGGCGCGCGCGCCGGGCCGCGAATGCGGCGTCACTTCATCTGCCCGTGCAGAACAGTATGGTCCAGAAATGTGAATGCTGCGAATCGGGATGCCGATGAAACGCGCTCGAAAGAAAAATGAAAGTGTTGGCCATGCGCGTGTCGGATGCATGACATACCGGCGATGCTTGCCGGTTCTGGCGTGAAGGCCATGCGCGACGCGCCTGCCGGCGCTTGTGGGCTACTGACGCCCCATGACATCCGCGCAGCGATCGTGAGTGAACGCGTCGTGTCGCACGGCTTTGTCTGACGAACGCGGCCATGCGCTGCCATTCGCCGCCGGCACGGCGACGAACCGCCCCGCCCTTCATCTGCGATCCGCGTCCACCCGCGCTTCGAAAAATTTTTTACGCCGATGTCACACCCGCGGGGGGCTCGCTCGTCATATCACCGGAACCCACACGAAAGGAGAAGGACCATGACTGCGAAACTCAATCCGTTTGCCGCCGCGCCGGCCCTGATGAAGCACTGGGTGACCGTCTCGGCCGCCGCCGCGCAGAGCCTCGAGCCGACGCTGATCGAGCTGGTCAAGATCCGCGCATCGCAGATCAATGCGTGCGCGAACTGCATTAACATGCACACGGCCGAGGCACGCGAACAAGGCGAGACCGAGCAGCGCATCTACCTGCTGTCCGCATGGCGCGAAGCGCCGTGCTACACCGACCGCGAACGCGCGGCACTCGGCTGGACCGAGGCGCTCACGCGACTGTCGGAGGGCCACGCGGCGCACGAAGCGGCCTACGCGGCGTTGAACGACCACTTCAGCCAGGAGGAACAGGTGAAACTCACGCTGATGATCAACGTGATCAACGGCTGGAACCGCCTCGCGGTCGGCTTCGGGTTGTGGATCGACCCGGCGGACGCGAAGGCCGCCGCCGCGAAGATGGTGGCCTGATGCCGAACCTCGACCCGGCCAGGGACAGCGCCGAAGAACGGGCCGATGCGGCCGCGAGCTTCGACCCCCTGCGCCGCACGCTGATCCGCGTCGCGTACCGGATGCTCGGTTCCGTCGCGGATGCCGAGGACATGGTGCAGGAGGCGTTCATCCGCTGGATGGACGTCGACCGCACCGAGGTGCGCGTACCGGAAGCGTTCCTGCGCCGGATGGTGATGCGGATGTGCCTCGACCAGCTGAAGTCCGCGCGGCACCAGCGCGAGACCTATGTCGGCCCGTGGCTGCCCGAGCCGGTCGTCGAGGAAGATGAACAGGAAGACGTCACGCTGCCGCTGCTGCTCGCGCTCGAACGGCTCTCGCCCCTCGAACGCGCGGCGTTCCTGCTGCACGACGTGTTCGGCGTCGAGTTCGACGAAGTGGCCACGACGATCCAGCGCGACCCGGCCGCATGCCGGCAGCTCGCCGCGCGGGCCCGCACGCATGTGCGCGAGGCGCGGCCGCGGTTCCATGTCGAGAAGCAGCGCGGAATCGAATTGGCGGAAGCGTTTTTCGCGGCGTCACGCAGCGGCGACATGCGCGCGCTCGGCGCGATGCTCGCCGAGGACGTGAGCCTGCATTCGGACGGCGGCGGCAAGCGTTCGGCCGCCGGCAAGCCGGTGTTCGGCTTCGAGCGCGTGATGAAGGTGCACGAGCATCTGGCCGAGCTGTTCGCCACGCATGGGTCGAAGCTCGTGCGCGCGGGCTTCATCAACGGGCTGCCGGGCATCGTCACGCTGGAATCCGACGGCGAGCTGCAGACCACGGCGCTCGAGATCGAGGACGGGAAGATCGTCGCGATCTATGTCGTGCGGAATCCTGACAAGTTGAAGCATCTGCACTGAGTGCGGCGGGAGCGCGCGTCGGGTGTCGTGCGCATGCACGGCCGCGATGCGCCCTTTCCCCGTCCTGCCGCCCTGCTTTACCGGCCGCCGGTTCCTGCGATCAATACGTCCCGGCCACGAGGTAGATCAGGAAGCCGAGCAACGGCGTTGCCACCGCGAAACCGACCGCCGCGAGCCAGTTCGTACCGCCCTGCGCTTCGAGCAGCGCGAGAAACGATTCGCGCGACGTGGCGTTCGGACGCAGCTTCTCGATCTGGCGTTCGACGTGCGTCTTGTAAAGGCTGTTTCCGCACCAGCCGAGCGACACCGCGATCCCGATCGTGATCGGGTCGAGCGTGCTCGATTCGAAGTATTTCGGGAAGAACAGCAGCTCGACCAGCGTGATCGCGAGCGACGCGCCAAGGACGGCCGCCGCCTGCCAGTACATGGAGCGATACGCCATCCAGACCGGGCCCAGGAAACAGGCTGCCCAGTTCCACGACAGCCGGTTCTTTCGCGAGGCGGCGATCTCCCATTTCCGCTCGAACCAGGCGGCTTTCTTGCCGACGTAAGCGGCGATTTCGTCGTTGCTCGCGGACGATGTGGCGGTCGTGACGTCGGACATGGTCGTGTGCTCTCAGTCGCGCGGATCGCGCGTCATTGTTTTGATTCGGTTCGGATGCGGTGAAGATCGAACGGCGTACGGCGCAGCCGCTTCGATCGCACACGATTCTACCTGCCGTGCAGGGTCCGTCGTATGGCAGGTCGAGGTGCCGGTGAGGAAGGATGCGATGCCGTGGATCGCGCAACGCATCGGGGCGACATGCGTTGTTTCGGCCGGAAAAAGAAAAACGCCACGCGATGTTGCCGCGTGGCGTTTGTATGTTGGCGAGCCGCATTGCCTGTAGGCAAGTTGTGCTGCCAGACCCCTTCATTTTGTTCGTTGGTAGGCTCGATTGGATTCGAACCAACGACCCCCACCATGTCAAGGTGGTGCTCTAACCAACTGAGCTACGAGCCTAAGAAGCCGCGAATTATAGAGAGGGTTTTTGAGGAGCACAAGCCCTTTCGTGAAAATTTTTTGAATCGGGGCGTGCGGGACCCGACGATCGATGTTGCCTCGCGGTGCCGGGATCGTTGGCTTCACCTGTTCGCATCACAGCAAAACGTGTCGATGTGCTGTGGGGTTATCCACATTGGCCTCTGGATAACCGTCCGATAAGCCTCTGGATTCACAGTGGAACGATTGAGGATATGTCGCCGCGGCTGTGAATCGACGAAAAGTTGTTCTGTGCTCCACGGAGCTGTTCACGTGCCACACCCAAGGTTATGCATTCTGCTTCCTGTCGAGAATTCATGGGCTTAGGGACGTTATCCACTGTGAGGCACAGGGTTTGTTAACTATCACTACGTATGTATACGAACTCTGTTAACACCCTTGGATAAGCACAGTCCGCCGACTGTGATCCGTGCAGGATATGCACTGCGTGCAGTGATCGGATAAACGAAACGGCAAGCTGTGAGGGCATCGGACGATGCGCGAGCCGCTGTGTCTGTAGAATCGCCGGCATTCAGGATGCGAGGGTCTGGCGCACAGGCTCACGACACATGAGCGATTCTTCGTTGACCCGGCTCGACGCACTCGATATCGACGCCGTCGTACACCGGTTGCAGCAACATCCGGGCGACATCGTGTTCGAGCAACGCGTGTCGATCCCGGAAGCCGATGTCCTGTGTTGCCGCTACAAAGGCGAGCGATTCAACGTGAAGTTCGATCTCGACTACGGGGTGTTCGTCGATCGCGTCGGGAAGCTGTCTCGCCAAGACATCGAAGAGATCGTCAGATGGCTCACCACGACGTGAGTCGGATGATGGGAGGCACAGGCACATGATTGATTCACTGACTGCGCTGCAGCGCTGGTACGCATCGCGCTGCGATGGCGTGTGGGAACACGCACACGGCATCGAGATCGCCACGCTCGACAATCCGGGATGGACGGTGAAGCTCACCGGCGCGTCGTCCGGCAAGGCGATCGATCTGTCTATCGAGCGCGACGAGTCGGACTGGATATCCGTTCGCGCGACCCAGGCCGAATTCGCCGGCTACGGCGGCACGGGCAATTTGCCCGAGCTGCTGGCGCTCGCGGTCGAGTGGATCGATGGGAGCGCAAGGAATGACGAAGGGCGAAGCGATCGATGAAGACACCCGTCAATGAGATGCTGGTGACGGACATTGCCGGCCACGTTGCGGTGGTCGTGACCGACGTGGCGGCTGCCGCCGATGTGCTGGTGCAGTTGGGTTTCGCTCGACGATCCGATCGCTGGGAACGTGCGATCGCGGACGATACCGACCGCCAGGCCCTCGTTGCCGCGCTCGTCGATCTCGATGCGCTGTTCTCCGCGGGCCGCGACTGGAGCCCGCAGGCGCTCGTCGAGTATTACCTGGAGATCGGCGTCGTTCGCAGCGCGTACCGTTCGATCGCATGGCGCGGGCCGGGGCAGTACGTCATCGAACGTCACGACTGCGGCGTGTGATTGATCGACGTTTTCCACGACGCGATGAAACCGAAGAAAGAGCAGGGCGACGCGAGCGGCGCTCGCAATGGGAGCAGGTAATGGGACCGAGAGTTTGCCATCGGCACGGCGACGATTCGACAGCGACAACGTCGACGGGCGTTGCCGCCCACATCAGGGTGCGCGGGCAGTGTGCGCCAGGCGAACTCGTGAAGGTCTCGCTCGACCGGCCGAGATACACCCGGGAGATGTGGATGCTGCGTGCCGAGCTCGACGAGCACGAGGTCGATGCGACCTGGGTCGATCGGGTCGCACACGTGAAGGCATTTCCGAAGATCGCGGCGCTGGAGCGCCTGCGCGCGTATGTGTGTCTGGCGTGCCTGGACGAACTGCTGGTGCGCTCCGGCGAGACACCGCATAAACCGACGACGAAGGAGCAGGCGTTCGATACGTCCGTCGTTTCGGCGAATGCGAAATGGCCTCGCCGTTACGCGCGATGCGAGCTTCACGGCTTGATCTTGCCGACGCGGGCCTCGCCGGATATCGAAACGGCGATTCTGACGATCGACGTGATCCGCGATTGTCACGTCGTGCGGGTGATCGATGCCAGGGGGAAGGGGGAATCCACGTACTGGTTTGACGAAGCGTTTTTGCGCAAGGTGTTCGGGCCGGATATCGACATCGTTGAATCGACGTTCCGGATCGACGAGCGGGACACGTTCATGACGCTGTGGGACGCCGGTGAGTACGTGTGTCCGGTGTGTCTGCGAGAGGTGTTGAAACGCAGCGGCCTGGGCAACGACCACACCGACGTGAACGCAACGGCGCAATCATGATGGACAGACAACCGGCACCGTTGCGCGAGGATCAAGGATGACGGACACGATCTGGCAGGACGACCCGGCTGACCGCCTGACGGACGACGAGGCACGGCGCAAGATTTTCTGGCTGCTTCAACGCGTGAGCAGCCTGTCGCTCTGGACGCGCAAGCGCGACGCGTTTGCGCGATTCGCGAACGCGTATGAGCATGCGGTGAACACGTGGCCCGATGGCGATCCGGAGGCCATTCAGGACACCCACTTTCCAATCATCGCCGAGATTCTCGCGGCTTACGATCGAGGGCTGACCGAGTTGGCCCGAGGGAACCGGCGTGTCTGGAAGAGCGATGGGCCTTTCGAGGATGTGTTCTGGAAATATCACCGTCTGAACGCATATTTCTACCCTAATCCCGATTACTGGGATCGCGGTGGGCAGATTGCCCCATACCCGCCGAAGATCGACGCGCTGGCCCAACTGCTGCACGCATCGGAATACCAGATGGAACGTGCGCCGTTCGACCCGGGCAATCGATTCGGCGATATGGCAAAGCTGCGTTCGGCCAATCTGCTGCTGTCCCCGAATGCCTATGAGCAGGGCTTCTACACGCTTGCGTATCCGGTGTTTCCGGCGGATCTGCCCGAGGTTCCGCAAGCTGTGGGCCGGGTGATCAAGACCGGCCAGAAGGTGCCATGCGATGGCATCTGGGAGCCAGTCGTCTTCGAGTGGTCGAAGCGGCCGGGCATCTTGCCGATCGTCAAGCGCAGTGCGCGCAACGACGGTTGCTTCAATTATTTCATTCGGGGCGTTCGAGCACCGCACGTCAGGGATGATCTCAGGGGATTGTTCATCCGGGCGCGCTGGCGGTTGTTATGGGAAGACCGGCGTTACGCGGACGGCGTCGTTCCCGACGAATCGCAGTATTTCCTGGAGCCGCGGCAAGTGCCTCAGACGAGCCCGAACCCGTAATGCCTGGAGAACACCATGAGCAAGCTGAATTTCGGCGCGGTCGATCGATGTTCCGTCCGGCTCAATACCGCGACGCTGCTTGGCCTGAAGGCCGCCTATGAGGATTTTGCGAAGACCGGGCAGGATCTGTGCAACTTCGAGATTTGCATCGAGGACGCAAGTGCCGCCACGGTCGATCCGAAGCCTGAGGACGCCGTCATCAGCGTGACGTTCCTGGCGAAGATGCCGCCCGGCATGCGCGGGCTCGGCAACGCGAGTCCGCTCGGGACGTCGATCAAGTATGTCGTTTCTCCGGAAACCGGCGAGATTCTCGGGGTTTATCTGACCAAGTGATTTCGGAGGCGGTGAACGTGGTCATCCTTGGTATGTGGATAACCGCGATACCAAACGACGAGAAACGCTGTGCAAGCAAGCGGTGAGCGTGCATCCGGATCGCAAGCTGGGCGCGGATCCGGGCGAATTCTGATCGTGACAAGCCGATCCGGATGCGCAAGTACACGAGTGGACGGCGGGTTGCCGGTTCGACGACGCGGGCACATGCGGAAGGTGCAGCGCGTTTCATGCGCCTGCCGGCGGCTACGTGTGGACAACCCGCACACCCAATCAGTCGAATCGCTGTGCGTCGAACAGGTGAGCGACGTGCATTCGACTACATGAATCGGCCGGGACGCCTTGTCTGGCAAGGCCTTTCCGGAACGGAACAGAGGATGCGGAAAGCTTTTGCGCGATCTGTCGTGATCGAATGCGTTGTGGATATCGAGAAGTCAAAGCACTCGAAGGCCTGTGCATTCAGCGAGTGAGGGTAATCGAATTCGGCGCAGGTGTTCGCGTTATCTCACGGGTTGTGGATATCGCACGCCAAAGCAACCCGAAACGCTGTGCAGGTCGAAGGTGAGCGAGCGCGACCGATGACCGCGCGCGGTGCCGACATGATCGATGTGGATATCCTGTTCCGCGGCGACTCGAAACCCTGTGACCCAAAAGGGTGAGGGCGCCGGTGTGGACAACCGACCGGGAAAGTCAGTCGAAACGCTGTGCAGGCGAGAAGTGAGCGTGAGCATGCTCAAGCCAGCGAAGCCGCGTCGTTCGAGGCGCTGGCGGCCACCACCGACCGCCAGCGCGGCGCGCATCGTACCACTCAAGTCTGCTGGTCGAGCGCCTGCACGACCGCTTTCTCCCCAAGGCTCCCGGCCGGCCCGACCACCGCATAGTTGAGCCCGTTCACCGACCCATATCGCGCGAGCAGCGCGCCATCCACGCGTTGCCCGGCCGGCAGCAGCCGATGTTTCGATTCCGCAGGCCGCATATAGAAGCTCAGCGTCCGCCCGGCTGCGTCCTCATAAAGCACCATCGCAGCCGTGGCCCCGCTGTCGGTCGTGAACAACCGTCCGCCGACCGGCCTGAACCCCGCCGCGCTCAAATCCGGCAGCTTCGCCGACGCACCCACGCGCCGGGTGAGCCATCCCTGCAAATCTCCCGCACCCGTCGGCCGGTAATCGACCTTCGCCGTCTGATCGACCACCATCATCCGGTAGGCCTCGACCGCATCGCTCATCGGCGCGATGGGCGGCGGCGCGTTCCACCCGCGCGCCTGCCATCCGCCCAGCGTCCCCAGCCCGACGCAGAACACGAACGAAGCCGCCATCGCGAACCGCATCCGCGTGCGCTCCGTCCGTCGTGCCCGGATCGCGGCCGGATCGAGCGCGGGGTTGTCCGCCGGCATCCGCACGCTCTCGAGCGCCGCCCGCAACCGCTGCGCATCCTGCTGCCATTGCTTCACCTGTTCCGCGCGCTCCGGATGCAGCGCGAGAAAGCGCTCGACCGCGGCGCGCGCATCGTCGTCGAGCTGGCCGTCGACGTAGGCCTGAAGGTCGTGTTCGTTCGGAGGCGTGTTCATTTCTTCATCAACCGGAGAGAAGGAGCGGGAAGCTCGCCGTCGCTGAGCTGGCGCAGCGCCTGGCGCGCGCGGGAGAGCCGCGACATCACGGTGCCGATCGGCACGTCGAGCAGGCTGGCGACTTCCTGATAGGTGAAGCCCTCGACCGCGACGAGCAGCAGCAGGCTGCGCTGTTCGTCCGAGAGCCGGCCGAATGCTTCGAGCGTCGCGCGCGCCGCGAATTCGCGTTCGGCGGATGGCCAGTGCGCTTCGTCGTCGTCGCGGATGCGCCCGAGCAGCCACGCGTAGCGCTTCGCGCTGCGTTTCCCGTCGAGGAACTGCCGGTACAGGATCGTGAAGAGCCAGCTGCGCAGCGACGCGTCGTCGCGGCGGCTTGTCCAGCGCGACAACGCGCGCTCGAGCGTCGACTGGACGAGATCGTCGGCCGCGTGGACATCGCGCGCGAGCCAGAGCGCGAAGCGTCGCAGCCTGGGGATGAGTTCGCGCAGTGCGTCGTCGTCGAGGGCGGTGGAGGGCATGGCCGGGCCGGTTGCCGAATGGGTCGAGATGCCGCGTAAGACGCCGGTCGGCGCCGCTTATTCCACCAGCATAGGAAAAAAATTTTCGTGGAATAAAGCGCTGGGGGCGGCGTCCTACGCGGGTTCGGCAATGACCTGACGGTCGGGAGCACATTCATGGAGCGATCTTCTTCCTCTTCTTCGCCGCAGCGCGAGCCCGGGCGCGGGTGGTGGCGCTGGGCCGCGATCGGCGGCGCGGTGGCCGGCGTGGCCGTCGCGTTCGGGTATGTCGGCGGTTGGCTCGCGCCGGCGCGTCTGACCCCGCACCGGATCGTCGATGCGTTGCAGACGGCCGGTGGCGGTATCCATCCGGGCTTTCGGCGCAATCACGCGAAGGGCGTGTGCGTGACCGGTTACTTCGAAGGCAACGGCGCCGCGAGCGCGTATTCGGTCGCGCCGTTCTTCAAGGCGGTGCGCACGCCGGTGGTCGGGCGCTTCGCGTTGCCGGGCGGGAATCCGTATGCGCCCGACAGCAGCGTGCCGATCCGCAGCCTCGCGCTGAAGCTTACCGCGCCCGATGGCGAGCAATGGCGCACCGGGATGAACGCGATGCCGGTGTTTCCGGTCGCGACGCCGCAGGCGTTCTACGCGCAATTGCTGGCGACCCGGCCCGATCCGAAGACGGGCAAGCCCGACCCGGCGAAGGTGAAGGCGTTTTTCGGCGCGCACCCGGAGACGGGTGCGTTCCTTCAGTGGATCAAAGGTGCGAAGCCGAGCGCGAGTTACGTCACCGAAAGCTATTACGGATTGAACGCGTTCTACTTCATCGATGCGGCCGGCAAGCGCCAGGCGGTGCGGTGGCGCGTCGTACCGGAGCAGACGGCTGGCGCAGGGGATGTCGCGACGGCGGCGGACCCGAACGTGCTGCAGCAGGACGTAACGCAGCGCATCGCGGCCGGTGCGCAGAAGTGGAAGCTGCTGGTCACCTTGGCGGAGCCTGGCGACCCGGTGGACGACGCAACGAAGGTCTGGCCCGCGCAGCGCACGACGATCGATGCGGGCACGCTCGTGCTCGACCGCGTGGAGGCGCAGGACAGCGGGCCGTGCCGCGACGTGAATTACGACCCGACGGTGCTGCCGCAGGGGATTCAGGTGTCGGGGGATCCGTTGCTGGCGGCGCGGTCGGCCGCGTATGCGGATTCGTATCTGCGGCGCACGAGTGAAGAGGCCGGGGTGGCAGGCGTGGCGCGATTGAGTGGGGAGGGACGGTGATGAAGGCTTCGACGACGTTTAGCTTGCCGGCGCGGGTGCTGCACTGGGTGATGGCCGCGATGATCATCGCGATGCTGTTCATCGGGGTGGGGATGGTGGCGTCTGTTTCTGAGCGCCATGCGCTTTTGGTAGCGATTCATAAGCCTCTGGGTATTGCCGTGCTCGTGCTGGTTTGTGTGCGGATCGTGGTGCGGGTTCTGTCGAAGCCGCCGGCGTTGCCGGAGGATCTGCCGTGGTGGCAGAAGGTTGCCGCGCACGGGTCGCATCTCGTGCTGTATGCGCTGATGCTAGCGATGCCGCTGATCGGGTGGGCGATGCTGTCGGCGGGCGGGTACCCGGTGACGTTGGGCGACGGTGTGCAGCTGCCGGCGATCGTGGCGGCGGATCCGGTGACGTTTGCCTGGCTTCGAATCGCGCACCGGGTGCTGGCGTATCTGTTCTTCGCGACGTTCCTCGCGCACTTTGCCGCTGCGCTGTATCACGGGCTGATTCGGCGGGACGGTGTGGTGAGGGCGATGGTGGGGCGTTGAGCGACGGAGGGTTGCGTCCGATACGGCATGGCTGTTCACGGGCGACCGAGACGGCTGCTGCCGTGTCGCATATATATGACCACTGGAGATGTTCAGCGACCCCCGACACCGCATGTCAAAATAATTTCACAAAAGGGGTTGCGTAGATCGGGACTGGTGCTTAGAATCACGCCTCTTTCGCGCTAACGGAAACGCAGCGCGGGGAAAGAAGGGAAGCGGTGCTGTTGATGTCGGTTTTAATGACATCAGCGCACACGGAATTAAACCGCAGTCGTCGCAACGAAGTAGTTAAAAAAGTTGTTGACGAGTTTGAAAAAACGGTTGATAATCTCGCTTCTCTGCTGCTGAAAACGCAGCGCTGCTGAGAAACACGAAGTTCCTCGCAGAAATGCTCTTTAAAAATTAACAGCCGATAAGTGTGGGCGCTTGATGGAAGCGAGCTGATCTTCGGATCAGAT
>NZ_CAJNKE010000029.1 GCF_905232215.1 Burkholderia sp. LMG 13014
GGCCCGTGCGAGAAGCTGGCCGAGGCGTGGCGTGCGTGCGTTCATTGCTTGTCTCCGGGTTTGCCTTGCAGCAGCGATTCGGGGTGGCGTTCGAGATAGTCGGCGAGCATGTTCAGCGAACGGAGCGTTTGCGTCAGTTCCTTCAGTGCGCCGCGTACGTCCGATTGCAACGGGGAATCCTGCTGCAGCGTGGCTTCGGCGGTCGTGAACGTCTGCTTCGCGGCCGACAACGTATCGCGTGCCGCGGGCGCGACCTGCGTGTCGAGCTGCTTGAACAGCTTGTCGGCATTCGCGAGCGTGCTGTTCAGGTTGGCGCCGATCTGGTCGAACGGCACCTTGTCGAGTTTCTTCGCGATGTCGGCGACCTGCAATTGCAATTCGTCGAGCGTGTTCGGCACGGTCGGCAACTCGATCGTCTCCTGATTGACATCGAGTTTCACGGCCGAGGCGGTCGGGAAGAAGTCGAGCGCGACGTACAACTGGCTCGTCAGCAGGTTGCCCGTGCGCAACTGGCCGCGCAGGCCGTGCTCGACGAGTCGCTGAAGAATTTCGCGGCGCGCGGGTTCGCCCTTGCTGCGGATCGTATCGCGGAAGCGCTTGCCGAGGCGCTCGGGGTAGATGTTCATCGTCACCGGCATCGTGAAGCCCTTGGTTTTCGGGTCGTAGTCGATGCCGATATTCGTGACCTCGCCGAGCACGATGCCGCGGAAGTCGACCGGTGCGCCGACGCTCAGCCCGCGCAGCGACTGGTTGAAGTTCATCACGACCGGCACGCGTTCGCCGTCCGGATCGCGCATCGCCTGCGTCTCGTCCGCGCCGAGCGCGAAGACCGTATCGTGCGTGGCAACGGCGCCGGCTGGCTGGTCGACCGGTGCCTGGAACGCGATGCCGCCGAGAATCACGGTCGCGAGCGATTGCGTGTTGAGCTTGAGGCCGCTCGAATCGAGCCGCAGATCGACGCCGCTCGCCTGCCACCAGCGCGAGTTCGTGTGGACATACTGGTCGTACGGCGCATTGACGAACACGGTGAACGTGACACCCGTGCCGAGCGGGTCGAGCGAGAAGCCGACGACTTGCCCGACCTGCACGCGCCGGTAGTAGACGGGCGAGCCGATATCGATCGAGCCGAGCGAATCGCCGCGCAGCGTGTATTGCGTGCCGCGCTGGTCGCCGGTGACGGCTGGCGGTGTCTCGAGTCCGCTGAACGCGGTGGCGTCGATTTTCGAGCGCCCGGCATCGACGCCGATGTACGCGCCGGACAGCAGCGTGCCGAGGCCCGACACGCCGCTTGCGCCGACCCGCGGCCGCACGACCCAGAACCGCGAATCCTTCACGGCGAAGGTGTCGGCGTCCTTGGTGAGCTGGACGTCGACCAGCACGTGCGACAAGTCCTTGGCAAGCTTGATCGCCTTGACGGTGCCGATTTCGACATCCTTGTATTTCACCCGGGTCTTGCCGGGTTCGAGGCCATCGGCGTTGCGAAAGCTGATCGTGATCTCGGGCCCGCGTTCGAGCACCGACTTGACGACCAGCCCGATGCCGATCAGCGCGGCGACGAGCGGCACCAGCCAGACGAGCGACGGCAGCCATCCGGCGCGTGTCGCGATGACGGGATCGGGGACGGACGGGAACGGTTGGCCGTTCCCGGGGCGTTCCGCGTGCGAATCGTGTTGCGGGCCTTGCGGACTATTCATGGTGTTTCCCAGAAGTTTCGACTGGATCCCAGATCAGGCGGGGATCGAACTGCATCGACGCGAGCATCGTGAGGATCACGACGGAACCGAACGCGAGCGCGCCGGGGCCGGCCGTGATCGTCGCCAGCGAGCGGAAATGGACGAGCGCGGCGGTGAGCGTCACGACGAAGATGTCGAGCATCGACCAGCGGCCGATCCGTTCGACCATCCGGTAAAGCCGGGTGCGCTGCATCGGCCGCCAGGCGGAGCGGCGCTGTGCGGTGAAAGCGAGGATGAAGAGCACGCCGAGCTTGAGCATCGGCACGAGGATGCTCGCGACGAACACGACGACGGCGAGCGGCCATTCGCCCGACACCCAGAAATAGACGACGCCGCTCATGATCGTGTCGTCCTGCGAACCGACGATCGAGGTCGTGTGCATCATCGGCAGCAGGTTGGCCGGGATATAGAGGATCGCGGCGGCGATCAGCAGCGCCCACGTGCGCGCGAGGCCATTCGGGATGCGCGCGTGCAGCGCCGTGCCGCAGCGCGTGCAGCGGGCCGGGGTGGCGTGCGGGTGCCCGGTGTCCGGCTGCGCGTGCCGCTGTACGCGGCCGCACGCGTGGCAGCCCGTCACACCCGCGCGGCGAGCGGTTACGATCTTCATCGTGCGGTCGCGCGACGTGCCGGGCCGCCTGCCGCCCGCTCGCGCAGCGCATCGGCCACGTCCCACAGCGCGCGGGGGTCGAACGCCGCGGCCACGGCGAGCAGCAGCGTGAGCGTCGCGAACGCGAACAGCGCCGCCTCGGGCACGACTTGCGCGAGGCTCACCATCTTCACGATCGTGACGAGAATGCCGAGCATGAACACCTCGATCATGCCCCACGGGCGGACGAGCTGGATCGCCCGCAATACGGTGTCGAAGGCCGGCGGGATCCGGCCGGCGCGAAGCGGGGCCAGCAGGTAGAGGAGCGCGGCCAGCTCGACCAGCGGAAACAGCAGCGCGGAACAGAACACCATGACCGCGACGATCCGCATGTCCTGGCGCCACAGCGCATCGAGCGCACCGGTCAGCGTGGTCTGCACGTGCATGCCGCTGACGTTCATTTCGAGGATCGGGAAACATTGGGCGATCGCGAACGCGATCAGTGCCGCGAGCGTGAGCGCGCAGATCCGGTCGAGCTGCGCGGCATGACCGCGGTAGAGCCGTTCGTTGCAGCGCGGGCAGCGGGCGGTTGCTTTGCCTGCGAGGCGCGGCTTGTTCAGCACCGCATCGCAGGTATGGCAAACAATCAAGGCAGGTTGGGACACGTGACGTGATTCGTTTCGGTTCTATCGAAAAATTCGGAAAAGCGCGGCGTCTCGATGGCCGCATGAACGGGCCGCACCGAGGCCTGCGCGGGTCAACGGCGAGGCTTCCGGACTTCGTCGAGCATGCGGGCCAGCGAGGCGCCGAGCACGCGTCGTTCCTCGGCGGACAAGTGGCCGAGTACGGCCTGCCCGGCCTGGGCGAGCACCGACGGGATCTGCTGCGCGAGCGCGAGGCCGGCGGGCGTCAGCGACAGGTTCCGCGTGCGGCGGTCGTCGCTGCCCGGACGGCAGACGACCCATTCGCGGTTGGGGAGATCGTGCAGCAGGCGCGAGATCCGGCTCGTACCGCAGCCGAGTGCCTTCGCGAGATCCTGTTGCGAGACGGTTTCGCCCCCCGCGAGCTGGACGAGCACGCTGCCCTGGGAGAAGGAGATCCCGAGTGTCGTCAGCATGCGCTGGTCGAGCATGCGCTCGATCGAGACACGGATGTCCAGCAGCAACCGGAAGCTGTCGACGTGGCGCGGTGTGCCACCTCGGCTGAAGGACAAAAAGTTCTCGAACATACTCGGCATCACCCTGCATTCGACGCGACACGCGCATCCGGTCGATATCCACCACCGTGCGCGCTGGGCAAGGTGCGGTTTCGATGGTAAGCGTGCGGGGCCGGCGGGAAAATTGGAAAATCCGACAACGCGATTGTCGATATTCACAACGCGACCGGCCTCTGCCATGCCACCGCCGGGCAATTCCGCGATACTTTCGCCTACGCAGTCACAGCGCCGCGCCGTGCCTGTCCATTCCATTGCGACCCAAGCCGACCATGCCAGTCATCGTTCCCTCCCTCAGCTCGCGCCTGCGCGACAAGCTTGCCGAGCTCGCGGACGACCGCGCCGTGATCGTCGAGAGCGCGTATGCAATCCTGATGAAGCTCGAGGGCTACCGGGACCTCGCACCGACCGTCAGAAACGACATCTTCGAAGCGATGTCGCTGCAGACGGATCTGTGCCTCCGGTCGTTACTGACCGGGAAGCCCTGTTCGGCGGAGGTCATCGACGCGTTGCAGGAATCGGCGCGGCGCCGCGTGCACCAGAATGTGCCGCTGCAGTCGATCCTGCGTGCGTATCAGCTTGGCGCGCGCGAGATCTGGCGGGTGAGCGCCGAGCTCGGCCGGGCCGACCCGGCACTCGCGGAGGAATTGCTGTTCGACGTGTCGCCGTATCTGTTCGACTTCTTCGACGAGCAGGCGCAGATCACCGCGCAAGCCTATACGGCCGAGCAGCACCAGCAGGCCTGGTGGCGTGAATCGCTGCTGCATCAGTTCCGTGACGTGATCTTCCATGCATCCGGCGATGCCGCGATGTTTGCGGAGCTGGCCGCCGCGCTCGGACTGGATGCCACGTCACCGCGCGTCGCACTCGCGATCGACGCCGACCTCCGGGATCTTCCGCCGGTTGTCCGGTACGACGAACTCGAACGGCTCGTCCTGATTGCGGCACGGCATCTGGAAGTGGCGCGGGAGGCGCTCGTGCATGCGTGGCATCGCGAACGGCTGGTGATCTGGGTGCCGTGCACGCGCGGCGATACGCTCAGCCGCTGCGACCAGCTCGTCGCCGAGCGGGCGGCGCGCCTCGTCGGTGCGGAACCGCGCATGCGCAACATCGGGATCGGCCTGATGAATCATGGTGCGGACGGCTGGGCCGCGTCGGTCACCGAGGCGCTGAAGGCCGTCGACTTCGCGCCGCGCGACGGGCAGTCCCGCAGGATTCACCGGTACTCGTCGATCGCGATCGAGGAAAGCGTGCGCGGCACGCCCAACGTGCTGCGCTACCTGGTCTCGCTGATCGAGCAGTTGTCGGGCGAGGCGGATCTGATCGCGACGCTCGCTGCCTATTTCGAGAGCGGGCAGCGGCGCAGGGTGACGGCCGAGCGCCTGAACATTCATCCCAATACGCTGATCCATCGGCTGGAGCGCATCGAAACCCTGCTGGGCGCGTCGCTCGACGATCCCGGGTGGATCGCGCAACTCGACATCGCGCTCAAACTGAGACACGCCCCGTCCGGGAGCGCCGCGCCCGAGCCGGTCGAACCCGAACCGAAACCGAAACCGAGGCGAGGGCGCGCAAGCGCGAAATGACCGGCCGGGGCGGCGCGTCGGGCCGCGTCACGCGTTGTCGCGTACCGCCATCGCGAGCGGCATCATCGCCGGCCCGATAGCGGCGAGCAGGCGCTCTTTCGATACCCCGTCGCGGGATTGTACGGAAATGCCGTGCAGCTGCGTCGCATAGAAATCGGCCAGCGCCTTGATGTCGGTGCCCGGCGCGAGCTGCCCCTGCGCGGCGGCGAGCTGCAGGCGCTCGGCGATCGATTGCGTGCGTGCGCGCCGATGGGCGGCCAGCCATTCCATGACACCTTCGTTTTCGGCCGAGTAGTTGGTCGCGGCGGAGACCACCATGCAGCCGTGCGGCTGGCCACGCTTCGTATAAGCGGCGACGGCGTCGCGCAGCATCCGCTCGACGGCCGCGCGGACGTCGGTTTCCTCGCCGAGCGCACGATCGGCGAAGCCGCCTTCGCTTTGTTCGTAGAGCGCCACGGCTTCATGGAACAGGGCTTCCTTGCTGCCGAAGGCGGCATAGATGCGCGCCGACGCAATGCCCATCGTTTCGACCAGGTCGGACATCGACGTGCCTTCGTAGCCGCGTCGCCAGAACGCGAGCATCGCGCGTTTCAGCGCCATGTCGCGATCGAATTCTCTCGGTCGTCCCGCCATATCCCTTTCGTCCGTCGTCACATCGTGCGCCGATTTTATCGCGCGCCGTGTTGACACGCACCGTTCCGGCATTCTATTCTTTGTCGATCAACAAACAATAGGAGTTGATCATGCGTACTCTCAAGGGCCCCAGTCTCCATCTCGCGCAGTTCGCCGACGACGCGGTGCCGTTCAACAGCTTGCCGAATATCGCGCAATGGGCGGCCGGCGTCGGCTTCAAGGCGCTGCAGATTCCCGCGTGGGACGGCCGGCTGTTCGACGTGGAGACCGCTGCAGAAAGCCAGGCCTATTGCGATGACGTGAAGGGCATGCTGGCCGAACACGGGCTGGAGATCAGCGAACTGACCACGCATATCTTCGGGCAACTGGTCGCCGTGCATCCGGCGTACGACGCCATGTGCGACAACTTCGCGCCCGAGGCCGTGCGCGGCAATCCGGCCGCGCGCACCGCATGGGCGCTGGATCGGCTCGAGCTGGCGGCGCGGGCGTCACGCCGCCTGGGGCTGACCGACATGGGCACTTTTTCGGGCTCGTTCGCGTGGCCGTACCTGTTTCCGTTCCCGCAACGGCCAGCCGGCCTGATCGAGACGGCCTTCGACGAACTGGCGCGCCGCTGGCGGCCGATTCTCGACGTCTGCGATGAAAACGGCGTCAACCTCTGCTACGAGATCCACCCCAGCGAAGACCTGCACGACGGCGTCAGTTTCGAGCGCTTCCATGCGCTGGTCGGCCAGCACGCGCGCTGCAAGATGCTGTTCGATCCCAGCCATTTCGTGCTGCAGCAACTGGACTATCTGGCCTACATCGATATCTATCGCGAACACATTCGCATGTTCCATGTGAAGGATGCCGAGTTTCTGCCGTCGGGCCGTCAGGGCATCTACGGCGGCTACAGCTCGTGGCTGGAGCGTGCCGGCCGTTTCCGCTCGCTCGGCGACGGTCAGGTCGACTTCAAGGCAATTTTTTCGAAATTTGCTCAGTACGACTACACAGGATGGGCCACCCTCGAGTGGGAGTGCTGCCTCAAGGATCAGGAGGACGGCGCGCGCGAAGGCGTCGCGTTCATCAACGACCACATCATCCGGGTGACGGAGCGCGTCTTCGACGACTTCGCCGGTGCCGCGGTCAATCAACAGCAAATCCACGACATGCTCGGCATCGCCTGAGCCGGCCCCCCATTGCGAGGAACCATCGATATGTCCGCTCAACTTCAGTCGTCGTTCGCCGACGCTCAACGCTTTGCCCATCAATACGTCCGCATCGACGGCCAGCGCATTCATTGCGTCACGGCCGGCGTCGGCACCCCGGTCCTGCTGATTCCCGGATGGCCGCAAACCTGGTACGCATGGCGTCATGTGATGCAGGCGCTCGCCGCGCGCGGCTTCATGGCCATCGCGGTCGATCCGCCAGGCACCGGCTACTCCGACCGGCCGGATGCGGGTTACGACACGGGGCACACGGCGGCCACGTTGCATCGCGTGATGGTGCAGCTCGGCTTCGATGTGTACCAGGTGGCCGGCCACGACGTCGGCATGTGGGTGGCCTATGCGCTGGCGAGCGATCGGCCCGAGGCCGTGAAGTCGCTGGCGCTCACGGAGGCCGTGATTCCGGGGCTGGCGCCCGCGCCGTCGATCTTCGCTCCGCCGGAAGAGAACATCTTCCTGTGGCATTTCATGTTCAACCAGCTGGCCGATCTGCCCGAGACGCTGATTGCCGGACGTGAGCGGGCCTATCTTGAGTTCATGTTCAACCGCTGGTCGTTCAGGCGCGATTGCGTGGCCGTCGATGTGTATATCGACGCCTATGCGGCGCCGGGCGGCTTGCGCGGCGGCTTCTCGTATTACCGCGCGATTCCGGAGACGATCCGGCAGAACCGCGAGCGGGCGCAGCACAAGCTGGCGATGCCGGTGCTCGCCATCGGTGCCGAACATGCGACCAACGATGCGCCGCTGGTCACGATGCGCGACAACGCGACGGATCTGCAGGGCGCGGTCGTCCCCGATTGCGGCCACTTCATCATGGAAGAGGCGCCGGACGCGTTCATCGGCCATCTGCTGCCGTTCCTGGAACGGAGCCGCTGACCATGCCGATCGACGCGAACATCGCCGCGCTGCTGGAGCGATTGGCCGGGGGCGAGCCGCCTGCGTCGCTGGACGCGTTGCGGCAAGCCACCGATACGGCACTGCGGGGCTGGCATGGACCGCTGGAAGCGGTCGACCGTACGGAAACCTTCGCGGTGCCCACGCGCGACGGGCGGCAGATTCGCGTGCGGGCCTATTGGCCCGCGGTGACATCGGCGCGCGTGGCAGGCCAGCCGGCGATCGTCTATGCGCACGGCGGCGGGTGGTGCCTCGGCACGCTCGAGCTTTACGACAATCCTTGCCGCGCGCTGGCCAACGCGACGCAATGCGTCGTGCTGTCGGTCGATTACCGGCTTGCGCCGGAGCACCCGTTTCCGGTGCCGCTGGAGGATTTCTGCGATGCGCTGGACTGGGTATTCCGCGAGGCGGGCGCCCTGGGGCTGGACCCGGCGCGCATCGCCGTCGGCGGCGACAGTGCCGGAGGCAACCTGGCGGCGGCTGCGTGCCTGGTCGCACGGGAGCGGAGCGGCCCGGCGATCGCGCATCAGCTTTTGCTGTATCCGCCGCTCGATGCGTCGATGAGCACGGTGTCCTATCGGACTTGCGGGCAGGGCTACTACCTGACGCAAGAGATCATGCGGGTTTGCTTCGACCTGTACCTGGCCGATGCGGACGACGGCAGCTCACCCGGTGTGTCGCCGCTGCGGGTGGCTTCGTTCGAGGGTTTGCCACCGGCCACGTTGCTGGCGTGCGAGTACGACCCGGTGCGCGATGACGCGGAGGCGTATGCCGGGCGATTGCGGGAAGCCGGCATGCCGGCCGATTGCGTCGTGCTGCCGGGGATGATCCATGCGTGCATCCACATGGTCGGCGTGACGCCGGCAGCCCGCCAGGTGTTCGACGTGGCCGGCGCGCAGATGCGCCGGGCGTTCCGTCGGTGAGCGGATGGCCGAAGGGTGCGTGCGCGAAATCGGGAAGACCGGCGCGTTTTCCGTGGTTTCGGCGAGTTTCGTCTCTGACAGGCCACACGGTGGACGTATTGACGTCCGGCAGCAGGTTGACTAGATTCGTCACATGAACGCACGTTTCGTCACGACCACGACTACCACCACGACCGCCAATGGCGGGCCGGGAGGAGGTTGCGCGTCGTAGGCCAGTGTGTCAAACCCACCCCAAGCCCCGCCGGAAACGGACGGGGCTTTTTTCATGCTCCGTCTGGCCGGCATCGAACGTCAGCGGAGAACATGATGGATGATTGCGATCGCCGGGTGTCCGGCGACAGAGTCGACCCGTTTCGCCAGAAGGACAGCAAGCCGGCTGCCTGGCTCACGGGAATCGCGGACGGCGTGCCGGCGTCGACGCGGGTCCTGCTGATCTTCCAGTTCCTCGTGAATCTGTCGGTGTTCGGGTCGCTGCCGCTGCTTGCCGCGTTCCTGGACATGGAGCGTCATCTGGACGCGAGTAGCGTCGCCAGCGTGCTGACGGTGAATCTGCTGGCGAGCCGGCTGCTGCCGCTGGTGCTGGGTGCCTCGACGGATCGCTTCAGCAGTCGCGTGCTGACCACGCTCGGCCTGCTTTGCCGTGCGGCGGGGTTCGTCGGATTCGCGTTGGCGCGGTCGCTGCCGGGCCTGTTGATGTGGGCGTGCCTGTCCGGGCTGGGGGCCGCGCTTTACGAAACGACCGCGTATTCGATCTTCGGCTCGCTCGATGGCGCGGTGCGTCCCAAGGTGTTCGCACTGAACAATCTGGCGCTCAATCTCGGCGCGTTGATCGGCCCTGCGCTACTGATCGTCGTGCCGAACACGAACGGGGCACTGCCGTTTCTGGTGAGCGGCGCAGTGTTCACGGCGCTCGCGCTGATTGCTCCGTGGATCGCGGGGCGAAGCCGGCGCCCCGCGGCCGCGGCGCACCCGCTGCGCGGTGTGCTGGCCGCGTTTGGCGACAGGCGGTTCCGCCGGCTCTGCTGGGCGCTTGTTCCGTTCTGGACCGTGTATACGCAGATTTACGTCTTCATCCCGTTGACCTTTTCGCATGGCGCACACGGCTTTAATGGCGTGAGACCGTTCTACATCACGAACGCGCTGATCGGAATCGCCACCGCCTGGCTCGGCATGGGCTGGTTTCAGCGCACGAACTGGCGCGCGATGATGGTGATCGGGCATGCCGCGTTGTGTGGCTGCTTTGCGATTGCGGCACTGCTGTTCACCCGCGACCGGGGCGCGGAGGCGTCGCTCGTGATCCTGGTCGTGATCGCGATCGTCTTCACGTTTGGCGAGAGCCTGATTCTTCCCGCGTCGAATATCGCGCTCGCCGACCTGACGACGGACGGCAATGCCGGCCGCTATTTCGGCGCGTCGGCGATTTCGTGGGCGATCGGCGGGATGCTCGGCAACTTCATCGGCAGCATCGCCGCAGGCTGGACGGTGCTCGCGCCGGGATGGATCCTGTTTATGGGAATCGCGTTGGCCGGTCTGCTCGCATTCGGCAGGCAGCGGCCGGAATAGCCAGGGCGACGGTCGATGTCACGCGAGCGACCGGCGCCGCCGAATCCGCGCCTTTGCGCATTTGAACCACAGCCGCAGCGCACCGACACCGCCCGCGACCGGAATTCGCGGCAACAGGAACCGATCGTCGTCCGCATCGGCGCAGCCGCGCCGCGTCGTCGTCGCGTGGTGGTAACCCGCGGCGACGACCTGGTCGCGCACACGCGGGTCCAGATCGCCGTACGGGTAGCAGAACGATTCGATGGTCTGGCCGCTGAACGCTTCGAGCCGCCGCTTCGATTCGGTGATTTGCACGTCCGACACGTGCGCCGGTACGTGCGACAGCGCGACGTGATCGAGCGTATGCGAGCCGATTTCATGGCCGTGATCGCGCCAGGCGAGCATGTCCGCGCACGTCATGAGCGGCGAGCGTGCGGTATCGGCGCCCGCATCCCAGTCGTTCTCGCTGCCGAACCGGCCCGCGACGAAGTAGCAGGTCGCGGTGAAGCCGAGCGCGTCCAGCACGGGCATCGCATGCGTCAGCACGTTGAGAAAGCCGTCGTCGAACGTAATGCCGAACACCTTCCCGCTGCGCTCGCCGCGCAGGTACGGCTGCAGTTCGCGCACGCTCAGGCCGCGATAGCCGAGCCGCCTGAACAGCGTCATCTGGCGGCGGAACGCATCGGGCGCGACGCTCAGGCTGCGCAGCCGGTCGGTCGGCGGCGGCAGCGTGCGGATCTGGTGATACATCAGGATCGGGTAGCGCGGGGCGGGCAGCAGCATGAGCGGGTCGCGAGAACGGGGAATTACGCGGCCTTGCGGAAAATCCGCAGGGTCTTGAAGTCGCCGACTTCGACGAAATCGGCATTCGCGGCCCATTGCTCGATGATCGGCTCGGCCTGCCGGTACGCCGACGAGCCCTTGTAGAACAGCAGGTGGCCGTCGCGCGCGGTATGGCGGGCGAACAGGTCGAGCACTTCGGCGTCGGTCTTCGCGCCGTAGCGGCTGTTCGTCTCGTCGCGGAATTCGCACAGATGGAACAGCGTGACGACGTCGAACGCCGGCAGCAGGTCCGAGTTGCTCGTATAGATGTCGCCGAAATAGGCCAGATAGGTCTTGCTCACCTCCGGTTGCCGCGTGACGAGATCGACGTACGACTTGTATTCCTTCGGCGACGCCGTCACGCCGAAGACGGTGTTGTTCAGGCGCGGCCGCGCGCATTCGAGGCCGACATGATGGTGGCCGCCGGTGCCGAAGTGATAGATGCGGATGCCGTTCAGGCGAACGGATTCCAGCCATTCGATGAAGTGCACGTCGCACGGACACTCCTGCGTGCGCAGATCCCAGTATTTCTTCCAGATGTTCATTGCCATTAAACGGACCTCAAGGATGTCACCCGACGATTGGGGTTGTGTCGAATCGATTTCTGATAGACGGACAGCGTCGCGTCGACGAATCGTTCGAACGAGAACTCGCGCTTGCCCTTCAGCCGCGCGCTGCGACCCATCTCGCGCACGCACCCGGGTTCGCGCACGATCGCGCGCAGGATTGCCTCGATTGCTTCCGGCTCGCGCGGCGGAACCACCCAGCCGTCCACGCCCGGCTCGACGTTCTCGGGCAGCCCGCCTACCCGCGTCACGATCGCGGGGCAGCCGAACGACATCGCTTCGCGGCACGCATACGACAGGCTCTCTTGGTACGAGAGCACGAACGACACGTCGATGATCGAGAACGGCGCGCGCACGTCGTCGAGGCGGCCGGTGAAAGCGGTGCGCGCCGCCATGCGGTGGTGCGCGATCTGTTCGCGTTGCTCGGCGGTCGGCTCCGCGCCGATCAGTAGCACGCGAAACCGTTCGCGCTCGTGTTCGGGCAGGCGGCCCAGCGCCGCGATCAGGTCCATCCAGCCTTTTTGCGGCGCGGTGCCGGCGCTGCTGCCCAGCACGATCGCGTCCGCGCTGGCCGGCCCGAACAACGCGATCTTGCGATGGCGGATTTCGTCACTCGCCAGTCGTTCCGCGGCCTGCCGGCGCACGCCGTGCTTGACGACCGTGACGTTGCCATACGGCGACTGGCGCGCGAGCATGCCCGCCACGTAGTCGCTGACCGCGATCGTGTGGTCGGTGGCGAGGCGTGCGCGCAGCACGTTGCCGAAGCTGTCGGCGCGATAGGTGTTGTGCTTGGTGAGCACCACCGCAGGCCGATACCGGCAGCCGAGCAGCGCGAGCATCACCTGCCGGTGATCGGCGGCCCCGTTGACATGGATGACGTCGAAACGCTCGGCGACGATCCGCTGGCGCAGCCGGACGATTTCCTGGCACAGCCGGTTCCAGCGCGGCTTGAATTCCATGTCGAAGATGGCCACGTCGGGACTGTCCTTCAACAATCGCGACAGGCGGCTGCCTTCCGGCGACGCGACGGTCACGCGATGGTGCCGGCTCATCGCGGCAGCGAGATCGCGGACGTAGGTGTCCTGGCCGCCGCCGTAGTCGCCGTGGAAGTTGGTATACAGAATGTTCATCACGATGCCGCCTTTCCTCGCTCATTCATTGAGCAGGACTGCTTAAAAAATGAATGCCTCAACCCGTTGAAAGCCATGACCCGAACCCGGTTCCGTGTTGCCGATGCGGGCGTGCGCATCGACGCCCGGGCGTGGCGGCAATGCGAATCGTTTCAAAATATTACAGAAGCATTACGTATCGTAGTGTCAAGGTCTGCGCATCTTTGTGAGGATGTGTCGCGAACGCTTGCGGAGTCGTCACGCGGTGCGATGCCGGCGGGGAGGAGGGGGACGCCAGGTGACGCGGTTCCTGCCGCCGGCGCGCGAATCGTGGTGGCCCCGGCGCGAACGGCGATGTGGCCCGATTACCTGCCTGATCGCACAGGATGCGGGCTGGATCGCGACAAAACCGGCTTTTTGGACGGCATCCGGACGCAGATCAACCCGATCGACTTTCAAATTTGAAAGCCAGGGGGGCATTTGCGTTAGAATGCCCCCCCTTGTCCGCCATGGCGATCGCCAACGGCGGACTTGTCGCACCCAGAGAGACGTGGGTTTCGATTCGTAGCCGGGCGCGAAAGATGTGCCAGCCGTTAGCAACATAAGCTTTGTGATTTGGATTACTAATGAAGAAGAAGCGCAACATCACCAAGTACATCGTTGTCGCGATGATTCTTGGTATCGCAGTGGGTTACGCCTGTCATAGCGCGTTTCCCGACCCGAACATGGCGAAGGAGGTCGCCGGCTACGTGTCGTTGCTGTCCGACGTGTTCCTGCGCCTGATCAAGATGATCATCGCGCCGCTGGTATTCGCGACGCTGACCGTCGGCATTGCGCAGATGGGCGACGGCAGCGCGGTGGGCCGCGTCGGCGTCAAGGCGTTCGGCTGGTTTTTCATCGCATCGTTTACGTCGTTGCTGCTCGGCCTGCTGACCGCAACGATCCTGCAACCGGGCAGCCATCTGAGCCTGCCGCTGCCGGCGTCCGATGCGGCCCTCGGCCTGAAGACGGGCGCCTTCACGCTGAAGGACTTCGTGGTCCACCTGGTGCCGAAGTCGATCGCGGAAGCGATGGCGAACAACGAAATCCTGCAGATCGTCGTCTTCTCGATCTTCTTCGGTACCGCGCTGTCCGCGCTCGGCGAATCGGGCAAGCGCCTGACCGGCGTGATCGACGATCTCGCGCAGGTGATGCTGAAGGTGACGGGCGCCGTGATGTGGTTCGCGCCGGTCGCGGTGTTCGCGGCGCTGGCGTCGACGATTACCACCCAGGGGCTCGGCATCCTGCTCACGTTCGCGAAGTTCATGGCGAGCTTCTATCTGGCCCTGGCGCTGCTGTGGGGCGTGCTGACGCTCGCCGGCGTGGTGTTCCTCGGCAAGCGGGCATTCACGCTGATCCGGCTGATCCGCGAGCCGTTCCTGCTGTCGTTCGCGACGGCGAGCTCGGAGGCCGCCTATCCGAAGCTGCTGGACGCGCTCGACCGCTTCGGCGTGAACCGCAAGATCTCGAGCTTCGTGCTGCCGATCGGCTATTCGTTCAACCTCGACGGCTCGATGATGTACTGCACGTTCGCGGTGCTGTTCATCGCGCAGGTGTATGGCATCCATCTGCCGCTGGGCACGCAGATCACGATGCTGCTGATGCTGATGGTCACGTCGAAGGGGATGGCGGGCGTGCCGCGCGCGTCGCTGGTCGTGATCGCGGCGACGCTCAACCAGTTCAACATGCCGGAAGCCGGGTTGCTGCTGATCATGGGCGTCGACATGTTCCTCGACATGGGGCGCTCGGCCACCAACGCGGTCGGCAACTCGATCGCGGCGGCCGTGGTCGCGAAGTGGGAAGGGCAGCTCGACGATCCGCGTGACGACGACGATCCGGACAACGGACGCGTCATGAAGGTGAAGGTGCCGGAAACCTCGGCATCGGCATGATGCGCGGCAGGGCGGCAGCGCAGCGATAGTGGCGCGTTGCCTGCCCCTTGCTCATGGACGATCGCCGGCCTGGATTCGCAACGGATTCAGGCCGGCGATTTGTTTTTGGGGCAATGATTCCGTATTGAACGCGACGATTTTCCGCTCGATTCCCTGATTGATACCGGCGCTCGCCGATTCAATCCGTCGTCGCTGAACCGGCGGCGATATTCCCGCAGGCACACGCCTGATTTTTCCGATCCCCGATTCGACGTGTAAGTGACCATTCACTGTCGCGCTGTCGCGCGCCTCGTCAGCGTGGATGGGCGCGACCGGCAATGCAATCGAAGCCGAACCGGCGGAAAGCGCAGCGGCACGAGCGATCCGCAATTTTTTTCGATTTATATAACGCTATTCTCGCGCTACGCATTATCGAACGCATGCTGCACGTAATACCGACTGCGCCGGATGATTCAGGGGAAGAATTTACGCATCGCGGTTTTCAAGCCATCCGGCCGGCCCTTCAGGTGAAAGTTCTCACCATCCAGGAGAGCATCCGTCATGGTCGCCAGACAACGATTTCAGGCTGTGCTGCTCGCCGCAGCGATCGCCGCGATGACCCCTTCCGTTCAAGCACGCAACACCACCGACTGGCTCGCGAACACGTACGGCACGCTTGCGGCCCACGTCGGCAACGTCGCGCGCGCGATGTGGGTCGCGCCCGAAGGCGTGATCTATACGGCCTCGATGTGGGACGAGGATGAAGGCGGTGTCGCGATCTACCAGAACGGCAAGAGCCTCGGCTCGATCGGCACGCACGCGGAGTTCCAGGGCAGCGCGATCACGGGCAACGCGACCTCGCTGTTCGTCGCGCTGCAGCCCGGCAAGACCTACGGCAGCGGCGCCGTGGGGCGCTACAACCGCGCGACGAAGTATCGCGACCGCGTCATCCAGGTCAGCGCGGCGACCAACCAGCCGCGCATCGACGTCGTCACCGGGCTTGCGACGGCCGGCTCGCTGCTTTATGCGAGCGACTTCTACGGCAATCGCGTGCGGGTGTTCACCACCGACGGCGTGTGGCAGCGGGACATCAACGTATCGGGGCCGGGCGCGCTCGAGGTGGACGCAGCGGGTAACGTGTGGGTCGCGCAGAAGAGCGCGGGCTCGATCGTCGGCTTCAGCCCGGCCGGTGCGCTGCTGAACACGATCCGGATGCCGGCCGGGTCGCAGCCGTCGGCGCTGTATGTCGATGCGGCGGCCGGGCAGCTGCTGGTGGGTGACGAAGGCCCCGACCAGAACATCAAGCGCTATACGGTGGCGGGTCGGCCCGCGCTGGCCGGCACGTTCGGCGTGCGAGGCGGCTATCTCGACACGACGACGGGCATCAAGGGGCAGGCCGGTGCGCAGCGTTTCACGCGTATCGTCGGGATCGGCAAGGACACCGGCGGCAATCTCTATGTGCTCAACAATCCGTGGGGCGGCAGCTGGGATCTCGGCCGCAACGGCGCGACCGACATTCATGCGTACAGCAGCACCGGCAGCCTGCGGTGGACACTCCAGTCGCTGAACTTCGAAGGGATCGCCGCGCCGGACCCGGTCACCGATGGCGCGCTGTTCTACGGCGGCACGCACGTGTACGGCGGCAGCGCGGGCGGCACGTTCGTCGCGAACACGGTCGATCCGTTCGCGTATCCGGCCGATCCGCGCATCAACATGAGCGACACGCAGCGCGACGAGCATTTCGGGCTGCTCACGTCGGTGGGCGCGAACCGGATCCTCGTCGCGGCGGGCCAGAATCCGCCGGTCTTCTACTTCTTCCACTTCAACGCGGCGAACGGCTACATCGCGATCCCGGACGGCTCGATCCCGGGCCCGGCGTTCAACACGACGCGGCGCGTGACGAGCGGTTTCAGCATCGACAGCAAGGGCTGCGTGTGGGCCGGCCTCGACAAGACCGGCGCGATTACCCACTATCCGCTGACCGGCTTCGACGCGAGCGGCAAGCCGTCGTGGGGGCCGGGCGTTGCGACCCGCGTGCCCGACAGCATCCAGCCGCTCACGCGCATCGTCTATCTCGCGGACAGCGACACGATGGTGCTCGCGCAGGGTGCCGTCGGGAGCAACGACTGGACGTCGATCGGCACGCGCATCGAGGTGTATCACGGCTGGAGCGCGGGCAACACGACGAAGCCGGACCCGGTGATCACGCTGCCGCACAGCGGCGCGAAATCGATCGACGCGGTGGGCAACCATCTGTTCGTCGGCTACTGGTTCAGCAGCAGCGGGCCGCTGTGGCCGAACGTCGACGCGTTCAACCTCACCACCGGCAATCTCGACACCACGCTGGTCAACGCGAGCCCCGCGACCGTCGATACCAGCAGCGCGATCGATGCGATGTACAGCATTCGTGCATACCGCCGATCGAACGGCGAGTACGTGGTGATGAAGAACAACGTGAAAGGGAACAGCATCACCGTGTACCGGTGGACGCCCTGACTTCTTCGACGAGGCGCGCGCGGCCGCCTCGACCTCGGCCGGCGGCCGGGCTCGCGAAGCCATGATGTGATTCATCGCGATTTCGCGGGATTTCCACGGCGTTTCCACAGAATTTCCACATCACGCGTTCGTAATGGCCGGCGTGCGCAACGCGCGCCTCACCGCCCGCCAGGCGGCTGTCCCCAACCACACGACGCGAAAAATCGCTTCCGGGCACAATGACAGCGGCATCGGCAGGCACTGCGCGTGCCCATGACGATGAACCGAATCGACTGAATGGTTGCACCGGCGCTTTGCCGCGCCGGTGAATGTGCGCGGCAGCCCCATGCCGCGTTTTTTGAGCCGAAGTGACGAAAAGATGAAGACGAAAACGACACCGAACCGCCTGTTGCTGATCGCTGCGCTGGCCGGCGCGCTGAGCGGTACTGTCCACGCAGAGACGGCGGCTGCCACGGCGACCGTTGCGACGGTCAACGGCACGCCGATCACGCAGGCCGACGTCGATACGCTGCTGCGCGCGTCCGGGCAACCCGACTCGCCGCAGATCCGCCAGGCGATCAAGAATCAGCTGATCACGCGCGTGCTGATTCAGCAGGCCGCCGAGAAGGCGAACTATGCCGACAAGCCCGAGGTCAAGGCGGCGGTGCAGCAGGCGAAAACGAATGCCGAAGTGCAGCTATACCTGCGCGACAACGTGAAGCCCGAGCCGGTGACCGACGAGCAGGTCAAGGCGCGCTACGACGAGCTCGTGGCCGCGCTCGGCAAGAACGAGTACAAGCCGCGCCTGATCGTCGTCCAGGATCCGATGACGGCCGCGACGGTGCTGAGCGAACTGAAGGCGGGCAAGTCGTTCGACGGGCTGGCGCGCCAGTACAGCATGGCGCCGAGCCGCGATACCGGCGGCGAGTTGCCGTGGGTCAGCTTCAACACGCCGGCGACGGAAGGCAAGACGTCCGGCTTGCCGCTGCCGGTCGCGCAGGCACTCGAGAAACTGAAGGTCGGTGCCGCGACGAACGATTCGATTCCGGTCGATGGCGTGCGGGCGATCGTGAAGCTGGATGCGAAGCGGCCGACGCAGGTGCCGGGCTTCGCGACCGCGAAGCCGGGGCTTCAGCAGCAATTGCAGGCGGCCGCCGTGGAGAAGGCGAGTGCGCAGATGATCGGCAACTTGCTGAAGGACGCGAAGATCACGCAGTAATGCCGCGGTGTCGACACGCCGGGCGTCACGCGCGCCAGATCATGCTCGCGCTCGTGTCGGTTTCCGACTCGTTGCGGAAGCCGAGCCGTTCGTAGAGCCGCCGTGCCGGGTTGCCATGCAGCACGCTGAGCGACACGGGCACGTGCGCGTGTGCCGCGTCGTTCAGTAATGCGTTGAGCACGGCCTCGCCGATGCCCCGGCCCTGGTGCGCGGGGAGGATCTGGATCTGGTGCACGTGCCACTCGTCGGTGGCGCGTGTCACCTTCAGCAAGCCGATGGCGTCATCGCCTTCGCAGACGATCATCGCATCGTCGAAGTGCGCGCGGATGCGCCGGTCGTGCGCGTCGTCGTCGGTCGGTGCGCCAACGCGTTGCAGGTGCTCGGTCATCGTGAGGCGACGCAGGTTCAACAGGAACGGCAGGTCGGTGGCGGATGCCGGGCGCAGGCGGATTGCGGGTGTCATCGTGCGGACTCGTTGGTTCGGGAATGCGGGATCGTCGACGAGAAGGTCGCCCCCCGCAGCGAATCATTCCCGATGGTGGGCAGCCGGTCAAAGGGCGCGGCGCCGAATCCGGCGCGCATCCGTGGCCGATCATCCCGTGTGCCGGCCGGATGCCTTTTGCGCATCGACGAGATTGGCGATCAGCGTGTCGACCACCACGCGTTTCAGGCTCACGAGCGCGGCACGCGCATCGCCTCCGCCCGCATGGAGGCACACGTCGACAAACGGCAGCGGCGGCAGGCCGTCGCGCTCGCCGAGTTGCCGCAGCGTCGGCGGCACACCCACCATCGTTCTCGCCGTAATGCCCAGTCCGCCAGCGACGCCGGCCCACAGGCTTTGCAGGCTGCCGGTCGTGTAAGCGAGCCGCCACGGGATGCCGGCCGTGTCGAGCGCATCGGTGCCGGCCTTGCGGAACAGGCACGGCGGTTTGTACAGCGCGAGATCCAGCGGCGCGCCGGCGCGCGGACGCACGTCGATGCCATGCGGCCCGATCCACGCCATCGGCAGCGTGACCAGATGCTCCGCGTCGGCGCGATGCCCGCGGCCCATCGCGAGCACGAGGTCGAGTTCGCCGCCATCGAGCCGGTCGAGCAGCGCGCCGTTGCCGTCGACGACGATGTCGACGCGCACGCCCGGGTGGGTGCGCTTGAACTGGCCGAGCGCGACGGGCAGCCACGATTCGGCGAAGTCGCCGGGCAGCCCGAAGCGCACGGCCCCGTCGATCGCCGCGCCGCGAATCGCGCCGACCGCCTCGTCGTTCAGTTCGAGAATGCGGCGGGCATAGGACAGCATCAGTTCGCCGGCTTCGGTCGGCACGAGGCCGCGCCCCTGTCGGCGAAACAGCGGCTGGCCGATCTGCGTTTCGAGCTTGCGCATCTGCTGGCTGACCGCCGATTGGGATCGGCCGATCCGGTCGGCGGCGCGGTTGAGGCTGCCGAGCCGATCCGCGGCGATCAGCGTGCGCAGCGCATCCATGTCGAGATTCGGAAGCGTCATGATTCGGTTTTTCTTATAAGTCGATTTCGAATTATCGTATTTATTGCACATTCCCGTCGCTACCATCAAGTGAACCGGTCGTTCCGGTTCACGGGGATGCGCGCGATACGCGGCTGCGGATGTCCGTGAGGTTTTTTCCCTTCTTTCCGACAAGGACCGTGAATGAACATCCGCTCGATATTCCGCCAGGGCTTTCCCGGCATGCTGCTGGCCGCATCGATGATTCCCGGCGACGCATCGGCCGCGCCGTCGCTCGCGGGGACGTGGACGCTGGTCGCGGCGGACGTGCGACATCCCGACGGCACGGTCGGCCGCGACTATGGTGCCGATCCGAAGGGGCTGCTGCTGATCGACGTGCACGGGAACTATTCGCTGCAGATCTTCAGGTCGGAGCGCCCGCGCTTCGCGTCGAACGACAAGGCGACCGGCACGCCGGACGAATTCCGTGACGCCGTGCTCGGCTCGAGTACCCACTACGGCACGCTGACCGTCGATCCCGCGAAACACACGCTCGCGTTTCACATCAGCAATGCGTCGTACCCGAACTGGATCGGGCAAACGCAGACGCGAAGCTATCAATTGAAGGACGGCGAACTGAGCTACAGCGTGCCGCCGCGTGCCAACGGCGACATACCGATCTCGGTGTGGCGACGGGCGGATTGAATCGGGAGGGCGTTCGACGCGGGTGGCGTACGGGTGCGATCGCAGCCGGCCCGCCAGGTGGCGGGTAGCCGGCATTGACCGATGACCGGCGCAGGCCGCAGTTGATTGCCGTGCTGGCCGGCGCGCGCCCGATTACCACGCCGTCGTGACCGCTGCCGGCCCGTCGTGCGACGGGAAGTGCGGCAGTACCTCCTCGGCCAGTTCCTGGATGATCTCCGCCGCGGGCCGTTGCGAGAACTGGATCCCCAGCGCGACATGGTTCACGCCTGCTTCGCGCCATTCGTTCAGCAGTGCGATGAGTCCGTGGCGGCCGGTCCGCAGGATGAACCCACCGTGCAGCGGCGTGCGCGGGTAATCGGGATCGTCGACGAGGTCGATCCATTCGTTGGTCATGTGCGGCCGGAATCCACCGTCGGGAATCAGTGCGCGCCACGCGCGGATTTTTTCTGCGAGTCGCTGCGGGCCGGCGCGGGTGTGCGAATCGCCGGGATAGGTCAGCCAGCCGTCCGCGTGCTCGGCGATCCACGTGAGCGGCTGGCCCGATGCGCCGGTGACGATCAGCGGTACCGCGCCGATGGTGGCCTTCGGAAGCAGCTCCGCACCGTTGAAGCGGCCCAGTGGGGATTCGATCGTCAGGTTTCCTGCCCGCATCAGTTTGCGGAAATAGGCGACTGCGTGCGCGAACCGTTCGCCGCGCGACGCATGCGCGAGACCGTAGGCCGGAAACTCGATGGGCCGGTCGCCGGACGCGATTCCCATGACGAGACGGCCGCCCGACAACCGGTCGATGGTGGCCGCGCCCTTGGCCAGGTCGATCGGATGGCGCAGCGAAAAGATCGCGCTGCCGGTGGCGAGCGCAATGCGCGTGGTTCGGGCAGCGAGGAAGGACAGGTAGGTGAACGGGTCGAAGACCTGCCCCGCATCGCCGAACGACGGGTCGAACAGCGGCACGTCGCGGACCCATACGGCAGCAAAGCCGCGGTGGTCGATGTCCGCGACGAGGTCGGCCTGCCCGGTCAGTACGCGCATGTCGCCTTGGTAGGCGCGCAGCGGCAGGAAGATGCCGAGGGTCAGCTGGTCCGCGGCGAACATGCGCCGATAGCCGGGGTGGGCGGAAAAAGCCGGATTCGACGCTCCGCTAGGCGCTTGCGAGTCATTCATGGCATGCAGGGTCAGTGACGGTGTGGCGGTTCGGGAAGAGCGAGTCCTTGCGCGTGGTCGCTGCGTTGAAACTGTCGGGCGACCTGCCGGCGCCGGGATCGATCATGCGGTTTTGATGTAGGCGAACTAAATCTGATGGTGTGTGTGATTCGTGTGCGCTTTCAGAATGTTCGGCTACATGTCCCGATGGAAAAAGCGATAATTTCTGCTCGATGAGTTTAGGCAAGCTAAATACAATGAGCGCCGCTCCGCCGCTCCGCCGCTCCGCCGCTCCGCCGCTCCGCCGCTCCGCCGTTGGAGGTGCTGCGTACCTTTGTCGAAGTTAGTCAGCGCGGCAGCATCAAGGCTGCCGCCGAGGCGCTTCATGTCACGCCGGGCACGATCAGACAGCCTGAAATATCCGCTGCTGCATGCGCCGACCGGGCCGACTGGCCACTCTGGTTTGCCGCGCATGGTGTGGCCCACGACACGCGGGCCGCGCGCGGCTCGGCCTTCGAGGACGACTTTCTGCTGATTCGCGCCGCGGAAGCCGGGCAGGGCAAAACGCTGGTGCCGGAGCAATACGCCCGTGACGAAATCGCCGTGGGGCGGCACGAGCGGGTGCTGGATCTCCGTGGCCCGCGCGGTTCGCCTGCTACGCGGTCATGCGCCCGGTTTCGAGCGCGGGCCCGTCGTAGGTGACGCGGAAGCGGCTCATGGCGTCGAGGGGGCCGGGATCGGCGGGGCCGGTACGGTTTTCATCGCGTGCGGTCATGTGGAAAGTTGGCTGATGACGCGGACGATACCTGAAGCGCATGCTTTCGGACGCCTTTCATGCAAGGTGCGAACCACCGGCCGCGGGCGATTTTGGCCGTCCGGCCAAGACGACGCTCGGACGTATCCCGGCCGTACCCGGCACACACCGAACTTTTCCGATACTTGCCCGGTCACAACCGCCAGCTTGCGGGCGCGCGGGCGCCCGGAACGCGCTTCCGGCCCCGGTATTCCCCGGCCCGCCCCGTGCGCATATCATTCGCACATCGCGCACCTGCCGACCGCAGGCGCAGCACACAGGGATTCTCGATGGACACCAAACGATCGCGGCCGGGCCTCGTCGCCGCGCTGCTCTGGGCGGCGCTGTATCTCGCGACCGGCTACATCTCGCACCAGTTCAACGGCCCCGTCCGGCTGACGGGCTACATCTGGCTGCCGGCCGGCGTGACGGTCGGCGCGTTCATGCTGCGGCCGATGCGCGAATGGCTGACGCTGGCCGGCGCGTTCCTGGTCGGGCAGCTCGCGCTGACCGGCATCGAACACGGCAGCCTGGTCAACGCGGTGCTGTTCACGGTCGACGAGGTCGGTGCGGCCGCGCTTGCGGTGTGGCTCGTCCAGCGTGTGCGCTTCTCGCTCGAAGGGCTGTATTTCCTCCGCTCGGTGATTCTTGCCGGCTTGATCGCGGGCGTGGTCGGCGCGATCGGCGGCGCGGCGTGGTACACGGTGGTCAAGGGCGCGCCGTTCTTCGACGTGTGGTCGGTGTGGGCCGCGTCCGACTTCGTCGGCGTGCTGCTGGTCACGCCGGTGCTCGCGTCATGGTCGCGCTTTCGCGCGCACCGCTCGGGCGACCACGAGCGCTTCGACCTGGTGCTCGGCATGGTTTCGTTCGTGCTGGTCGTGGGCGCCGCGCTCGTGATCTTCGACGGCGACACGTCGCAGAAATTCGGCACGGGCGCCGGCTTCGCGCTCACGTATATCCCGTTGTTCCTCACCGTCGCGGTGACGCTGCTGCTCGGCGGCCGCGCGGGCTCGTCGTCGGTGCTGGTGCTCGCACTGATCGTGATCGAGCAGACCGCGCAGGGCGACGGCCCGTTCGCGTCGTTTCACGAGCACTACGGCAGTGCGCTGCTCGAGGCGCAGCTTTATCTGGCGGTCGCGTCGCTGCTGGTGCTGACGGTGAGCACGCTGAAGACGACGCGCGAACGTGTGCACGAGCATGCGGCGGTCCTGCAGAACAACATGGAGCTCGCGCTCGCGAGCGCCGGCCAGATCGCATACGTGCTCGATCCGGAGTCGGAGCGGATCGAGTGGAGCGGCGACGTCGAGCGCGTGTTCGGCGTCGGCGTCGCTGCAGCAGAGATCGCGAGCGTGCCGCTCGTGCTCGAACGCGTGCAGCCGGGCGATCGCGCTGCGCTGCGCGACTACTGGAATGCGGAGATCGCCGGCGAGGATCGCGCGTCGCTGTCGCTGCGTATCGTGCAGCGCGACGGCGGCACGCAGACGATCACCGATCACGGCGCGCCGCTGCTCGATTCGAATGTCGACGTGACGGTGGTGGCGGGCGTCTGGCAGATCGAGCGCGTGTGGCCGGCGGACGAATGAGCGGAGACGCGTCATGACGGGCCGCACGGGCGTCCTGCTGATCCACGGGCTCGGCGGCACGCAGTACGATCTCGGTTCGCTGCACAAGGCGATGCGGCGTGCGGGCGGCGATACGCACATGATCACGCTGCCCGGGCACGGTACGCGCCCCGAGGATCTGGTCGGCGTGCGCGCGGAAGCCTGGCTCGACGCGGTGACCGAGCAGTATCGTGCGCTGGAAAACGAATACGACTCGCTGCATGTCGCGGGCATGTGCATGGGCGCGCTGGTTGCGCTGCTGCTGTGCCATCGCGTGCAGCATGCGCGCGGCCGGCTCGCGCTGCTGGCCACGCCGGTGTTCATCGACGGCTGGTCGACGCCGTGGTACCGGGCGTTGCGGCATGTGCTGTATCGCGTGCCGGGTGTCGCGGAGCGGATGCGCGTCGAGGAAGGCGATCCGTTCGGCATCAAGAACGCGACGATCCGCGCGATCGTGAAGAAGAAGTTCGAGCGCGAGGACAGTTTCCACTATGCGTGGGTGCCGCTCGCATGCGTGCGCCAGGTCGACCGGATGCGCGACTGGGCACTGGAGGCAGCGGCCGGCACGCCGTGCCCGACGCTCGTGCTGCATGCGCGCGAGGACGAACTGACGAGCCTGCGCTCGGCCGATTTCCTGCTGGAAAAGATGCCCGATGCGCGCGGGATCGTGCTGGAGAACAGCTACCACATGATCTGCGCGGACAACGACCGCGACGACGTCGCGCGCCACGTACTCGAATTCTTCGGGTTCGATCCGGTGCATGCGGTCAGCCCGGCGATGGCGCGCAGGATGGGGCGGCTGGAGACGTGACGGCGCAGCGCCTGGCGCAGAGGGGGCGATATCAGCCGCCCCGGGTACACATCGGGTAACGCATGCGAGCGCCGGGGCGTGGCCAATTCAAGCGGGTTCCGTCGCTCGTTGAGCCAACAGGGCCGATGCGGCCACCTGGTCGAGTACCGCATCGATGGCTGCGTCGTCCGGCGCAACGCCTTCCAGGTAGATGAATTCGACCGTCGAGATGCCGATGACGGCCAGCACCTGCTTCAGGTACGGGGTCAGGAAATCGGGCTGGCGTGCCGCTGCTCCCGTGCAGATGCCGCCGGAGCGCACCAGCACGAGCACAGGACGATCGGCCAGCAGGCCGACTTTGCCTTCCGGCGTGGACGTGAACGTGCGGCCGATACGCAGCACGTAATCGATCCACTGCTTCAGCGCCGCGGGTACCGTGAAATTGTGCATCGGTGTGCTGATCAACATGCCGTCGCTGTGCTCCACTTCCGCGATCAGTTGTTCGGAGCACGCGAGCGCGGGATCGGAATTCGGCTGCCTCGCGACCAGCGCATGCGCATAGTCGGCCGATATCGAAGGCAACCCGGGTTCACCGAGGCTGCGCGACACGACCCGTGCGTGGGGGCGGGCCGCCTGCCATTGCGCGATGGCGTCGCGCGCGATGCGCGCGCCCAGCGAATGACTGCCATGCGGGCTGGCATCGACAAAGAGAAGGTTGTTCATCAGGGCGCCTGCAGAGACTGACTGAAATGCATGCCACGGGACAGCATCCCCTGGCGGAAATAGAAGCGCTGCGCGAGCGCGTTGGACAAGCCGGTATCGAGTATCAGGTACAGACAGGCGTGTTGTCGCGCGTCGTCGCGCACCGCATCGAGCAGCCGCTCGCCCAGTCGTTGACCGCGCGCGTGCTCGGTCGCGACCAGATCGTCGACATAGACGAAGCGCCCGTACACCGTGTTTTCAAGATGACGGTATCCCGCCAGCGCGACGACCGCACCGTCCGGGCTGGCGTGCCGCGCGGTCAGCAGCACATAACCTTGTTCGGCCTGGCGGCGCATCTGCCGCACGAACGCATCGGCATCGGCTAGGTGCGGGCGCAGCTCGCGCATCACGTCGAACGCCGACCGGTAGTCCTCGTCCGTCACGGCGCGTTTCAAATGGATCTCTGGCATCACGATTGCTCCAAGGTAACGTCGTTACTTTACGAACCGGATGACGTATCCTGAAGGGTCAAAAAATGACTTTTTGACTAGGACATGAACTGCGACGATCTGATGCCGGACCGTCATCTCGACATGCCGGTCTATCGGCAGTTGTACCGGCGCTTCCGCGATGCGATCGAGACGGGCAAGCTTGCACCGGGCAAGCGCGTGCCGTCGGTACGGAGTCTGGCCAGCCAACTCAATCTGGCACGGGGCACCGTCGAAGCGGCCTATCAGATCCTCATCGGCGAAGGGTACCTGGTCGCACGCGGGCCGGCCGGTACAGTCGTGTCACCCCAGTTGCCGGATGGTCGGCAGCCGCGCGCGATCGCACCCAGGCCGGACGACCCGCCGCGCGGCGATCCGGCGGCGCGCGAGCCGAAGCCGTTTCAGATGGGCATTCCCGCGCTCGATGCGTTTCCGCGCATGCCGTGGATACGGCTGACAGGGCGTCATGTGCGGGCGATGGCGATCCCGTCGCTCGACTACGCGCCGCCGCAGGGTCTCGACACATTGAGGCGCGCGCTGTCCGCCTATCTCGGCGTGTCGCGCGGCATCGACTGTTCGGCCGGGCAGATCTTCATCACCGCGGGGTATCGCGGTGCGCTGGATCTGATTTGCCGGACCCTGCTGCGTCCTGGCGACACCGGCTGGTTCGAGGATCCCGGCTATATCCACGCCCGCCGCCTGCTCGAGCACGCGGGCATGCGGCTCGTGTCGGTGCCGGTCGACGACGACGGCTTGTGCGTGGAAGCGGGGCAACACCGTGCGCCCGATGCGCGTTTTGCCGTGGTCACGCCGACTCATCAAAGCCCGCTCGGCACCGCGCTGTCGCTGCCCAGACGCCTGGCCTTGCTCGACTGGGCCCGTCAGCAGCGGGCCTGGATAATCGAGGACGACTACGACAGCGAGTTCCGTTACCACGGCCGTCCGCTGCCCGCGCTCAAAAGCCTGGATCGCCACGATCGCGTGCTATACACCGGATCGTTCAGCAAGGTGCTGTATCCGGGCTTGCGGCTGGGCTATCTCGTCGTGCCCGACGCGCAGGTCGAGGCGTTTCGCGACACCGCCGGCTGGCTCGGCGGCAGCGGCCAGATGCTGATGCAATCCGTCGTCGCCGACTTCATGGAACAAGGGCACTTCGCGCGCCACCTGAAGAAAATGCGCGCGCTCTATGCAACCCGCCGTGCGTGGCTGGTCGATGCGCTGGTCAAGGTCTTCGGCGATACGCTGCACGTTCCGCCCCGCGCGGGCGGCCTGCATGTCGTGGCCTACTGGCGCACGGCTGTCGACGATCGCGCCGTCGCACGTATGGCAGATCTGCAGGGGTTTTCCATCCAGCCGCTGAACGACTGGAGCCCGGGCGGCCGGATGCCGCCCGGCATGTTGCTCGGCTTCACGAACCTGACGTCGGCGCAGCAGGCATTGACCCAGGTTCGACGCCTGCACCGGCTCGTTCGTGCGTGAACCGCGTGTGGCGGTAACGCACCGGCGGCCCGGGCCGGGCACCTCGGTCATCGCCGGCGCGTGATTCCGAGCCGGGGTGACGCCGTTACCCGGCCTCCGGTCGGCGTGCGATCCGTTCACGGGTGGCAGGCGACGCAAGACAGGTGGCCACGGCTTCGTAGCCGGGTGCGCCGGGGTACGGTGCGACGCGGGCAGGTGGGCTATGGTTGGCGGGACACAGAATGATCGCTTCGTCGGGCCCGACGGCCGACAGATCCAGCATCGCCGACGAGCGGGTCAGCATGAACAGCGGCCGCAGGCCGTCGGCCCTGGCGCGTCGGCGAAGGCACGCAATCAGCGCCTCCTGCGTGGGCTGGTCGAGATCCTGTTCGATCATGTCCACGACCCGAGCGCCGGCGCCGTCCGCCTCGAGGCCGGCGAGCAGCACGGTTAGCGCCGCAGACGGCGTGGCGCCTTCGTCCGCGAGCCATGCCGACGTGCGCGCGACGCGTGCCTCTAGCGCCGGATCGACCTGCAACGCGGCGAATGCCGCCGCGCCGCCGTCCTCCAGTCGGTCCAGCCCGATGAACGTGGCGCTGGGCAATGCGTCGGCGAGCCGGAGCGCCAGCCGCGTCTTGCCGCTGCCCAGCGAACCGATGATGTAGTTCAACGGACGGATATCGCGCAACTCGAACCATTCGCCGCCCCACGGCCAGGGGAGACTGAATGCAACGCCAGTGGCCGCCGGGTCGAGCAGGCGAGTCAATTCGCCGTCGTCGGGCATCCGGCCGCGCGCCAGATCGGCGCGGATCGCGCGAACCCGGTCGACCTTGCCGACCAGATCCTGAATGCCGCGTTCGAGCGCCGTTTCATGGGCCGCCAATGCGTCGCTCAGGCTGCGGGCGTCGCCGCTCAGTACGCTCGCCACCTGGGCGAGACTCAAACCGAGTGCGCGTAGCGCCGCGATTTCGGCCGCACGCGCCAGATCGTCCGGGCCGTAGGCCCGGTATCCGGCCACCGTCCGCCCGGGCGTGACCAGTCCTTGCCGCTCGTACAGCCGCAGTGCCTTGACCGATACGCCAAGCCGCGTAGCGGCTTCCGATGCGCTCAGGCCGCGCGTGACATCGCTCATGGGACACCTTCGGGTCGTCGATTCGTTGCGATCAGCATAAAGGCGATCCCAGGGGCCGGGTCAATCGGGTACCGGCATGTTTTGGCCGGCCGCGATGCGGGAACGCGCGCGTCGAACCGCCGATGAACGACGCCGCATATCTGGGAGAATGCGGTTGCGCCGGTTCACGGCCGTCGCGGCAATGGCAAGGGATTCAACAGGTGAAGAATTGACCGACAACGAAGAACTTTCGCTCCACCGGGAGAGCCGCTTCTGGCGGCTGCCGCTCGTGAGAGCGTGGATCCAGGGGCATGGCCGCGACGGCTATTCGTTCCGCCTGCTGCTGTGGCCGCCGGTGATCGTGTTCGTGCTCGAATTCGTCTGCGTGATCTTCGATGCGCTGTACACCAGCATCGCGATCAGCGCCGTCGCGACGCTGTTCCTCGGCTTCGCCGGGTACCACGGCGCGCAGCGCGAATGGCTGGTGCCCTCCGCGACCACGCGCGCGCTCGTGAAGGCACGCATGAAGAAGGCGGCCGAGCGGTTCTCGTCGCTCGGCGTGGGCGCGACCGTGCTCGCGATCTTCGTCGCGGCGACGTCGCTGTCGCTCGTGATGTCGGGTCAGCCGGTGCTCGACAGCGTCTCGAAGGAGGCGGTGTCGATCTTCATCGCGTTGGTGTTCCTGCCGGTGTACGTGTCCGGCGCGGTGCGCAAGCTGGCGATCGCGCGGATCGAGGAAGTGGAGGCGCTGCGCAACGCGACCCTTGGCACCCGCCTGAAATTCGACCGGGCCGGCGCCGTGCGCGCGGTCGTCGTGCAGGGCGCGGCCGGCAAAGGGACGGTGTCCGTGCTGGAGTACACGGTGCTCGGGTTCAACCCGCCGCTCGAACAGGTCGGGCGCGAACCGCGGGCGTGACGGCGTGACGGTGTAAAGGCGGGTGGCGTCTCGATGCAGAAGCAAGAGAAAGCCGCCTACTCTATTGCATTTAAAGCGATTTCCCCATGTCGCTTTAGACGCGTGGACGTAAATCCGGACATGGATTCATGTCCTGGCGCTTCGTGGATGACCATGGATAACAGTGGAGATGCCTGATGCCACGGGGAAACGTGATCCGTGGATACCCAAGCACGGCAGACCATCAGCCGCGAACTTGGGCACGAAAGGACGCAGATTACGGCGGTGTATTGGGGGCGGTGACAGGGCCGTGAAAAACGATACGAGTGAAGCTGTCAGCCCTCTAAGTCGCGGCAATTGCTTTAGTGATAAAGAAGCAGTAGCGGACTTCCAAGGCATGCTTTTACTTCCTCAATAGGTACGCACTGCGGCCCCATCTGTTCTAAATATTTGCTCGTCAATCGAGCAAGGCAAGACGCGTTGGTCATGGCTTGTTTGTATATTTTCGAGTTCTTGGTTTTCGATAGATTCAGCTCATCCACCAAGCCAAATCCCGTTTGAAATGACGGCTCCAAATCTCTGCTTACATCCGTCGCGAATTGATATTTGTCCCAGCACGCCTTATACCCAGGCGGCGCATGCGGAGAGTCGCTATGGAATGACAGCGTAGTTCTTAGTATTATGTCGCCGACTATAAAAAAATACTCCGGCCTTGGAATGTAGTCTATAGCATCCTGATAGCCAAGAGAGTAGGCGTGTTCGTAACGACCTTCGAGGAAG
>NZ_CAJNKE010000030.1 GCF_905232215.1 Burkholderia sp. LMG 13014
GCCGAGTCATAGGTCGCGTTGGGCCCGCGCTTCCAGTCGATCTTCAGTTGCGCGCGTGCCTGGATCGCTGTCCACGTATCGCGCGCGACGACCGCCACGCCGCCAAGCGGCTGGAACCCGGACGGCAGCGGCGTTGGCGCGAGCGACACGACCTTGACGACGCCCGGCAGCTTCTCCGCCGTCGACGCGTCGAACGACGCCACCGTGTCACCGTAGGCTGGCGGTCGCGCGACGACCGCATACAGCATCCCGTCGAGCCGCGTGTCGATTCCATAGTGCGCGCGGCCGCCGACGATATCGCGCCCGTCGATCAGCGCCGTTTCGCCCTTGCCGATATAGCGGAATTCGGCGGGCGCTTTCAGCACCACCGTTGCCGGATCCGGTGTCGGCAACGCGGCCGCCTTCGCCGCCAGTTCGCCGAAGCCGAGCTTGCGCCCGCTCTTCGTGTCGACGACCTCATGCACCGTCGCCTTGACCTGACGCGCATCGACGCCCCACGCCGCGGCGGCAGCCTGTTCGAGCATCGTGCGCGCGGCCGCGCCCGCGCGACGCAGCGCGGCGAAACTCTGGCGCAGGCTGCGCGACCCGTCGGTGTTCTGATTACCGTAGCGCGGCTCGTCGCCGACGGCCTGCGCGACCTTCACGCGCGTCCAATCCGCACCCAGTTCGTCCGCCACCACGAGCGCGACGCTCGTGCGCACGCCCTGCCCCATCTCGGAGCGGATGCAGGTCACGGTGACCGTGCCATCCGGCGCGATCGCAACGAACAGGTGCGGATCGTCGCGCAACCCGTGCGGCATCCCCGCGCCGCCATACTGCGGATTCGCGCTGACGGGCGGCTGCACGGGCACGGCCGCACGAACCAGCGACGGCACGCCGAACGCAAGCAGCAGCCCGCCGGACGCGAAGCCGAGCAGCAGCGCGCGGCGGCTTTCGTTATGGACGGAGAGTTCGGGCGCACTCATGCGGCACCTCCGCGGCGCACGGCCAGACGGATCGCCGCGCGAATGCGCGTGTAGGTGCCGCAGCGGCAGATGTTGCCCGACATCGCATCGTCGATGTCGGCGTCGGTCGGATGGGGATTCGTCTTCAGCAACGACGCGGCCTGCATGATCTGCCCGGACTGGCAGTAGCCGCACTGCGCGACGTTCAGTTCCTGCCAGGCCTGCTGCAGCGGATGATCGAGATCCGTCGACAGTCCCTCGATCGTCGTCACGCGCTTGCCGGAAGCGGCCGCGACGGGGGTAATGCACGACCGGATCGCGACGCCGTCGAGGTGCACGGTGCACGCGCCGCACAGTGCCATGCCACAGCCGAACTTGGTGCCGGTGTGGCCGAGGACATCGCGCAAATACCAGAGCAACGGCATGTCGGGATTGCCGTCGAAGTGCTGCTCGCTACCGTTGACGGTCAGCGTGATCATCGTTCACCTCCTGGTTGCGGTGCCCGCATCTGGCAGGCATCGAGTGGGGATTCGAACGGCGCGGCGCACATTCCGAACAACCAGGCTGGCAAGGCGCCGTGTCGTGGGCCGAGTTGCCTGCAAACACGGCCCGGCAGATACATGTCAACGATGCGGCCGCCCGGTTGCCTGCGCAACATGACAACGACTTCCCGGCCGCTTGCTCGTCCGCATGGATCGCCGACCGCATTATCGAACCATTTCGGATTTGCCGTCGGATCGGGGCGATTCGCGCGTTTCAGGTCATCGGAGCGGGAAAGTCGCCCGGGGATGGAATGCTGCGGCCGGCCACGCTTGCGGATGAGACAGGCCGGTGATTCAGGTATCGATGTCTCGATGCGCGGCCGAAGGCGATTCGCTCTCGCTGCCGGATGGCGACGGTCCGCGATCACCGGACGCCTCGCTGCGACGGTAGTAAAGCCAGACGACCAGACCGCCCAGGGCAATCAGCGGGCCGAGGGACAGGAAATGCTCGATCGCGAAATCGCTCACGGGTTGCGCCCCGTAGCTGCCGCCACTCACCTGAGCCGCCGCTCCGAGGACGGCAAGCACTCCCCACGCTGCCAGAACCAGACCGACTGCGACTGCGATCGCACCCATCGTCGACTTCCGCATTGACCTCTCCGTCAACCATCGTCCTGCCAAGCGGATACGCCATCGCGCCAGGGATGGGCTCGTCCGCTGCAGATTGCCGAAAAGCATACACCGACACGCACGATCGTCGCCGGGTCGCGAAACACATGACTTCGTTCGGGAATGGATGGCACGCTGGACGAACCGGCCGTTGCGATGTCGCAATCCGTCGAATTTTTCTACGCGCCGACAGGGATTGCCGGTTTGCCCGGAAGCGGTCGTTGTCGGGTTGGGTGCGGCCGCTCACGCAGACACACGAATTCGCCGGTCTCGCCGAACGGCGAGATCGCGCAAACGCAAACGTCCGGCCGGCCGCCTGGCCGGACCGGATCATCGGATGACGGTAACGAGCCGTTCGGGCGCTAGCGCGCCACCACCCTCACCGCGACCTCAACGCCTGCAATCCCAGCGTGAGCGGATTCATCGGCATCTCCGACGTCCCCATCGAAAAGCTCGTCGCCTTCGTGGGTGCCCCCGGATTACGCATCAGCGCGTGAACGATCCGCTCGCTCGCATGACCGTCGCCGTACGGATTGCTCGCGTGCGCCATTTCCCCGTACGCGCTCTCGCTGTCGAACAGACGCGAGGCCTCCCACACGATCCGCTCCTGATTGGTGCCGACGAGCCGTGCGGTACCGGCCTGGATCGCTTCCGGCCGCTCCGTCGTTTCGCGCGTGACCAGCACCGGCTTGCCCAGTGCCGGCCCTTCTTCCTGAATGCCGCCCGAATCGGTGATGATGAAATGCGCGCGCGACATCAGGAATACGAACGACAGATATTCCTGCGGCTCGATCAGGTAGATGTTCGGCACGTTGCCGAGCCGTGCACGCGCCGGCTCACGCACGTTCGGGTTCATGTGCAGCGGATAGACGAACTGCGCGTCGCGATAGCGATTCGCCAGCATACACAGCGCATCGCAGAAATTCTGGAACGGCTCGCCGAAACTTTCGCGGCGATGGCCGGTGATCAGCACCACGCGTCGCGACGACTCGAGAAACGGAAACTGTCCCGCGACCCGCTCCGTCAGCGCCGCGGTGCAGTCGAGCATGCGCTTGACCTCGTGCAGCGCGTCGATCACGGTATTGCCGGTCAGCACGACCGCCCCGCCCGGTACGCCCTCGCTGAGCAGGTTGTCGCGTGCCTGCCCGGTGGGCGCGAAATGCCACGACGACACCGCGTCGGTCACGCGGCGGTTCAACTCCTCCGGCCACGGCGACCAGATGTCGCCGCTGCGCAAGCCGGCCTCCACGTGCCCGACCGGCAGATAGCGGTAGAAGGCCGCAAGACTGACCGCGAGCGTGGTCGTCGTATCGCCATGTACCAGCACGATGTCGGGACGCAACTCGTCGAAGACGACGCCGATCGCCTGCAGAATGCCCGTCGTCACGTCGGTCAGGGTCTGACTTTGCCGCATCACGTTGAGATCGTAGTCGGGCTTGATGTCGAACAGCGTCAGCACCTGATCGAGCATTTCACGGTGCTGCGCGGTCACGCATACCCTGGCGTCGACGCCCGCTTGTGCCTTCAATGCACGCACCAGCGGTGCCATCTTGATGGCCTCCGGCCGAGTCCCGAACACAAGCAAAATCTTCTTCATCGTTATCCTCGTTGAGCCATTTCGCGCTGAATGACCCTGCTCGTGGCGCGAAGCATGTATTCAGGCGGCACCTCCCGTACTCGCACGCAGCCGACACGTTGCGATGTCGCGGAGCGAGTGCGCCGCCCGGTTCGCGCGGTCTACGCCACGCGAATCGTCGTACTACCGGCGTCCCGTTGCACTTGATCAGTCACGTCATGAGTCGTTCCTCGCTGAGCCTGGCGTCACCTCTGTTCTTCACTTCCCTTCCACTACAGCAATATTCAAACCAGCCGCCCTGCAGCCGTGTGCGGTTCACCCTGCATGCACCGCGCATACGCAGCGAGCGACGGAATGTTTCACAACTGCTACGCGTGTCGCAGCGCCGGATGTGCGCGATACAGGCACCTATCCGGGCAGTCGTGCGGTTCCTTCGGCGACGTCGTCCGACGAATCGCGAACCCATGTCGAGCGCTCTTTGCGCGTCGGGTCTCACGCATCTGTCGAAGCGCGTTGCGCTTCCTTGATCCGCCACTTTTGTCTGTGCAGCAGGCGACACAATCGACCACTCGGCTGAGGTCATGCACGAGGGATTTACCCGGCACGCAACGTCGTTTACGTCGCACGAATCGGGAGGGTGGGAAACGTTGCGAATGTGTAACGCAGGTTTTGAACGGGGGGGTTGCATCGGAGTCCGGTCGATGCAACGCATGCGTCCTCATGCAACGCACCGGCATTCCGGCCGATGCACACGCAACGAACGACGCGATGCGCATCACCGAGCAGGGTCGTGCCGCCGAGGTCGCACAGGTTCGGCAGACAATTCGCTCGACGCATGACGCGTACGGGCCGTAACGCCGATCGCGCTCGGGCGCTCGGCCTGCGCACGCTGATTCTTCGATGAATCAAAATCCGCCGCCATCGTCTGCGCCACGCGCCTGCCCTCCACCCCGGCCCCTTGCTGCGCGCGGCATCGCGGCCGATGGCTCACGCCTTGCTTAATGACAGTCAGGTGTACCCCGAAGCGCCCGCCCGACCGCGGACGAACGGGGACGCCCAAGCAACGAAGCAGGGACGAATCGCAACGCGTCCGCCGGGAGCGAAAGACAAGCGCTCGTGCGCGCCGAACGTGCCGACGTGTCCTGTTGCAGTACGTGCGATCCGCGAGCCTGGTTCCGGCTCGAAGTGAAGAACCGGGCCGCGAACGCCAATATCGGTACCCGCCTCGGGTTCACCCGCGCCACGGTGAACCGAGCCACAACGTCGACGCGCTCGCCGGGTGCGACGCGGCCAACGCCGCGCCCGGCGACGATTGCACAGGACCGCCGCGCAGGCGCCCAAGACCATGAACCGGCCCGCGCTTTGCCCGACCGTACGCTCGCGCGTAGCGGCCACCGTCGCGCTGTGCCGCCTGTGGCACGTCGCCTGTTGTATCGCTGCGTGCGGCTTCGCGCTGCACGCGAGCGCCGCCGAACTCCGGCTCAACGGGATGTACCAGCGCGCCGACGGCGCGATCACCGTGCGCGTGAACGGCGTCGGCATCGACCCGTATTTCGCGGCGAAAGCGCTGCTGGCCGCGTCCGACGCGCAACTCGACGCCCGTCCGGCTGCGCTCGCGTGGATCGCCTGGGTACTGCCGCGCCAGCGTCCGGATGGCGGCTTCGATCGCTATTGCCTGAAGAACGGCCGCTACCGCGCATGCGCCGACGCGGAAACCGACGACGCGATGATGGCGACCTGGATCGAACTGCTCGCCCGCTTCGCGCCGCCTGACGGCTTGCCCGCCGCATGGGAACTCAGCCTGAACCGGGCCGGCCTGCATCTGGACACGCTGCTCGACAAGCCCTCCGGCGTCTATCAGATCTCGTCGTCACTGCACGTCGCGTTGCTGATGGACAACGTCGAGGTACACAGCGCGTTCCAGGCACTCGCGGCGTACTACGTCCGGCGCGCCGACTACACGCATGCGGGCCCGTGGAGCCAGCGCGCCGACCGGCTGGCATCCGCGATCCTGAAGGTGTTCTGGCGCGGCACGGAATCCGGATTTCGCGCCAGCACGCAGCAGGTCAGCGACACGAGTTTTTATCCTGCGAAGATCGCGCAGATCCTTCCGCTCCTCTCTGACATTCAGGTTCCCGAACAATCTGGCGAGACGATCTACGCGCAGTGGATGAGGAAGTACGGCAAGAGCTGGCCGCAACTCGCCGACACCGATTATCCGTGGAGCTTGATCGCGCTGGTCGCGGTCAAGATGAACGATTGGGGCACGGTCGCCTGCTGGCAAGCGCGATCAGCGCCATACCGGCACGGCGCACACTGGAACGTACTGGAGGAGTCGCTTTATCTGGCATTCGAAAGACGGATGGCCGCCCCCGTCATACCCGCTCGATGCGGATTCACGACGGCGGCGGCAACGGCGACCGCATCGCGCTGACGCAAGGGTGCGTGCGGTCCATGATGACTAAAAGGGAAGGAGACGTGTCATGTGTGGCATCGTCGGCGCGGTCGCGCAACGGGACATTGTCCCGATTCTGATTGAAGGTTTGCGTCGCCTCGAGTATCGCGGCTACGACTCATGCGGCGTGGCGACGGTCGTCGACGGCCAGGCGCGTCGCGAGCGCAGCGTGTCGCGCGTCGCCGATCTCGACGCGCACGTGCGCACCGCCGGCCTGACCGGCAGCACCGGTATCGCGCACACGCGCTGGGCGACGCACGGCGCGCCGGCAACCTGCAACGCGCATCCGATCTTCTCGCGCGATGAAATCGCGCTCGTTCACAACGGCATCATCGAGAACCACGAAACGTTGCGCAAGCAACTTTCAGATGCGCACTACGAATTCGATGGCCAGACCGACACCGAGGTCGTCGCACACCTGATCCACAGCAAGTACCGCGGCGACCTGCTCGCCGCCGTGCGAGCAGCGACATCACAGCTTCACGGCGCCTACGCGATCGCCGTGTTCAGCAAGCACGAGCCGCAGCGACTGATCGGCGCGCGGGTGGGCTCGCCGCTCGTCGTCGGCGTGAAGGATGGTGAATGCTTTCTTGCCTCCGACGCGCTCGCGCTCGCCGGCATCACCGACCGCTTCATCTTCCTCGAGGAAGGCGACATCGTCGAGTTGACGCCGGGCGGCGTGCGCGTGCTCGATCGCGGTGGCGCACCGGTCGAGCGCGCGGTACAAACCATTTCCTCCGCCGAGGCCGCCGTCGAACTCGGGCCGTACCGGCACTTCATGCAAAAGGAGATCTTCGAGCAACCGCAGGCCGTGGCCGCGACCATCCCGGATGCGGGGCTCTTCGATCCTGCCGTATTCGGCCCGGACGCCGCGCGGGCATTCGAGCAGATCGACAACGTGCTGATTCTCGCGTGCGGCACCAGCCACTACTCCGGCCTGACGGCACGCCGCTGGCTCGAAACGATCGCGCGCGTGCCGGCGCAAGTCGAGATCGCGAGCGAATACCGTTACAGCGATGCGCTCGCGATGCCGAATACGCTGGTGGTGAGCGTGTCGCAATCCGGTGAGACCGCCGACACGCTCGCCGCGCTCAAGTACGCACAGGCGCTCGGCCATATCGACACGCTGGCGATCTGCAACGTGCCGACCAGCGCGATGATGCGGCAGACCGGCCTGCGCTTCCTGACGCGGGCCGGCCCGGAAATCGGCGTCGCGTCGACCAAGGCGTTCACGACGCAGCTCGTCGCGCTGTTCATTCTCGCGGTCACGCTCGGGCGGCTGCGCGGCTACGTCGACGATGCGCAGCTTGCGCGCTATACGACGCAACTGCGGCGGCTGCCCGGCGCGCTCGAGGATGTGCTCGGGCTCGAGCCGCAGATCGAGCGCTGGGCGGCCGAATTCTCGCAGCACGAGAATGCGCTGTTTCTTGGGCGCGGGCTGCACTACCCGATCGCACTCGAAGGTGCGCTGAAGCTGAAGGAGATTTCGTATATCCACGCGGAGGCGTATCCCGCCGGCGAACTGAAGCATGGGCCGCTCGCGCTCGTGACCCACACGATGCCCGTCGCGACGATCGCGCCGAACGACGCGCTGCTCGAGAAGCTGAAGTCGAACATGCAGGAAGTGCGCGCGCGCGGCGGGCAGCTTTACGTGTTCGCCGATGCCGATACGCGGATCGACAACAGCGAAGGCGTGTCGGTGCTGCGGATGCCCGATTACTACGGGTTGTTGTCGCCGATCCTGCACGTCGTGCCGTTGCAACTGCTCGCGTATCACGCGGCGTGTTTGCGTGGCGCGGATATCGACAAGCCGAGGAATCTGGCGAAATCGGTGACGGTTGAGTGAGGGGGTGGGTCGCCGGGGGCGGACTAGTGAAGAGCTTCGAGGGATCTAACTGGTCCGCCCTACACGATTCGAACGTGTAACCGACAGCCTGGAAGACCGAAATAATTCACTTTGATCTAAATGGATCGAAATCCTTAAAATTCTCCTGTGCGTTTTCTACACGACAGACAATGTAAGAGACGCCAGGACACCAAGGGAAATTTCACGATAGAGACGGTTTCGGGCTACAAGTATGTGCCTGGGCGGCAACAAACTACCTACTGGAACAATAAGCAACTCGGCCTCGGCTTGTGCATCACCGCATCGGGAACGAAGGCGTACGTGTATGAAAGCCGTCTTGTTGAAAAGACCGCCCGTACGACAAGAGAGTCGCCAAATACCCGAACACTCGAATGATTTTTTTTACCGCATGAAATCATCTAGCCTCGGAGTGCGATTGCGTAACCTGGCGCCTGATTCGACAGGAGTCAGGGAACGGAATTGCTCGATCGCAAGGCACGTCAAGCGCTGGGCTGGTGGCACTCACTAAACTGCCCTTTAACGAACACCTCATGCAAATGGATGAGCATCACAACCGACTCCGCTGTCTTCCACCACGCCGCGCTCCACCTCGCTAGCGCAGACATCGCCCTCCGCCTCGATCCACATCGGTTCGAATGGTGAACTCAAGTGATAGCTCAGTAGCTTCGGAATGGGTTCGCGGCTACCTATCGTCTCGGCAAGCGTAGCCTCTTCTCCTGTGGCTCCCTCGACCTCGTGAATAGAGCGCAAATAGTCGTTGATGCTCAGCGAGAGATCGCGGATCTGATACCACTCGAGGCTGTCCACGACATGAGGAAAACTCACGCGGATCCCGGCGGCCTCCACCGTTGCGCCCGCCAGCAAGCGGCGCTGTGCCAGTGAACCAATCCGATCGACGCGGCCGTTTTTTTGTTCGATGCCAATCGGGCTGCCCGAAATGCCGAAATGCGTTACGCGATCGCAGCAAACATGCAAATCCTCGCCCTCCTGCAGCACGCTGGTCGACACCAGTACGATCGGATAGCCCGGCATCCGAAAGCGTCGCGCAATCGAACTACGTCCCTTGGTGTTCTCTCCGCTCGCGCTCTCGATCGGCGCGAACGGTGTCAGTTGTTGTTGGATAGCTTGTCGCCACTGCCGCCGCGGCTTGCGCCCCACGCCCTGCAGGAAGTCTGCAAAATTGGTCTTGGCGATTTGCTCCCAAGCTTCGGCCAGATTGCGCAGGATCGATGCCGTGCCAAATCGGCTGCCCAGTGAATCGCGCTGACACACCACCAGTAAGCGCTCGACGAGATTGCTGGCCGACTGGTAACCATCGTCACGGTTTGCCCCCAACCAGCCGAGATACAAATCGATGAAGGGATGGTCGAGGCGAAGCAGCGAGAAAAGCACTTCGCGCTGCAAATCGAGTGCGTCCAGCCGCGCCGATGGCTCCGAAGCGCTAAAGCCTCCGATATCGGAGTCGTCAGCCTTCGCTTCCGCGGCAAGCATATCCCAAGCCGAACGCCAGCTCGGCAAATATACCTGGCCCAAATCGTGGCGATAGAATGCCAGTGCCACAGTCGGTACTCGCAGCAGGGCCTCGGCCGTTTCAACGCCAATTTTCTGAGCGGGGACCATCGCATCGGTCTCGAACAATAGCGTCGCAAGGTGTTCCTGGAGCAGATCGAACGGCCGAGCCCTTTCGGCGGACAGACGCTCAGCAAGTAACTGAGCCCAGGCGGCTTGCAAGCGCCGGTAGCGAATCAGAGGCGAATCGGCACCGGGCAGTTGCGAGGCACGCTCGGCAATTTCCCGCACCGGAATCTCGGGCAGATCGCTGCAATGCGCACCGATGAACGACCGCCAATCGAGTTCGCCGATAATCGATTCCATGCGCTCCGGATTGCGCAGCCGTTCACGCAACTGGCTCGGCAAAGGCAGTGCCGGCTGCCGCGCGGAGATGAAGCCCTTCCCCGTATCATCGAGCGTGCCGCGAAAAAACCAGCTGAACAAGGTATCACCGGCCGCCGGCAACTCACCGTCGAGCCCGACGTCATTGGCTGCTGCCGATGGCGTGCGCAAACAGGCGTCAGCGCACCGCGCCTGATTCAACTCGTCAGGATGTCGCAGCATGCCCTCTACGAAAAGATAGTTGCCAAGCCAGTCATCGTACGCCCGGTTCAGTCGCAAGCGCAGATCGTCCACGCTCTTCAGGCGGCGCACGAATACCAGTTGCTTGTGCCCCTGTTCGAATGCCTCGACTGCCAAGCGGCGAGTCTCAGTCTCGAGCTTCGGATGCGGCGGCTCCTCACCGAAGGCACCGCGATACGAGCCCACCAGATCCGCCATCAAGGAACCGTCGACGGCGGTACGCGCTTCGCGACTCGCGCCTTCGTCCTGGCTGCGATCCAGCGCCGCGTCGTCGTCAACGAAGCCTAACTTTTCTGGATTGGGCTGCACCGCCGACTTGCGCGGCACCGAGTAAGCCTCCCACGAGGAAAACATCGCCATCGGGAAACGTCCGCCATGCTGGCAATCGAGGTGTTCGATCAGGCGTTTTTGCACAACAGCCGTGAAGATGCGTTGGCGCAGTTCGTCCTGGCTTGTATCGTCGGCGAAACGAATTCCGGCTTCGGCGCGGCGTTCGACACGATACTGATTGCGGCTTAGCACCTGATCCCCGAGCCTGAGCTTCTGCACGCGCCGCACCAGATACGGTTTCAGATCTTCCTGAAGATCCTGCCACTTCTCGCCCTTTCGTCGGCGCTCGGCAAGCGCGGCAATCGCCTCATGCGGCGCTACCCCGTCGCCCGGACCACGTGGCTGCGCGAACAACTGGAACTGACGTGCCAACTGCAACAAGTTGCGGTCGAACGGCGTGCCGGACAGTAGCAGCGCTGCACCGAAGCGACGCGATCCGTCTCGTTCGTGGGTGCCGAGCGCCCGCGCAAGAAAGCGAAGGCGATCGGCGGCATCGGCGCCGCCTTTGAGCAAATGGGCCTCGTCGACGATCACCAGATCGTAGTAGGGAATCGCGTGATTGAGGACCGCGGCCGCGTGTTCCTTGAAATCGTCCTTATTGTTCGCCTGGTCCAGATCGACCGTCACACCGCCATGCGCAGCCAGCCTCTCGACACGATCACGCCAATCTTTGCGATCTCCATCGAGCTTGAAGCTCAGTGCCGACAGCGGCACAAATGTGTCGAGCAATTCCGGATTTTCGACAGAGCACCTCAACCAATCGTCGACGTTGAAACAAGCGGCGCCTAGCCCCTCCTGCATGCAATCAGATGCGCGTTCACGGCGATGCTCGCGACGCACGTTGTTGCGAATAAAGGTGGGCAACTCGCGGCCGTGCCACTTCTCCAGCACGTTGCGCGAAGGCGCCACGTAAAGCACGCGGAAGTCGGGCTGCAGGTGCCGGAACAACGCAACCGTTGCGAGCGCAACATAAGTCTTACCCATCCCTACTTCATCGCCGAGATAGGCGCAAGCATTGCTCAACAGCATCCGATGCAGGGCCACGGCCGCATCGAGTTGCTGCGCACCAATATCTTTGAGATCGCGGATGCCTGCCGACATGTCGAGTAGCGCCGCAGCCGCACTGCGTGTCCAGGGACGATGCCGAGACAGCCATTCGATCTTCTTCACTGGACCTCCATTTTCACCGGTTGCGGCATTACATCGCGCTCGCCGCCCGGCTCGCAGAGAAACATTTGCTGCGCCCATTCGATAAATTTTGACTGGCCGATCGCCTTGAGCGGCGGCGTGTCGATCAAGCGTTCGAGACAACGTTCGGCGCGATGACGCAGCGCCCTAGCAACCCGCAACTGCTCGTGATCCCGACAGATCTGCAAGATCCACTGCAGCATGACCCATGCCGCTACCGCATCAAGCGGCTTGCCACCTTCCGGATTCGCGATGCGCTCGACGAGGTTGGCCAACGTATCCGGCCGCGGCGCGCCGAGGTAGTACTCGATACGAGGAAATACGCCGCGCGCGCGCTCCTCACGCAAGCACTGGCGTAGCAGATAAAAGCTGCCATGCACCGACGCCATTGTGACGAACATGTCGTGCTCCTCCGAGGTGACCGGAGGTGACTCACCGTCCTTGAAGCGCCGGTTAAGGATGATTTCGAGCGGATCAAAGTCTCCGGGTTGAGAGCCATTGCGCCCGCCCGTCAGGCTCCGCCACATATCGATGATGCGCCACGCATCCGGGCACAGATCTTCGCGGGGCGGACGAAAGTCGAGTTCGGTCTGCCGGACCCAGACCAGAGTCATGCGCCCATCAGGAAACGCCACGCAAATCCACGGATTCGCCTGCAGGTCACGATGCAGCGTATCATCCGTCCCGACGATGATGGACGTGGGCAGCACCCAAGTTCCACGCCACTCCCGCCCCTGCGCGTCGAGCACTTGTATCGGTACGTCGGCAAACTGTTCACGATCGCTCTCGCGTACGAATTGCAGGTTCAATTCTCCGCTCTGCCAATTGAAGCTCGCCAGCAGATCCGGGCAGTCGTCATCGACACCTTCGTGTCGCGCCGGCTCGGTGGGCTTCAGAAAACGTGTCGGCACTTCCTCGACGGGCTCGAGCCATGCCCCACCTCGATCCGGAAAGACAAAGCCCGCCTCGAAATTGACATGAAACGCCTTGTTGCTGAAATTCACCGAACCCATGAAGACAAATTTTCCGGGCAGACGGATCAGCTTGGCATGCAGGAACCGTGGCGTGGCATCGCGTTGCCGGCTTGCGGTCAGCAACTTGTCGCGCATCCGACACCAACGCAGATCAGCGACCTTGCTCAATGCACAATAGGTAGAGTTCTCGATCAACGCCGCGGGCCCACCGGCCTGCCAGGGGTCGACCGGCAGCCACAAATCGATGCGTTTGCAGCCCGTCACGTCGAGTAGATCCGCGACCAAAGACGCCTGATCCGATTCGGCGAAGTACGGCGAGATCACCTCGAGCACTGCACGACTGCCACGCTTCTGCACGCAAGCTTTCAGCCAACCGAGAAAGCTGTCTTCCCCGGGCAGGAATACGCCAAACACCGCTTCGCCGGCCTTCGCCCGAGCCGGGACTGCGCGCACCAAGCTGTCGCGCAGGCGTGTAGTGGCTTTACTCGCCGGACTGTTTTCCGACAGGTGATCGAGTAGAGTCAGCAGCCCTGGCAGCAGTCCGGCCGGGGGCTTGGCTGGATCGAATGCGTCGGTCAGGTGGAAAGCCTCGATGTTTTCCCACCAGCCGGCTTGGGTCAGGTTGGCCGAGCCTGCCCCGAGGATGCATCGCGTGGAGCCGGCCTGGTTTTCCAGAAGCAGCAGGATAACCTTGCCATGAAATTCGCCTTGCGAGCGCATCGGCTTCATCTCGTAGGGCAGCAACGGGCAGCCGGCCATGACCACACGTTGATCGAAATAAACGTCAATTTCGATCGGCACGTCACGCAGCAGCGCTTCTACTTGTAGCCGACGAACCGCCGAAGTCAACGACAGGTCTGCCTCACCCTCGGGTAGCAACAGCGGCAGGATCGACGATTCGAAGAATTCGGGCTCAAAGGCGTAGGTGGTAAACACGGCGTATCGAACGCGATAGCCGGGCAAGCCTTCGATCGCACCACGCAACGCGGCCTTCATCATCATCCACTGAGTGCTTGTCTCGCTCATACCTGCTCCTCCAGTCGCGCAAGACCAGCTTGCTGAAGAATATTCAGGAATGCATCGAGAAAGAAGCCATGGCTATGCGAACGCATCCAACCCGCAAAGTGCTCGCCGTCGAATTCCCGCGCTGCCGGCAGCACACCAGGCGCCGTGTTCATCACAACCTTGATCCGATCGTTCTCCCAGTAGCACCATGGCGAGCCTCCGCGCCCGTTGGCAACGCGCTCATGATGGGCGAACAGCCGCTCGGTGGCTTCACGCCATGCACCGCGCGCCATGGAATCGCAAAACGCGCTCAGGCCGGCGGCTCGATCGTGCCATTCCCGATCTTGAATCTCGGCCGAAAAATTCGGCACAGCAGGCTGACCCAACGGCCAACCCGACAGCGTTGCGAGACCATCTTCGATCTCGGCGGCTTCGCGGCCATGGCAACCCAGCAACCATCGGAACGTCAGCGTCGACAATGCCAGCACTTCGTCGAAGCGCAACACGCGCATGGCAAAATCCTTGAGCACATCAGATTCTTTGCTTAGATGAACCAGGAAATCACGTGCAACCGGTAGGCTGGAGGCGCCCTTCGTGACCGTCACGGCCTGATCGAACACTTCACCGTGCCACCCCCGCCGTGCATCGCCGCCGGACAGCAGACACTCGGCCAGGATCTTGCGCGCCTCCTGATTGCTCAACAGTCCCTCAACCCACTGCACCATTCGTTCCAACCCGGCCTCACCGATGCGGGTCTGTTGCTTGTCGGTCGCGATACGCCAACCATCTCCGGGCGCGGACGCAAGAAACATATCCACAATCTGCTCGCCTTGCGGCGACGGACGCCGCATGGTGTCGGTCAGGCCGGCAGCGGCCAGCGCGGTTGAATACAAGCCCCACAATCCAGCCTGCCGCGGGTTGTCAAGGATGCGTGCCTCGAGGCCACGCCCCAGCGACACGGGAAACGACTCACTGTTCTGGATCCGGCGCACTCCGAGCACGCTGCCGCTGGGTGCATTGAGCGCAACGCGAGCGCGCGAAGTCAACTGCTCGAATCGCTCGAAATGCTCCCAATCGGTTCGCCCCGTCTTCTCGTCCACGCACAGACGGAAACCCACCAGCGTCACAATGAAGTTATCGAGATGGCGAGTGACCGTGGTGAGATTGCCGACAAGCTTGCGTCCGATCGCCGACCACAAGTGCTCGATCCCTAGCGGATCGCGGCTGCCGCGAGGCCGCATGCTGTCATCGAATTCCGTGAAGAAGAAGCTCATTCGGCACGCTCGGTTTCGATCATGGGCGCTCCCGCATACACGGCCGGCACTCGATTCGCAATCCCGAACGGCACATGAACCATCGGGATGTTCCCTCCCGGCGATTTGAGATGGCTGATCTGGTCATCAAAATAGATGTGCGGGCGCAGCACGTCGAGAATCCGCGCCTTCTCCATGCCGCCGAGAAAAAAAGACTGATCCGGCGTCACGCCCCAGCTCTTAATCGTAGTGACCATACGCTCATGCGCCGGCGCATTGCGGGCTGTAACGATCGTGACGCGCACGGTCTTCCGATAGGACGTATCCTGCGCCTGCCGCTCCGCCTCAAGCTGCTGCAGTGCTGAAAGCTGTCGGAACAGCGAGGCCATCAGCCCCGGCTGGTGCGGGATCTCGCGGCGATTCATTTCATGCGCCTGGAATTCGCTTACGTCGTTGTTGCGCTTAAACACGGTTTCGGATTCGTCGTCGGCAAGCACGCCGTCGAAGTCGAAAGCCACACGCAACTCAGTATCAAGCTCGTCGTCGAGCACTTGCGACGGCAAAACCAGCCCGGCCGGATATTTCGCGGCGACGGCATCGCGTACGTCCTGCTCGTTGGCTGTCAGGAAGAGCGACGCGTTGAAGGCCGGAATGTACGCATGAGGCGATCCGCCGGCCATGAAAGCCGCGCGCGAGATGTCGAGTCCGTAGTGTTCAATCGAGCGGAAAATACGCATCCCAGTTTCGGGTGAATTGCGCGACAGAATCACTACTTCTACCGGCTTTTGATCAGGAAATACATGGTTGATGCCGAGCAGCCGCTTGATGAACGGAAACGCCACGCCCTTGCGAAACGGTTCATCGAGTTTCTTGCGCTGATGTCGGCGATAGGCCTCCACGCCCCGGCGACGATAGATTCGGTCTGAATCGGAAAGATCGAACAGCGCGCTCGAGGCCACGCCTACCACCAGTTTCTCTTCAATCGGGTACGCCATAAGCTGTTTCAGGTTTCCTGCACTATCCTTACTCGGCGCCCAAGCGGTGCGCGAGCACCTGCCCGGCTGCCTCAGACACCACCATTTCCACATGCATGCGTGCGCGCGTCAGCCCGACGAACAGCAGTTGCTCCCAAGCCTGCTCGGAAGCATCGAAGTCTACTTCGGTCAACACCACTGCCGGCGCTGACTGCCCCTTGAAACGCCGAATGGTCTCGATCCGCAATTCTCCTGGGCACTCGATCGGCCGCCCCGCTTCGTCGTACTCGCCAGTGAATTTCGCCAGCCTCCAAGGCCCGAGCATGTCACCTGCCAGCAGCGCCGAACGCGTGCGACCGGGCCAGCACAGCACAATGATGTCGTGCAAGGCATAGCCGGCATCGACACAGCGCTGCACCGCGGCGACGGTGGCTTGCGCAACGGTCACCGCGCTCCCCGCACCCGGCGCGTAGATGGCAAACACCGGCAGCTCGCCGGAAATTGGCGCACGCGCCGCAATCGGCACGTCGGTCAATTGAAGCGTGTTGATGGTATCGACGATCCGACACGGGCTGCGGTAATTCTCGTTAGCCGTCACCACCACGGCGTCGTCGATCGCGATGCGGGCCCGATCGGGATAAACGCATTGCTCGGGGTCGTCGAGCAGATAGATGCGCCCCTGCTCGCGCACGCGCGATATCAGCGCGCTCACCCAAGGCACCAGCATGTCCTGTAGTTCGTCGATCACCAGCACGTCGAGATCGGGCTCGGCGCGCTCGCAGGCCTCGAGATAATGCTGTGCGAGCACCTCGAAATCGGGCTGCGCGCGCGAGCGCTCCGACGCAGTCCAGCACAATTGATGGAAGCTGGCGACCTCCACCCCGTCCGGCGCAAACTCGCGCATCTGGTCGGCCAGCGGCCGGTTGAAACACACATAGCAGGCTGTCTGCCGCGCGATGCATGCCTGTCGCAGCAAAGCCAGGGCGAGCTGGGTCTTGCCCGATCCGGCAGTAGCCTGCACATGGATCACGCCGCTCGTGCAGGCAATGCGCGGCACCCAGTGCGCCAAGCCCCCGGAAATCGCGTCCACGCGCCGCGTGAGCGCACCAGTCAGTGCCGAAATGTCGGGCCGCACCGCGATCCGGTTGAGCAGAAACGCTTCTACGCGTTCGCGCGCGGGATCGGGCCGGCCGGCACCGAGCCGCCGCTCGATGAAGCCGGCCAGATCGAGGCAATCCTCGGCATCGGCGATCCGCTCGCGCGGAAAGCCGATCGTGCCGGTGCCCGCGTCGGCCACGCGGAAATGCGGCAGCAGCAGGCAATGCAGCAACCGCACCTCGATCTGCTCGGCCTTCAGGCGCCGGTGGATCACCTGGAACTGCCAGTTGGCCTGGCGCCCGACGTCCTTGCGCTGGGCGCCGTATTGCTTGAACAGACCGTCGCTTCCCACTTCGAGCCGGCCCGCCTTCACCTCAAGCACGGCAACGTCGCCGGCTCTGTTCAGCACCACGATATCAAGTTCGCCGTGGCTGTCTCGATGCGATTCCGCGCACGTCCAGTCGACGTGATGAAACAGGGCGTAGGCGTCGGAAAGGGTGTCGCCGAGTTGACGCAGCACTTCATACTCGGCCTGCTCGCCTGCCGACGTCACGCGCAAGTCGGCCAGCGGGGGATAGATGTGAGCCATGACCGTCGTGGTCTCCGTTTAGCTTGACTCGGTCAGGCTGGTACTGCCGCCACGCGGCACTGCACGCCGCGCAGCGTGTGCTCTGTCGAAGATACTCATGGTCTACCCCGATTTGATTTTGATGTGCCCCCGACCTCAGCCAAGGTTTTCACCGAAATGATAAGGGCAGGCCCGCAAGCTGACCACTGCGTCGAAGTGGTACTCTTCCAACGACCGACCGCATCGAGCGCACTGCCTGGCAAGCGACAGTTCACCGTGAGTCAAGGCACGCCAAACGCTACCCTCGTCCGCTAATCCGGCCCGCAACAGCGCCGGCCCGATCACCTCGATATTCTCCCGAAGACGCGCAGCCACCTCCGCCGCTGCTGGCTGAGCAACAACGGACCGTGCACGAACAGGGCATAGTGCTCACGCGAGCTGGTCTGGTCGGTGATCGCGGGCGCATCCGGCAGGTGGTCGCCAGGGCCGCGCGGACACCTCCGCTTGAGCACAGTCTCCGCCTCCGCCAAAAACTCAAGGCCGCGCCGCAGCTTCACGCAGGTCTCGAACGAGAAACTGGGCGGACAGGCAGAGGTCTCGACCAAGGCGCGCTCCTTGCACAGCCGGCCCATCCGATACATGGTCGGCGCCGGCTCGCCCGGCGTACCGCCGACCAGATGGACCGGACCACCACCTCCAGCAGCCCGTTGCGTTCGAGCTTGGAAGGCCAGCGGTTGATAGTGCGGATCGACGGCACCGACAGCGTATTCTGGACGGGCCGTCGATGAATCTCTGGGATGCCGACGTAATCGCCGCGTGTAGCCGCATCGAACATCATGTACATGACGTCGTAGTCGCGATCCAGCACGGGCGTCAATTGTGGAACGGATCAATGCGCACGCGTGAGTGCATTCAGGGCATCGCGCCGCACCTTCTCAACGTAGAGGCGCATCGCGACACTCGACAGCACGCCGGCCACGAAAGTCAGCGCGAAAGCGGCTAGGTGTTCGAGTGGCGAGTTGTTGTTCAGCATCGGTTCGGTCCTGGCTGGGTTTGCGATGGCGCGGCGCTCGCATCGGGCTTCGATGCGCGCCGCGTTCGGCACCACTATGCGGCCCGCATGGGACAAATCGTGTCGCGATCCGGCGCGCTGGAAGAACGCGCTGCGACGAAGCAAACGAATCGCGCACTCCAGGCGTTAAATGAATATTTTTTCGAGTCGCACTCAAGTGCGCACGGAAGCCGCCGTTATCCATTCGACAGTCAAATTATCCATTTCCACGATTTTATTCCCGTCATGCTGGACCGAGAAATCATGCAGGTGCTGCCCGAGGCCGGCAAAGAGGAAGTGTCGCTGCCGACGCCGGAAGTGCATCGCAGGCTGTGCCTGATGCTGCCCGAGCCACCGGTGGTGAAGACGGTGCAGCGCAGGCTGGACGAGCTGCTCAAAATTGGCCTGGTCGTGACACAGCGGCGCGGCAGAGCCAATTGCTGGAGCAAGGTGGCCGGCGCGAGCGGTCTTGCCGCCAAGGCGGCCGGCGTCATGACGCATGACGAGGCCCTCGCACTGCAAACCTTGCGCCGCTTTTCGTCCTGGCGGATTCCAGCGCTGGTGGCCGAAACCCTGACGCCGCTCTTCGACGTGGCGAGCAAGCGCCTAGCCTCGGTCAACAGCGATCACGAGCGGCGCTACCGCAAATGGATCGACAAGATCGAGGTAGAGGCGGCCAGCTTCGCGCTGCTGTATCCCGAGGTCGAATCGGCGATCTTCGCCGCGGTCTCACAGGCGCTGTTCTACGAGCAGCAGCTCGAAATCGTCTACCAGCCGCGCAGCAAGATCGACAACACCGAGCCAAAGACCGTGCACCCGCTTGGACTGGTCGAAGTCGGCGGCCTCGTCTATCTCGTGGCAGCCATGCAGCGCCACGAGAAGCCAGCCATGTATCGCCTCGACCGCATCCAGCGTGCCAGCATGTTGCCCAACACGTTCGCCTATCCGCGCGGCTTCAGGCTCTCGGAATATGTGCGCGAGCAGCGCCAGTTCGACTTCATGGTGGAAGGCGAAGTCCTGTTGAAGCTGCGGTTCGCCAACGGCGCGGGCAATCACCTGTTGGAGGCACCGCTGTCCACCGATCAACGCGTGGAGCAGCACGGCGACACGCTCGAGGTACAGGGCACCGTGCTGCTCAGCCAGCGGCTGCGGTGGTGGCTGCGCGCTTTCGGGCCGAACGTCGAGGTGCTCGCGCCGGAAAGCCTTCGCGCGGAGCTGGCCGCAGAGGCGAAAGCGCTGATCGGCATCTACGAGAACAGCTGAGCGAGGCAACGGCGGGCGGAGTATTCGGACATGATTTGTCCAGCAACGAGGATAGATTGACCGGAATCCCACCCGTGCCAACTCGCCATGCCAATACGCCCCGCGCCATTTACCCTGAAATGCAGCGAATGTGGTTGGAAACACACCTTCGCGCCGCACAGCGACGTCTTGTTGCCCAATATCGGCCTACGTTCGCATTGCCCGCGTTGTGAGGCACCGATCCCGGCCCGAACTGGCACGGGCCTGATCGAGCGGTTAGCGACCCGGCTCAAACCGAGGTTCTGAGGCAAGCGCGAGCGCCTGACGGCCGCCCCCTTCGGCGCCGCGGTCGCCGTGCAACGCCGTCACTCCGGCAGGTGCGTCACTCAGGTTTGCATCTGACCTGCATCCCAAGACATCCAACAGGCAAGCCCCCCTGCCCCCCTTCGCCGTGTACATCGCTCGATCCGCCCGATCGAGCAGCAACTCCGCATCGATCCGCTCGGCAGGCAGGATCGCCACGCCAACGCTGACGCCGATCTTCACGACCTTGCCCTCCGCCAGCTCGAACGGCGCCCGGAATGCTTCGATCACATGCGCCGCTACCACCCCCGCATCCTTCTCGTCGGCGATCCGCTCCAGCACGATCACGAATTCGTCGCCACCGAGCCTGGCTACCATATCGGCGCGCCTGATGCGTGCGCTGAGCCGCACCGCGATCGCCCGCAGCAGATCGTCACCGACCTTGTGCCCGAGCGCGTCGTTGACCTGCTTGAACTTGTCGAGATCGAGGTACAGCACGGCGCCCGGGATCGTACGCCGCGGCCTGTCGAGCAGGCACGCCAGCAGCGCCATCAAGGCCCGACGGTTCGGCAAGCCGGTGAGCGGATCATGGTGCGCGAGGTGGATCAGCTCGCGCTGCCGCTCCGCCAAGTAGGTTTCGTCGGCCAGCGTCCAGATCAGCATCACGGTACAGCCCTGCTCGTCACGCACCGTATTGATGCGAACCGGATAGCAACGCGTGTGGTGCCCCGCCTGCGTCAGCGATGCTTCGCCACGCCAGATGCCTGCCGTAGCGAGCGCCGTACGTATGGTCCGGTAGTGCGCGCGGCCCTGGTCAAGCGCGCAGAAGCGGAACATATTCCAGCCTGGCAGCGCATCGGCCCGCAGACCCGTGATGCTCGCCAGCGAAGCATTGGACTCGATGACGTATCCCCGTTCGTCGGTGATTGCGATGCCGTCCACGCAATGTTCGAAAAACACCGAATGCAAGCCCGGTCGCTGCCATGCAGCAATTGACAAAACGGATGCTCGACCTCCCAATCGGGGTTCTCCATCGATGACTCAACGGCGCCAAGCTTAGATCGCGGTTCGGACAATTCTTGTCCAATCGGCATCGATGGACTCTGGCGATGCAGCCCGGATTTGGGACATGGTCTGTCCAATACGGTGCTTATGATCGTTTTAACGCCACATCACGACTGGCCCTGAAAACCGGAGCAATTCACCATGAATAGCGCATACGTTTGCGCAATTGGTTCGTGAACTTGCGCTTACTATCGCTAAAGAAATCCTTGAAATGAACCGATATACCTAGGTCGACTGGGTGCATGGGCTTGTCCAAGCCATCGTGTTGATCAACCGCTTTCCAAATACGTCGTTTTCCCTATGTTGAAAACTCAAAAGCGCTACCTGAATTATCTCGAGCAGCAAGGCGCAACACTCCGAGACTCATTGATTCATCGCCCCGATACGACAGGCTTGCGCGAGGCAATCGAATCCGCCGAGTTGCTGGTGCCGGTGGTCGGTTCGTTCAGTGCCGGCAAGAGCAGCCTCATCAACGCGTTTATCGGCCGCGACTTGCTGCCGGTCGGCATCAAGCCCGAGACGGAGCTGGCAACCGAGTTGCGTCATGCCGAGCAAGAACGGCTCGAAGCCGTCACGCTTGACGGTCGGACGCTGAGCTTCGATATTGAGGAAATGGCTTCACTGAAGGCTCGCGCAGCGGAATTCTCCCACCTGCGCTTATGGATCCGCAGCGACGCGCTCGCCCGGATTGCGCCGCTGGTTCTCGTCGACATGCCCGGTTTCGATTCGACGCTGGAAAACCACAACAAGGCGATTGCGAACTATATCGAAAAGGGCACGCACTATCTCGTGGTGGTAAGCGTGGAGTCGGGCGGCATCACACGCTCCCTGGAACGGCAGATTACGGACATTCACGAGCTCGGCCGCGACTTCTCGCTAATCTTGAGCAAGACGAATCTGCGCGCCGATTCAGAAGTCGACGAAGTCGTCACGAAAATCGAAGAGCAGGTGGAAGATGCATTCGGCACCCGCCGCACGGTGCAGCGCGTCGGCCTCGACGGCGCGGCACAATTCAGCGCGACGCTCAACGCGATCGAGCCGGAGCGGATCGTGCAAAGTCTGTTCGGCGCCGAAGTCAAACGTACCTACTTCGAGATCACGGAGTCGATCAATGCGACGTTGGCCGCCCTCAAATCCAGTTCGTCGGACAACGCCGATGCCGTCGACGCCATGGCATCCCATCTACTCAAGATCGAGCGCAAGCGCGAAGACCTGATCGCCGACGTCGAGGCTCGCTATTCCGCGAGCGCGGTGCGTCGATGCGTCGAAGAGGTGGGACGTGCGCTCGAGCAGAACATGCACGAGCTGGTGGAAGCGGGCATGTCAGCCAATCGCGACGCGCTGTCCCGCGCGGTGACCGAGATCGTGCGCGGCGCGCTGATTCGCAAGATCAAGGCGCAAATGAACGAGATCGGCCAGAAGATCGTAGCCGACTTCTCGCTGGAACTGGGTGACATCGATGCACTGATGTCGGCCTACACCTCGGATGGCGAGTGGGCCAGCCACGTCACGGCGAACGCCTCGCAACTGCTGGAGCAAGCCGGCCACGGTTTCAATCGTCTGGGCAAGATCCTCAGCGACAAGGACAAGGCGAAAGCGATCTACCGGGTCGCGACGACGATCGTGGCGGTCACCACCAACGTGGTATTCCCGTTGCTCGAACTGGTCATCATTTTCCTGCCGGACCTGCTGGCCCCGTTCTTCGAGGCACGCCGCCGCGAGACCATCGAGAACACGATCCGCACGACGGTGATTCCCGGCATCAAGTCCTCTCTGCACGACAAATTGCCGGCGATCTTCAAGGAACAGGTGGCACAGGTGATCGGCCAGGTGGGTGCGCAGTTCGAGAGTGCCATCGCTGAAAAGAAGGCGGCGATCGAGAAGCTCGAACAGGAGCGCCGCGATCATCAGAGCAATCTCGACCAGCAGGAGACGCAGCTGCGCGCGCTTCACGAACACCTGAATGCGCTGACCCATGAATACCTCGATCAGGGCGATTTGCACGCATGACAGTGGACCACGTCATCACTCTACGGCACAAGCTCGATTCGCTGGTCGAAAAGAATCACGACTTGCTCGGCGATGAGCATCATAACCTCGTGCGCAAGCATGGCATCGATCGCGTCGAAGACCTGGCGAACGCATTCGCGGCAATCGACGACGCGGAACGGATCCTGCGGATCGGTGTGGTCGGGCGGGTCAAGGCCGGTAAGTCGTCCTTGCTCAACGCGCTGCTGTTCGACGGCGACACGGTGCTGCCCAAGGCAGCCACGCCGATGACGGCAGCGCTCACGCGTCTGTCCTGGGGGGCAACACTTTCGGCCGAGGTTGAGTTCTATTCGGAAGCCGATGTCGAAAACATCGGCGAGAAGGCACGAAAGTACCAAGAGAAACGCGAAACTTTGTTGCGCGACAAGCTCGCAGAGCTGCGCCAAAGGCGTGACGAAAGCCGCAACACTCGAAACGAAAGCGACGAGAGCCTGTTCGATCGTGCCAGCCGGCTTGCGAAGCGAGAGCTGGATTCCTATTCGGAATTGAGCGCGGCGTATGATCAGTTTACGCGCATCGAGCAGGCGGGCCTGAACCGAGTCACGCCAGGCGACAAGCAAACGCTCGACGCGGAGGATTTGCCCAGCCTGCGCAAGCAGCTCCAGGAGTACGTCAGCGCCAGCGGCCGCTTCATGCCGATCACCAAGGCCGTGCACATCCGCCTACCGCTCGACAATCTGCGCGACATCGAAATTGTCGACACGCCCGGGCTGAACGACCCCGTTGCCTCCCGCGAGGAGCGTACTTGCGAGTTGCTCAAGTATTGCGACGTGATCTTCATCGTCAGCCCTGCCGGCCAGTTCTTCAGCGTCGATGATCTCGACCTGCTGGGGCGCATTACGCACAAGGAAGGCGTGCGCGAACTCTATGTGCTCGCCAGCCAAGTCGACACGCAATTGTTCGGTAGCAACCATGCGGGCGGGCGGCTCGATCTCGCGCTCAAGAGCATATTCGAAGCCCTCGGCCAGCACATGCATGAAGCCTTGGGCGCGTTCAAGCGCAACCACCCCGAGGTCGGCAACACCTTCGACAAGCTGATCGCCCATGCTTCGACGAAGTTGCTGCACACCTCAGGCATCGCCCATGGCTTGAGTAGCCGGTTCGAGCAGCGTGCTAGCTGGGATGACGGCGCGACCAAGGTCTGGGAAAACCTGTCGTCGCGGTTTCCCGAGTATTTTCCAGAGGGCCGGCGCGAAGTCGCCACCGCGAACCTCGACAAGCTTGCCAACATCACGACACTGCACGGTGTGATCGGCGAGGTGCGCGCCCAAAAGGACGTGATCAAGGCGGAGCGCCGCGACGTGCTGGCCGTCGCCAAGCGTGATGCGCTCGTCGCCTATTGCAACGCGCTGCTCGCCTACGCGGACGACCGCCGTCGCCGCATCGACAGCGCCGACATCGGCAAGCTCACCGAGCGGCGCGAGACGCTTGAAAAACGTCAGGATAAACTGGGCTACGAGCTTGAGACCGAGTTCCGCAATGCGTTGTCGACGTTAACGTCCGAGCTGGGGCAGGCACTGACGGAAGCCGTCGCAGCCGCATTCTCACCGGTCAAGGAGGCATTGGACACAGATCAGGACACGTTGACGCGGACAGCACGCACCGAGAATTCGGGCGCAGTCAGTTGGATTGCACGACAATTGTCCCTTGGGGGATACACCACGACGACCTACACCGAGACGACGATCATAACCACGCACGTGAGCAACAGGCTCATTGCGATCGCGGACGAGGTTCAGGCGAAAGTGGACAAAAACATCAAGAAGCACATGACGAAATGGGAAAACACGCTGCGCATGTCGCTGTTCTCCGCAGTACGGGCGAACGTCCCGGATGACGAGGTGGACGGTTATGTGGAGCGACGCGCCATCCGCAACCTGGTCGACAATCTCAAGCGCCCTTCACTCGAAACCGGGATCATGCTTCCTGCGAGTCTCAAACCTCGAGGCAAGCTTCAAGGCACCGACGCGGACGCCTATATCGAGGCCGCGACCAATCACATCTATGATCTTGAGCGGCGTTTCTCGAGCGGCATCAAACGCTATATCGACGACACCGACGCACTGAAGCAAACGGACATCGCCCAGCTATTCCTCTCGGGCTATGCGAAGCAGATGGCCGCGCTCGAAAGCGAAATTGGCAACAAGCAACTCGTGATCGAACGCCTCGAACGCCTGGTCACCGAACTTCGGCAGGTGATGCAATGACCCCGTTTCACGCTCATCTGTCGCCGGGGATCACCTCCCTGCTCGACAGGCTGGGCAAGATGTTCGTGTGGAGGCGCAAAGCGCTGGTCGAGCAGGTGCAGACGCACCTCGCGCAAGCCGAGTCGGCACACGGTGCCTTGCACGCCCGGCACCGCAAGCTGCAAGGCAAGGCGGCCTCGCTTCGCAAGCGCGCCCGTCACGAAGCCGATCGTGCGAATGGCCTCGGAGTGGCGCTCGCGCAAGCCGTGTCGGCACATGACAGTTTGTTCAACCGTCACAGCAAGCTGCAGGACGAGGCGGTGTCGCTCGGATTGCGCCTGCGTCGCGAATCAGACCGCGCAAACCACCTCGGAGCGGCGCTCGGACAAGTCGAATCGGCACACGGCGCCTTGTCCCACCGCCACCTGAAACTGCAAGGTATAGCCGCTGCGCGGCGCAAGCGCGCGCATCGAGAAGCAGAACGTGCAGACGGCATCGCGTCGACCCTCGCCAAGACTCAGGAACACTATGGCTTGGTTTCGCGCTTGCTGGCCGCCAAACCGGCGCCGAACAGCGGCATTACGCGCTACCACAAGGCATTGGAAGAAGACTATCTGGCTTTCACCGGCCAAGCGTCCTCATTAGTCGATTCCGTCAAGGCTTACCAGACGCTCAAGGCGATCGAAGTGCAACTCCAACTGATCGCGAATGCCCCGGGTATCCACGCCCGAAAAGTCATCGCGATAGCGGGCGGCTTCAGCAGCGGCAAGTCGGCGTTCATCAACAACTTCATCGAAGCGCCGGAGATCGAGCTAGCGGTCGGCTTGCGCCCGGTCACGGCCATCCCGACCTACGTATGGAGCGCGCCGGACAGCGCAATCCGGGCACACACGACAACCGGCAGCGCGATCGAGCTCGATGCCTCGCTGTTTCGCGACATCTCGCACGAATTCCTGACGTCGCTCGGCTTCGACTTGAAGGAAATCATGCCGTTCATATCGATCGCAACGCCGATGACGCGGTCGCAATTCGATCATCTCGGCCTGCTTGACACGCCCGGCTATAATCCGCCCCCAACCGCCGGCCATACCGGCGCCGACATGCAGGCCGCCTCGTCGTTCTCCGCCCAGGCCGATGCAGTCGTATGGCTGGTCGGTCTGGATTCGACAGGCACGCTGGTCGCATCCGACCTCGATTTCATACGCAACCTCGATTTCGACGGCGACAAATTCCATGTCGTAGCGAACAAGGCCGATTTGCGCGCGCCATCCGATATCGACGAGATTCTCGACAACATCGCAGAATTACTGACCGACGAAGGCATACCGTTTTCCGGCATCAGTGCCTACAGCGCTGATCTCAAATGCGAATACGCATTCCACGGGGAATCGCTGCACGCCTTCTTCGCGCGTCACAACCGGCCCGTCGATGCACGCGCGGTGCTGTTCGGCATGATCGACCAGGTGTTCGTAGGGTACCGCGACGCAATTGCGCGCGACATCGGTGCCGCCCTTCAGGCACAGCGCACGTTCAAGTCGATGGAGCTCGACTTGCAGCAGTACGCCAGCGACAAGTTGATCTCCTTGCTCGAAGAAAGGTTTGCGTCACTCAAACATGCTGAACGCGAAGCGCAATTGCGCGAACACCTGAAGTGCGCACGTCACGTCAAGGCGCAGATGAAGGCGGCTGTGCATGAGACGCTTCTTGCGGTGGGGATGCAGTTCGAGGATGATGCGGCGGACTCGAAGGCGTTCGATGACCCGCATTTCGAGAACATCGACGCAATCCTCACGGTGCTCCGCGAGCAGGCGGATGCGGCACTCAAGCATTGCAAAGCACGCGCAACGCATGCCGAGGCGAACGCTGCCGAGGCGAACGCTGCCGAAGCGGATGCTGCCAAAGAGGAAACCGCCGAGAAACGGGCCGAAGCCGCCCCGAATCCGCATGCGGGAAATTGGAAGCACTTTATTCGACAATTCTGGGGAGCGCCGTAAGCCGACGCACGACCGGACGAGCGTTCGTAGGTAGCTTGCTGCGTAGAGACTTGGCCCGCCCTACACGATTCGAACGTGTGACCTACGGCTTAGAAGGCCGTTGCTCTATCCAACTGAGCTAAGGGCGGTCGGGGAGAAAAGACACGGCCAACACGGACCGCATTTGACACAGGGCTTCGAGCGACGGCAGAACCGCCAAAACCAAAGCCGAGAAACAAAACGGGCCCGGCATGAAGCCGAGCCCGAAATTATACCCGATCATCGCGTCACATCACGCGAGACCGGCCTTCGCTGCATCAAACCGGCTGCGGATGCATCATGAACCACCCGAGGCAGAACACACCGGCGATCACGCAATACACGCCGAACGAAGCCAACCGGCCACGTCCTTCGAAATAGCGCATCAGGAACCGCACGCTCAGGTAGGCGGCGATCGCCGTCAACACGCCGCCAAGCAGCGCATCGGCGAGCTGGTCGCGCGCATGGAACAGCTTCGGCAGCTCAAGCACCCCCGCCGCGAAAATGATCGGCGTACCGAGCAGGAACGAGAATTCCGCGGCCTTCTCCGCCGTCAGCCCCGCCGCATTGCCGGCGATCATCGTCAGCCCGCTGCGCGAGAAACCCGGAATCAGCGCGCCGATCTGCGCAAGACCCACGAAGAACGCCTGCTTGAACGTCATCTTCTCAGGCGCCTGATGCGCGCGGCTGCGCTGGATGCGATCGCCAAGCCACAGCAGCACGCCGTTCACGATCAGCGCGATCGCGACGATCCGCAGGTCGTGGAACACGCGTTCGATGCGCTTCTCGAGGAGCAGCCCGACGATGCCGGTCGGAATCGTACCGATGATGAGCGCCCACATCAGGTGCCCGTCATCGTTCTTGCGGCCGCCGAGCTGCGCGAAGAAGCCGCCGATCAGCGCGATCCAGCGCGCGCGGAAATACCACAGCAGCGCCAGCGCGGTGCCAAGGTGCAGCGCCACAAGGAACGGCAGCAGTTGCGGTGCGTGCTTGTCGATGTGCATGCCGAACAGTGCCGGCACGAGCAGCGTATGGCCAAGGCTGCTGACGGGAAAGAGTTCGGTGACGCCCTGCAGGACGCTCAGGAATACCAGAAACCAGAGACTCACGCGTCGGTCCTTTTAGTCGAGATTAAGCGGGAAGAAAGACGGACGACGCGATGCGCGTCCGAAAAAACGCGCCCCGATTATGCCGAGCCCGGATTACTGCGCCAAGGCATTTGGCTGGATATTGCGGCATTGCACACAAACGCTTGCAATTTGTAAGCACACAGAAAGCAAAAAGCCCGCCATTTGCATGGCGGGCCTTTCGACTTCGGCAGGAATTGCCGTCAGCGGCCGAGCTGATAGAAAAATAATACCGTGCTGCCGGTGAACATGCCGAACAGTGCGATACCCATTGCCATTGCCAGATCCATGGCCCCCTCCACGAAGTGTCATGACCCGGCAACCTCACCGGTTTAGAGGCATTATCCCGACCGTTGACAGTCTTAAAAACTCGCGATTTCCCGAGAAGGGTTTTCCCCGAGCCGCCACGGCCCGATAATGGAGCGCGCCGTTCCCGTCCACCCGCCCAACCCGATTCGCCATGCCGACCTTCCAGCAACACGAGATTCACGAACTTCACGCCGGCCCGTCGCTCGTCCGGGTCGCTCCGCAATTCGGCGGCCGCCTGTTGTCCTGGCATGTCGACGGCGAACCGGTGATCTTCTGGCCGGAAACGGCTGACTGGAGCAACCTTGCGCGCGTGCGCGGCGGCAACCCGCTGCTGTTCCCGTTCCTCGGCCGTCACCGTGTCGACGGCGAACTGGGCCGCTGGCGCGACGCCGCCGGCGTGGTGCGCGACCTGCCGATGCACGGCTTCGCGCGCGACCTGCCGTTCGCCACGCAACCGTCGGCCGATGGCGCCGCGTTGTCGATGACGCTCGACGCGACCGACGCGCTGCGGGCGAGCTACCCGTTCGATTTCCGGTTCGAAACGACCTACCGGCTGGCCGACACGCACACGCTCGAAGTCGCACTGACGACGACCAATCGCGGCGACACGCCGCTACCCTACTACGCCGGCCACCATTTCTATTTCGCGCTGCCCCACGGCGAACGCGCCGAAACCACGCTCGAGCTGCCGCCCACGCATCGTTGCGCGCAGCGGCCGGACGGTTCGATCAGCACGCCCGAACCGGGCGAAACCCGTTATCGCCTCGACAACGCGGACATCCTCGACCGCTTCCACTGCCTCGACGGCGTACCGGCCACGCCGGTGCGCATCGTGATGCCGGGCCGCCGCCGCACGATCGAGATCTCGCTCGACGTGCCGGGTTCGATCCCGTGGTACGCGGTGACGACCTGGACCGAGAAGCCGGATTCGGACTTCTATTGCGTCGAACCGTGGCTCGGCCTGCCGGATGCGATCCACAACGGCCTCGGGCTGCGCATGCTCGCACCGGGCGCAACGGAAACCGCCACACTGCGGATTCGCGTCGTCCCGCTCGCCGGCTGATACGCAGGCTGAGACGTCATCAAGCAGCGCTCCGAACCGGCGCGCCGCAGCCCCGGCAACGGCCCAAACTGCGTAGCGCGGGTCGAACCCGTTAAAATCGGACGTTTTGTGTTGCCTGCCGCGTCACGAGCGGCAGGGTTTTGCGAGGTTCAATGTTCGGAACAACAACGAAGCGACTCTTCGCAGCCGCCTGCGCCGCCCTGCTCGTCGCGTGCGGCTCCGCGCCTGTCGGCCCCGGGTTCTATCGCGTCGAGCGCGGCGATACGCTCTACAAGATCGCGCGCGACAACCGCACGTCGGTATCGAACATCGTGCGCTGGAACCAGATGACGAACCCCGATGCGATCGAAGTCGGCCAGGTGCTGCGCGTCGCGCCGCCGCCCGGCACGACCACCGCATCGACG
>NZ_CAJNKE010000031.1 GCF_905232215.1 Burkholderia sp. LMG 13014
TCGGGAAACGAGCCTGATCATCGACGTGCTGACGCGTGATCATGGCCGGCTCGCGCTCGTCGCGAAGGGCGCGAAGCGCCCGCACTCCGCGCTGCGCGGCGTACTGCAGACCTTCCAGCCGCTGCTGCTGTCCTGGTCGGGCAAATCCGAGGTGCGCACGCTGACGGGCGCCGAGTGGGTCGGCGGGATGCTGCCGCTCGGCGGCGATGGGCTGCTGTGCGGCTTCTACGCGAACGAGCTGCTCGTGAAATTCTGCGCGCGCGAAGATCCCCAGCCGCCGCTCTTCAATCATTACGTGCTGACCCTCACGCGCCTCGCGCACGGCGAGCCCGCGGTGCAGGTGCTGCGCTCGTTCGAGCGCGTGCTGCTGCGCGAAACCGGCTATGCGATGGCGCTGAACCGCACGGTCGCGCGCCGCGCGGTCGAGCCCGATCGCCGCTACGTGTTCGATCCCGAGCGCGGCGTGCGCAATGCGGACGACGAAGTCCCGTCGCACTGGCCGGTGATTTCCGGACAGACGTTGCTCGATATGGAGCAGGACGATTACCATCGAGCCCAGACGGTTGCGCAAAGCAAGACGCTGATGCGCTTCCTGCTGAACACCTATCTCGGCGGTACGCCGCTTGCCACGCGTCAGATCCTGATCGACCTGCAAAACCTATGAGCTTCTTCCTGACAACGCCCACCGCCATCGACCTCGGCGTGAACATCGACCACGTCGCGACGCTGCGCAATGCGCGCGGCACGACCTATCCCGATCCGATCCGCGCGGCGCTGGCCGCGGAAGAAGCCGGTGCGGATGCGATCACGCTGCACCTGCGCGAGGATCGCCGCCACATCGTCGACGCGGATGTGCGCAAGCTGCGCCCGCTGCTGAAGACGCGCATGAACCTCGAGTGCGCGGTGACGGCCGAGATGCTCGATATCGCATGCGAAGTGCGCCCGCATGACGCGTGCCTCGTGCCCGAGAAGCGCGAGGAACTGACGACCGAAGGCGGTCTCGATGTCGCCGGCCACTTCGAGGCCGTGCGGGCGGCATGCAAGCAACTTGCCGACGTGGGCGTGCGCGTGTCGCTGTTCATCGACCCGGACGAGACGCAGATCCGTGCCGCGCATGAAGCGGGCGCACCGGTGATCGAGCTGCATACGGGCCGTTACGCCGAAGCGCACGACGAAGCCGAACAGCAACGCGAATACGAGCGCATCGTCGCGGGCGTTCAGGCCGGCGCGCAGCTCGGCCTGAAGGTCAATGCGGGTCACGGGCTGCATTACACGAACGTGCAGCAGATCGCCGCGATCGACGGCATCGTCGAGCTGAACATCGGCCACGCGATCGTCGCGCACGCGATCTTCGCGGGCTGGGACAACGCGGTGCGCGAAATGAAGGCGATCATGGTCGCCGCACGCGTTGCCGCGCTGCATGGCGGCGCGCGCTGAAGATGAAGCGCCGCCGCGCGTCGCGCGTGATGCCTGACCCGGCCCGGCCGGGTCGCACCGGTGCGCACTGACATGGCGATCTACGGCATCGGTACCGACATCGCCCAGGTGAGCCGCATCGCGGCCGTGCTCGAACGCACGGGCGGCCGGTTTGCCGAGAAGGTGCTGGGTCCCGACGAGCTGCGCGTGTTCCATGCGCGCCGCGCCCGATCCGAGGCGCGCGGCATCGCGTTCCTCGCGACGCGCTTTTCCGCGAAGGAAGCGTTCTCGAAGGCGATCGGGCTCGGCATGCACTGGCCGATGACGTGGCGTGCGCTGCAGACCCTCAATCACCCGAGCGGCGAGCCGTACGTGGTCGCGTCGGGCGAGCTGGCCGACTGGCTGGCCGCCCGTGGCATCACGGCGCGCGTGACGGTCAGCGACGAACGCGACTACGCGGTGTCGTTCGTGATCGCCGAGACGGACGCCGCGCCTGCACCTGTTCCCCGAACCTCCTCCTGACGGAATTTCCGATTCGATGAAAACGACTCCCGGCCCGGTCATGCTCGACGTCGTCGGCACGGCCCTGTCGCGCGATGACGCGCGGCGCCTCGCGCATCCGAATACCGGCGGCGTGATCCTGTTCGCGCGGCACTTCCAGAACCGTGCGCAACTGACCGCGCTGACCGACTCGATCCGCGCGGTGCGCGAAGACATCCTGATCGCCGTCGATCACGAAGGCGGGCGCGTGCAGCGGTTCCGCACCGACGGCTTCACGGTGCTGCCCGCGATGCGCCGCCTCGGCGAGCTGTGGGATCGCGACGTGCTGCTCGCGGCGAAGGTCGCCACGGCCGTCGGCTACATCCTGGCCGCCGAGCTGCGTGCATGCGGGATCGACATGAGCTTCACGCCCGTGCTCGATCTCGACTACGGGCACTCGAAAGTGATCGGCGATCGCGCGTTCCATCGCGATGCGCGCGTCGTCACGCTGCTCGCGAAGAGCCTGAATCACGGGCTGTCGCTCGCCGGGATGGCGAACTGCGGCAAGCATTTCCCGGGGCACGGCTTCGCGGAGGCCGATTCGCACGTCGCGCTGCCGACCGACGACCGCACGCTCGATGCGATCCTCAAGCAGGACGTCGCGCCGTACGACTGGCTCGGCCTGTCGTTGTCCGCGGTGATTCCCGCGCACGTGATCTATACGCAGGTCGACAAGCGGCCGGCCGGTTTCTCGCGAGTGTGGCTGCAGGAGATCCTGCGCGGGCGGCTCGGTTTCACAGGCGCGATCTTCAGCGACGACCTGTCGATGGAAGCCGCGCGCGAAGGCGGCACACTCACGCAGGCGGCCGACGCCGCGCTCGCAGCCGGTTGCGACATGGTGCTCGTCTGCAACCAGCCGGACGCGGCCGAGGTCGTGCTGAACGGGCTGAAAGCGCGAGCCACGGACGAGTCGGTGCGACGCATCAAGCGGATGCGCGCGCGCGGCAAGGCGCTCAAGTGGGACAAGCTGATCGCGCAGCCCGAGTACCTGCAGGCGCAGGCGCTGTTGAGCAGCGCACTGGCCTGAGCGGGGAGGGGATGGCGCGATTTGCGCCATTCCGGTCGCCGAAACAAAAAGCCGCGCAATTGCGCGGCTTTTTTATGGATTGCTGCCGGTACGAACCAGGTAGTTTCTGGAATCAAGCAGGTCGACGAAGTGAGCTTTAGCGCAACTAACGGTCAAGCCCTGCCAGACCCTGCAAGCATCGCTGCCCGCTCAGTTCACCTTCATCCGCTGCAACTTGTTGTACAGCGTCTTCGGGCTGATGCCGAGCAGCGTTGCCGCGCGGTGGCGCGTGCCGCCGACTGCGTCGAGCGTTGCGCGGATCAGCAGATCCTCGACGTCGGACAGCGGCGTGCCGACCTTGATCTGCACGCTGCTGCCGTTCAGCGCGGCGCCGGCCGAGAAGCTCGGCTCGCCCGCGCGCAGCGTCTCGATGAAATCGCCCGATGCGTCGTACGCGAAGCGCACGCGCTCCTGCAGTTCGCGCACGTTGCCCGGCCATTCGTAGGACAGGCATTCGCGCACGAAGCCCGGCGCTGCGCGCTTGTCGGTCGTGCTGCGGCCGGTTGCGCGCGCTTCGCGGTTCAGTTCGTCGATCAGTGCGTCGGCGATCGCGAGCGCGTCACCGTCACGTTCGCGCAGCGGCGGCATCGTGATCGATGCCGCATCGAGGCGCAACCACAGATCCTCGCGCAGCGTGCCGTTCGCGACCGCTTCGCGCGCCGGACGGCGCGTGGTCGCGATCAGCCGGAAATCGCTCGTGATCGAGCTCGTGCCGCCGATCCGCATGAAGTTCTGCGAATCAAGCGCATGCAGCAGCGCTTCCTGCAGCACGAGCGGCAGCGCGGTGATTTCGTCGAGGAACAGCGTGCCCCCGCCGGCCTGTTCGAACAGGCCCGATTCGCGGCGCTCGGCGCCGTCGAACGCGCCGCGCTCATGGCCGAACAGCACGCTGTCGAGCGATGCGCCGTGCCGGCCTGCCTGTGCGATCGTCCGGCAGTCGAACGACACGAACGGCCCCTTGCGGCGCCGGCTCAGGTCGTGCAGCGTGCGCGCGGCCAGCTTCTTCCCGGTACCGGCTTCGCCCGAGAACAGCACGGCCGTTTCGGTGCGCGCGTTGTGCTCGATCATGTCGTACACGTGCTGCATCGCGTCGCTGCGGCCGACCAGCGCGCCGAAGCGGCCGAGATGGCGCAGCGACGCGCGCAACGCCTGCACTTCGTCGATCAGTTCGTACGGGCGCGGGATCCGCGCGAGCAGGCTGCGCAGGCGCGGAATGTTGATCGGCTTCAGCAGGTAGTCCCAGATGCCGTGACGCAGGCCCTCGATGGCGCTTTCGACCGTCGCATTGCCCGTCAGCACGATGACGGGCAGCGAGCCGTTCGGCTGTTGCTGCGGCAGGTGCTGGAGCAGGTCGAACCCGCTGCCGTCCGGCAGGTTCAGGTCGACGAGAACGACGTCGGGAATGGAGCGGCCGAGCGCCGTGCGCGCTTCGGCGAGCGACGTGGCCGTGTCGACCGAGAAGCCGTCCGCGGCGAGCAGCGCGGTGAGGCCGGACAGACTGTTGGGATCGTCTTCGACAATCAGGGCGTGTGGCATGGTGGACGCGAGTCGAGTCAAGAGAGGCGGGCTGTCGGCCAACGGGGCCGCAACCGCATGTCAGATTAAAAACTGATTTTATGCCCCGCTGAACGCGTAACGAGCATTATTTCTCCGGCGCTATAAAACAGTTACCGATGATACAAATTGAATATCTTTACCGGTGGATTTTGTGCTTTATATGAGCCTGACCCCGGCCCGGTTGTTGGCGCCGGACAAACAAAAAGCGCCCCGAAGGGCGCTTTGTTCGATGCGGGTATCGCTGGCGATTACGCGCGGCTGCGGTATTCGTTCGTACGCGTATCGATTTCGATCTTGTCGCCGGTGTTGCAGAAGAGCGGAACTTGCAGTTCGAAGCCCGTTGCGAGCTTGGCTTTCTTCAGCACCTTGCCCGACGACGTGTCGCCCTTGACTGCCGGCTCCGTGTAGATGATCTCGCGAACGAGGGTCGTCGGCAGTTCGACCGAGATCGCCTTCTCGTTGTAGAACACGACTTCGCAAGCCATGCCGTCTTCGAGGTAGTTCAGCGCTTCGCCCATCATTTCCGCTTCGACTTCGAACTGGTTGTAGTCGGCGTCCATGAACACGTACATCGGATCGGCGAAGTACGAGTACGTCACTTCCTTGCGATCGAGCACGACGACGTCGAACTTGTCGTCGGCCTTGTAGACCGATTCCTGGCCTGCGTTCGTCAGCAGGTTCTTCATCTTCATCTTGACGACGGCCGAGTTACGGCCCGACTTGTTGTATTCAGCCTTGGCGATGACCCAAGCGTCGCTGCCGATCTGCACGACGTTGCCTACGCGGAGTTCCTGTGCGGTTTTCATAAAAAACTGTCCTGATCAAATCAAATAAATAGGTGCCTGAGCGTTGCGCAACGGCTGACGGTGCAAGCGTGCGTTCCGGTGGACGCCAAAAGCGAGCGCTTGCCTGGTCAGCCGTCGGATAACCGCTTATTTTAACTGAGATTTTGCGTATTCCGCCAGCTTTCCGGCGAGATCGCCGACAGCCGCGAGCGCATCGGCCCAGCGGGCCGCGTTCGCGTCCAGTGCGGCGCGGTGCTGCCAGAAATCGGCCCAGTCGGGCGTGCCGACGCCGTTCCATGCATGCCAGAACCGCTCGAGCGCCGCACGCGGCGCGTCGGCGAGGCCGGCCGACAGGTGCGCGAGCGCGGCATCGAGCTTCGGCAGGTGCACGTCGTCGGCCTGCGGGTAGATGTGCCACACGAACGGCTTGCGTGCCCATTGCGCCCGGACGAACGAATCCTCGCCGCGCACGAAATTGATTTCGGCCACCCACAGCAACGGATCGTAGTCGGCCTGGGGGACGAACGCGAGCCCGTGAGCAGTCAGGTTGCCGCGGTTCGCATGTGCGCCCGCGCCGAACGACTCGACCCCGAAAAAACGCGCGACGGCAGGCGACACACGGCCGGCCGGCACGAGTGCGACGACCGGCGACGGGCCGTCGCGCCACTGCGCGAGCAGCGCGTCGACGGCCGGATTCTCGTAGGCGAACAGGCTGACGACCGTCGTGCCGGGGGCCGGCGGCGGGCCGCCAGTCGCGCGCCGCCACCACGCGTCGCGCGCCGCGGCGTCGGTTTCGAAGGCCGTGCGGCGCGTATCGAGATCGTGCTCCTTCAGGACGCCGCCGGTGCCGGCCGACAGGCCGGGGAAGAAAAACGTCTTCAGCAGCGGGTAGCGCGGATGCGGGGACGGCCGCAGATGGAAATCGGCGACCCAGTCTTCGGCGCTCAGGTATTCGAGGTTGATCCACACGGGGCGACGGGCGCGGCGCGCCATCGCCGCGAGATACGCGCCGGGCAGCTCGCACGCGAACGCTTCGATCACGACATCGGCGATCTCCAGCGCGTCGCCGACTTCCGCATGCCAGTGCTCGACCACGATGCCGTCGACCGTCTGCCGCCCCGCGTCGGGATCGACCCCGGGCAGCAGGCGCGCGAACGTGCGCAGGTCGTCGACGAACAGGCGAACCTGCCAGCCGTGTTCGTGCGCGAGCTGGCGCGCGACGCGCCAGCAGACGCCGATGTCGCCGAAATTGTCGACCACCGTACAGAAGAGGTCGCAGGCGATCGGTTCGCCCGGCGCGAGCGGTGCGGCGGGCAGGGGGGCAGCGGTGGTGCGTGGCATCGAAGCGGGGCGGTGAATGCTCTAAACTGGCGATTCTAATAGACCCGTTCCGCGTTACAAGGCGCCCGGATCACGCATGACATCCCCTGAAGCTTCCGATACCCCGTTCGAACCGAAGAAGATCCTGGCGCAGTTGCCGCACATGCCGGGCGTCTATCGCTATTACGACACGGCGGGCGCCGTGCTCTATGTCGGCAAGGCTCGCGATCTGAAGAAGCGCGTATCGAGCTATTTCACGAAGACGCAGCTGTCGCCGCGCATCGCGATGATGGTCACGCGCATCGCGCGTATCGAGACGACCGTCACGCGTTCGGAGGCCGAGGCGCTGCTGCTCGAGAACAACCTGATCAAGGCGCTCGCGCCGCGCTACAACATCCTGTTTCGCGACGACAAGTCGTATCCGTACCTGAAGCTCACCGCGCACCGCTTTCCGCGGATGGCCTACTACCGCGGCTCGGTCGACAAGCAGAACCAGTATTTCGGGCCGTTCCCGAGCGCCTGGGCCGTGCGCGAGAGCATCCAGATCCTGCAGCGCGTGTTCCAGTTGCGCACCTGCGAGGATTCGGTCTTCAACAACCGCACGCGGCCGTGCCTGCTGCACCAGATCGGGCGCTGCACGGCGCCGTGCGTCGGCGCGATCTCCGACGAGGATTACGCGATCGACGTGTCGAACGCGGCGCGCTTCCTGCTCGGCCGGCAGTCCGAAGTGATGAAGGAGCTCGAGCAGAAGATGCACGCGTTCGCGGCCGAGCTGAAATTCGAGCAGGCGGCGGCCGTGCGCAACCAGATGAGCTCGCTCGCGACGGTGCTGCACCAGCAGGCGATCGAGGTCGGCAGCGACAGCGACGTCGACATCCTGGCCGTCGTCGCGCAGGGTGGGCGCGTGTGCGTGAACCTCGCGATGGTGCGTGGCGGCCGGCATCTCGGCGACAAGGCGTATTTCCCGACGCACGTCGAAAGCGCGCTGACGCTCGCGGAGGGCGGTATCGGCGACGAGTCCGAGCAGGCGGAGGCGGCCACCGCGGCCGCCGACGTATTGCTGCCCGACCTGCCTGCGGAAGAACCCGGCCGCGCGCGTGGCGACGCGGCGGCGTCGGTCGAGGCCGAGGTGCTCGACGCGTTCATCGCGCAGCACTATCTCGGCAATCGCGTACCGCCCGTGCTCGTCGTGAGCCATGCGCCCGCGAGCCGCGACCTGCTCGAGTTGCTGTCCGAGCAGGCTGGCCACAAGGTGTCGCTGGTGCGGCAGCCGCAGGGGCAGCGGCGCGCGTGGCTGTCGATGGCCGAACAGAATGCGCAGATCGCGCTCATGCGGCTGCTGTCCGAGCAGGGCTCGCAGCAGGCGCGCACGCGTGCGCTCGCGGAGACGCTCAGCTACGAATGCGACGATCTCGCGACGCTGCGGATCGAATGCTTCGACATCAGTCATACGATGGGCGAGGCGACGCAGGCGTCGTGCGTGGTCTACCACCATCACAAGATGCAGTCGGGCGAGTACCGCCGCTACAACATCACCGGGATCACGCCGGGCGACGACTACGCGGCGATGCGGCAGGTGCTCACGCGCCGCTACGAGAAGATGGTCGAGCAGGCCGCGCAGGCGGCTGCCGCCGACGATGCCGCCGGGATCGACGGGGAGTCGACGCGTCAGGCCGAGGCGTCGAGCCTGCTGCCGAACATCGTGCTGATCGACGGCGGCAAGGGTCAGGTCGAAATCGCGCGGCAGGTGTTCACCGAGCTCGGCCTCGACACGTCGATGCTGGTCGGCGTCGCGAAAGGCGAGGGGCGCAAGGTCGGCCTCGAGACGCTCGTGTTCGCGGACGGCCGCACGCCGCTCGAACTCGGCAAGGAGAGCGCGGCGCTGATGCTCGTCGCGCAGATCCGCGACGAGGCGCACCGCTTCGCGATCACCGGGATGCGCGCAAAGCGCGCGAAGGCGCGCCAGACGTCGCGGCTCGAGGAACTCGAGGGGGTCGGCGCGAAGCGCCGGCAGCGGCTGCTCGCGCGGTTCGGCGGGTTGCGCGGCGTGGTTGCCGCGAGCGTCGAGGAACTCGCGAGCGTCGAGGGCATCTCGCACGCGCTCGCCGAGCAGATCTACAAGCAGCTTCACTGACGCGGCCGTGCGGCCGGCCGCGTTGCCAGCGTTCTTGTGGCAGGCCGGTCGACACGGCACAATTGCGAATCCTTTACTGTCCCGCATGCCATGCCGTTCAATTTCCCGATTTTCCTGACGTGGGTACGGATCGTGCTGATTCCGCTCGTCGTCGGCGTGTTCTATCTGCCGGACACGGTGATGGGCGGCGCGCACCGCAATCTTGCGGCGGCGGCGATCTTCATACTCGCGGCGCTGACCGACTGGTTCGACGGCTATCTCGCCCGCAAGTGGAATCAGACGTCGTCGTTCGGCGCATTTCTCGATCCGGTGGCGGACAAGCTGATGGTGACGGCCGCGCTGCTGATCCTCGTGCAGATTTCGCGGGTCGACGCGGCGATCGCACTCGTGATCGTCGGCCGCGAGATCGCGATTTCGGCGCTGCGCGAGTGGATGGCACAGATCGGCGCGTCGAAGAGCGTTGCGGTGAACCAGCTCGGCAAGTTCAAGACCGCCTGCCAGATGGTCGCGATTCCGATGCTGCTGTTCTACGGGCCGCTGCCGCTCGGCGTCGCGACGATCGACACGCGCGTTTGGGGCGAATGGCTGATGTATCTCGCCGCGGTGCTGACGATCTGGTCGATGCTGTACTACATGAAGCTCGCATGGCCGCAAATTCGCGAGCGCGGGGGCGCGTGATACGTCCGGTCGAGCAGGTTTTTGGAAAAAGGGCTGGAAAAGCCCTTGACACACGAATGTGCCTTCGACATAATCTCGCTTCTCCGCTGCACGACGAAGTAAGTGTGTGACGGGGAAGCAGTAGCGCAGCAATACGCGGGAGTAGCTCAGTTGGTAGAGCGCAACCTTGCCAAGGTTGAGGTCGCGAGTTCGAGACTCGTCTCCCGCTCCAGATTTTTCTGGCAGCGTGTTGTACGGCAAAGCGCTGCAGATGCAGGACACATGCGGGAGTAGCTCAGTTGGTAGAGCGCAACCTTGCCAAGGTTGAGGTCGCGAGTTCGAGACTCGTCTCCCGCTCCAAATTTTGATCCACAGACTTCTACTGGGGTCTGTAGGTCATTGAAAAAAGGAGCTTCGGCTCCTTTTTTCATTCCAGCGAGTGCCACGGAAATCCACCCACAGCTACCGTTTTTGAGTGACCAAATAAGGCACAAGAATACGGGTGGGTCGGCTACCGGATAGTTGCTGGGGCTGAGCGGGGACCATGACGAGCATAGGGCCTAAGTCATTACTTAGGAGTCTCGAAATGGCGCTCTCTGATCTGACCGTCCGGCAGGCGAAGACCACCGGAAAACGCTACACCCTCTCCGACAACGACTGCCTGGGCCTGATGGTCTCAGCCGCAGGCGGCAAGTCATGGCAATTCCGCTACTACTGGCTGGGCAAGCAAAAGCGCCTGTGCCTGGGCGGCTATCCTGCTCTCAGCCTGCGCGAGGCCCGGATCGAGCGAGACAAGGCCCAGGCCCTGCTCGCCAGGGGGATCGATCCTCAGGTCGAGCGCGACCAGAAACGGCACGCGGCCAAGCTGGCGGGCGAATACACCTTCAAGACCGTCTTCGATGCCTGGGTCGAGCATCGCCGCAAGGAACTCAAGGAAGGCCGTCAAAGCACGCTGTCGCAGATCCTGCGCATCTTCAACAAGGACGTGTTGCCCACCCTGGGAAGAATGTCGATCTACGACATTCGCCGCCCCCAACTCCTGGGCGTCTTGGCGGCGATCGAGAAACGCAAGGCGTTCACCACCGCCGAGAAGGTCCGCACCTGGTTCAACCAGTTGTTCCGCTATGCCCTGGTCATTGCCGAGGGGTTGGAAGTCAACCCGGCCGCCGACCTGGACGTGGTGGCAGAGCCCAAGCCCCCCGTAGCCCACAATCCCTACCTGCACCTGCCCGAGATGCCCGAGTTCCTCCAGAAGCTCCGGCTCTACAACCCCCGTGGCTGGCAGACCCAGCTTGGCGTCCGGCTGCTGTTCCTGACCGGGGTGCGCACCGGCGAACTGCGATTGGCCGAACCCGAACAGTTCGACCTCGACAGGGGCTTGTGGATCATCCCACCGCAGATCGTCAAGCAGCTCCAGGATGAAATGCGCAAGGCAGGGAAGCGGCCGCAGGATGTGCCCCCCTATATCGTGCCGCTATCCCTGCAGGCCATCGAGATCGTGCGCTATCTCCTGGGGGTGATGCGGCCGGCGCAGAAGTACTTGCTGTCACACCGCAGCGAACTCAAGAAGCGCATCAGCGAGAACACCCTCAACAAGGCCGTGCAGCTCATGGGCTATGAGGGGCGCCTGACCGGCCACGGCATCCGCGGCACTATCTCGACGGCGCTCAACGAGATTGGCTACCCGAAGATTTGGGTGGACGCGCAGCTTTCCCATTCCGACCCCAACAAGGTGAGTTCGTCCTACAACCACGCCAAGTACGTTGAGCCGCGCCGTCGGATGATGCAGGACTGGGCCGATCGGCTCGACCTGCTCGAACAGGGCGAAGTGGAAGCCGCGAGCGCGCATCTGACCATCCGTATCGACGGGGTGCCGGCGATGGCAGAAGTGGAGGAAGCGGTGGATGCGACCCTCGCGATGGCCGAGCCCACTCCTCCCGGCGTCCCGCCCGTCGTGGCCACGCCTATTGTCGTAACCCCGAGCAACGGCGGCATCACGTTCCAGCGGCTGTCTCAGGTACCGCCGCCTCCGACGCATGCCCCAGAGCCGGAAGTGTCCGCGATCCAGCGCGAGCGCGAGGAAATGCTGACCATCTACGAGTCTCCAAGCAGCTTGCCGGTCCCGCTGTTCGGCAAGCTGGCCGGAAAGTCCAAGGACCAGATCAACCGCGAACTGAAAGCGGGCAAGTTGCTGTCCATCAGTTTGGGCAATCGGGGGCAGCGTGTTCCCGATTGGCAACTGGTGCCGCTCAAGCACAAGCTGGCCCAGGTGCTCATGAACCAGTGCCCGCACGCGGATTCGTGGGATCTGTACCGCATGCTGACCCAGCCGCACCCTGACCTGGGGGACCGCGCGGCCATTGATGCGGTCACGCCGACCAACGTGCCGGCGATCATCCAGGTCATCATGGGCGACTACCAGCACTATGCGGATATGCCCGAGGCCATTGCCCCGTACCCCATCCCCGAGGATGTGCGGCAAAGCGTTCGTCGGCTGGTGGATAGCGCAGTAGTTCTAGACGGAGCATAGGGCTCTCAAACCTTGCAGGGGCCTTGCGGCCCCTGCATTACGCTTGCACCGCCTCCACGAGTTCGCTCAGCGTGCGCGGTGCGGGAGCGAAGAACACGGCGCCGGTGTGCGCCGTCGAGAAATCGAGCAGGCGGTCGTGCATGCCTGGCGGATCGCCGAGGAACATGCGCTCCAGCATCTTCTGCGTCACCCACAGATGCCTGGAGTAGCCGATGAAGTAGGTGCCATATTCGCCCTGGCCGGGGCGGCCGAAGGGCATGTTGTCGCGCAGGATGTCGTGCTCGGTGCCGTCGTCGTCCACGATCGTGGCGAGGGTCTTGTGCGATTTCTGGCCGCTCGTCGCGTCGGGCAATTCGACATTGCTGACGATCTCCCGGCCGATGATCCGCTCTTGCTCGTCCTTGGCGAGCCGAGCCCACGGCTGCATTTGGTGCAGATACTTCTGCACCACCAAGTAGCTGCCGCCGGCGAACGCCTGATCTTCACTGCCGACCAGCGTCGAGGCGCCGATGTCGTGCCCGGTCGGGTTGGCCGTGCCATCGACAAAGCCAAGCAGGTCGCGGGAGTCGAAGTAGCGAAAACCGACCACCTCGTCGGCCACCGTCACGCTGCTGCCCAGTTGGTCCAGCAGCAGGCGCTCGAATTCAAAACAGAGGTCCTCGCGTTCGGCACGGATGTGAAAGAACAGGTCGCCGGGCGTGGCAGGCGCGGTGTGCTTGGCACCCTCGATGGGCACGAAGGGCCGTAGTTCCTTCGGGCGCTTCCCGGTCTGGAAACGGTCCCATAGCGCCGATCCCAGTGCAGTGATGCACGACAGCCGGCCGTTGAGATCGCGGAAGCCCACCGTTTTGATCAGGTCGTCCAGCCCGTCCAAGACGCCGGCGACCGCCTGAAGGGCCTCGTGGCCCTCGGCGACTGTCAACGTGAGAAACACCGCCGCGCGCGACAGCGGCGCATCGATGCTTTGCGAGTCAATTGGTACTCGATCCCAACCACTTCCAACCATTCGTGCCTCCAAAGACCATGTTAATTCATCATATTGCCAGAGATGGAAGCGCTATCACTGGCGCGCTAACAGGCGCGTGCCGCTGCAATTACCCGCACGCAGCCTCGGCGAGAGCGGGCTATGGGGTATTCGAGCAAGCCGCCCTGTCCCTGGCAACCAACATTGCCCTGTGCTCGAACCGCTCAGAAACAACATTGGCTCGTCCGTGGGGCCGCTGCAGATATGTCACGATCTCGTAGGGGCCGTCTGAAAGCGGTCGCATAGTGATCCCCCACGCATGGGCACGCTCAATGCGCGATTGCGCGGAGAGCCCCACTCCGTAGCCAGCGGTCACCCAAAGCGCCATCATCTCGAACGAAGTCACGTGCTGAATGCTCTGCTGGCTCAACGGAAGAAAGGACAGTCGCTGATCCAGCAGTAGGCAAGCCTCCGCCGGCCAGCGAAACACCGGATAGTCCAGAAGCTCGGCAAGCGTGATCTTCGCCTGGGCAACTAAGGGGGACCCCAGCGGCACTGCAACAGCCACGTTCTCCACCCAGAGCGGTTGGCTTTTCACGGCCGGAGCACCAGCGTTCCGAAGCGTCATTCCAGCGTCGTAGCGGCCTTCCTCAAGGCCCGTCAACAGATCATCGGCTGAGGTCTCAAAGAACGTGATGGTGACTTCTGGTTCCTCCGCGCGCTGTAGGGCAAGAAGCGTTGTGAGGCAAGAGGATGGCACTCCGGGCGCGATAGCAAGCCTGAAATGGGAAAACTGGCTGGTGGCGTCATGCATGAGGGCCCCCAATAAGCGATCTGTCCAGAAAGGCAAACCAGCGTTGCAGGAAAGAGTGAAGTTTAACGTCGTTATCTTTAACGTGGTTAATTGTGGCAGATTGTTTGACGCTTCTGCTAATGCAGAAATCAACAATTCAGCCAGGCCGTCCTTCTGGCACATCGACGTATGAATCCGAGTCGGCGTTAGCCTTCGGACAGGCCGTGCGCGCTGCGCGCGTCGCTCAAGGAGTCGCGCAAGACGAGTTCGCATCTCGGGCAAGCATTTCGCGTTCTCACATGGGTAAGATCGAGCGTGGTGAGCACGTGCCCACGCTTCCGCTCATACTGAAAATTTCTACGGCACTTGGAATAAGCGCGGCTGACCTGATGACGGCGACCGAACGCAATCTGCGTGCCGACACTGATCCCTGAGTGTCTAGCCTGCCAGGCTCCGTCAACCGTCCGAAGAGTCGCGAAGGCGAACGATAAATCGCTCCACCGAAGCCGATAAATTGCCGCCGTCGGGCCGAAGCAGGTAGGTGGTGATCACGGCAGAATCCATCGCCAAGGGGCGGATCACCACATCCGGCCGTTGGGAGATGGGAATCTTGGTCGCCGTCATGAAGCCGATGCCGTAGCCGGCGCCGACCAACGTGAGCATCATGTCCAGCGAGGACACTTCCTCGACAACATTCAGCTTGTGCTCCAACGTGTTGAGCAGCCGCTTGAGTTCGCGGCAATAGCCCTCGCATACCTGCGGGTCGCACAGGACAAGTGGATGGCCTTGAAGTTCTTGAAGTGGCACCTCCTTGTAGGTGAGCAATGAGTGACGAGCTGGCACCGCAATCACCAGCGGGTCGTGCCAGATTGGTTCGGCAGCGATACCGTCGCCGACATCGCCCGTGTGCGCGAACCCGATCATGAAGTCGCCCGAACGCAAGCCACGCACTTGCTCTGCCAGAGGCACTTCTGACAAGCGTATTTCGATCTCCGGCTCCTCGGCGCGGCAACGAGCCAGAAATGCCGACAGCCGTGGATCGATAGCCCCATCTGATACAGCGATGCGCAGGCTACCGCGCAAGCCCGATGCCACAGCCTTGGCATTTTCACGAGCCTGTTCCAGCACTGTGAATAGACGGCGAACATCTTGCAAGAAGACCGCGCCCGCCGCCGTTAGAACTGTTCCTCGTCGGTTTCGGTCGAAGAGCACTACGCCCAACTCGTCCTCAAGTTCCTTGATGGCTCGTGATAGCGGTGGTTGTTCGATATGCAGGCGCTCAGCCGCCCGCGTGAAATGTAGCTCCTCAGCAAGAACTACGAAGCAGCGAAGATGGCGCAGCTCCATAGGCCACCCTCCCGTTCCGACTTATCCAACACTGTGCTATCTCCCTATAGAAGTGACTGCCATTCTGGCGGCGGCGAGTTCGGCCACATCATTGGAAACTTCTGGCTGAATGAGCCAGGGCTGGGTTGACCGTGCGATGGCCCGAGGCAGGCACAACACCAGGCGAGCCTGTCAAGTCCGTGGGGTGATAAGGATCAGACGAAGGCTATCTCCAGCCACGCACGTCAATGGATGCCGTGCATCGTCCCCGTCTGACCCTTGGCCGATTGCGAACCAAGCGCTTGAACACGCTTGCGGTTGATCATCACCTGCGGATTGCTGAGGCTCTGCTCCTGGTCCGAGCCAAGGCAAGTACCCTGGGGCAGACGGCAAATGCCGGCGAAAATATTCGCCGGCTCCAGTTGCTGCCCGGAGACTGGCGGGACCAGAATGCCTCTCACCAGAAAGTGTGAGACATCCTGATGCTTAGCCCGCGCCGGATGCTTAATGCCGCACTGAACCATGCGGGTCGATGACGTACTTGTATGCAGAACCCGCGTCGAACTCTTTGTACGCGGCGGGCGCGTCTTCGAGCTTGATGAACTTAGTGTTCATCATCGGCGAAAGGTAAGGCATGCGATCGTTCAGTATCGCCCGCATTAACGCGTGGTTGTAGTTGGCCGTCGGAGATTGACCAGCCGACATTCGCGGCGACTTGATCCAGGCGTTGGACCATTCCAGATCCATATGGCCTTTCTTGGCTTTCGGGTCTTTCGAGATCGGGTTTGCGCAGTACACACCGACCGTACTGGTCATTCCGCCGAAGCGGACATATTTGAGCATTGCGTTGGTAACAGCGCTCTCCACGATCTTGTCAGCCTCCGCGCCAAACCCGCGGCAGTCCACACCAACATAGTCGATGACGCGATCCACCTCCCTGTGCCCGGTAATGCGTTCGAGATGCTCCTCGATCGGCACGCCGTCGGAAAGGTTGATGGTTTCCACGCCGTGTGGCTTGAGAAGGTCCAGCCGCTCTTGAATGTAATCGGCAACGATGATGGCGCCTGCACCCAGAAGTCTGGCGCAGGCGGCACCCGCTCTGCCGACCGGCCCGGCACCGAAGATCAGGATGTTTTCGCCGACGACGTAGGCCGGCGCGGCTGGCCAGTCTGGGCCAGCGAACCCATGGAAAGCTGTGGGTAATACGTCAGAGAGAAGGGTCAGGTCGCGGATTTTTTCCATGGCGGCATCCTTGTCAGGGAAGCGAAGGAGATTGAAATCCGCATACGGTACGAAGAGATAATCACCTTGCCCCCCCGTCCAGCCACCGAGGTTGAACCCGTAGGCTCCGCAGTCGATTTCGGGGTTGGTGTTCTCGCATACATCGGAGCGCATATGCTTGCAGTTGTAGCAACGCCCACACCCCACATTGAAGGGAACGGAAACGATGTCGCCCTTCTTCACGACTTCGACGTCTGATCCCACTTCGATCACTTCGCCGGTCATTTCATGGCCCATGGTCATTCCCTTGGGAACAGCAAACGAACCGCGATAAATGTGAAGGTCGCTGCCACAGATATTTGTGGTAACTATTTTGAGGATAGCGCCATGGGGTGCGCTTTTCCCTTGAGGGGTTATCAGCTCTGGAAATTTGAAGGTGTTGACCTTCATTTCCAAGGGCTTCTCGAAAGTCACGATTCGGTTACCGGTCGGAGTCATTTCGTCACCTCTGTGCGTTAATGTTTCCATCTTCTAAATCGAAGTGGGAAACGAAATTTACCGCTGTCAAGAAGAACGATCGTGGTATTGCCTAGCCGTTGGTCGCGTCTCCTTCTGCGGTCTTGACAGCATCGGATCAAGCTCAGAAGTGGTCAAACTGGAATAATCTATGTGCAGATAGGCACGATCTATCTACGCGGGATCGTCGAGCCGTGCTCGTCTCCTAGCCGGGAGAGGGCAACGATCATCGCTACATCGCGCCTCCTAGCTTGATCTAGGAACAGTCAGCTCGACCCAGCGAGACATGAGGAGGCCGCATGCAGCAGGTACTCCTGCCCCCCGAGTTGCCCCTGGACCTAGTGGCCTTCGATGGGTTGCTCAGCACGTGGCGCCTGTTAGCGGCGCACACGGCATGCCTGCAATCTTCGCCTGGTTGAAGCAATACAGAGTTGCTCTTCAAGACTCGCTATTTCAGGGGGCTTTGAGATGAGTCTGCTTTGGGCTGGAACCGACGATGGATCGATATAACGGATTGAAGAGTGGCGGCGAGTTCGGGGGTGTGCACCATTTCGAGCAATGCACGCGATGACGGTGCCTCGAACGCATTTTTCCCAGCAACGAATCCGACATTTGAGTGCGACATTGGTCCATTGATTGCGATTGCGTGGAGATTTGGAATGTGCGCGAGTTGGCCGGCGAGAGATTGCGGAAGAACTGCCGAATATTTTCCTGTCGCCACGTGTGCCGATAGCACGTCAATTGAATCAGTGCGAATAGTCTGCGCGGTACATTGCATCAGCCTATCTTGAATGGGTTCAGGTACTGCCGAGTTCAGCACGCAGAGTTGTCTATTGAGAACATGGTCCCACGTTGTGCTTCGGGGTTGCTGTGTTCTCGCGGCGTGAAAAAGGAAAATGCGTTCACGGTACAGAAGGTGAGTATCGAAGTCTTCCCCTGGGATATCCTCCAAATGCATGAGTGCGATATCCAAATTGTTTTCTCGAATCGCCTGTAGCAGGGAAGAAGCGCCGGAAACCAGAACTGATTGTTGAAGTAAGGGTGTTTTTTCAGCAAGGGCGATGCTTAATGTGGGCGCTACACCGGCAGTTCCTGGGAGTATCCCTAGCCGGAATTGCCCCTCTATACCTCGCCGTAGTGCGGAGAGTTCTCGCTCCAGCCCTTTGCAGTCGTCATACATCTGCTGAGCCCAAGACAGTACGCGCATCCCTTCAGAAGTGAGGCCGTCATAGCGTCGGCCATGACGCACGATCTCGACACCCATGTCTTCCTCCAATTGCTTAATGCCCGCGGAGAGTGTCGGCTGAGAAACATTGCAGCTTTTGGCCGCGTTGCCAAAATGGCCTTCACGGTGCAAAGCAAGCAAGTATTCAAAGTTTCTTACGATCATATATTTTCTTCTGATAAAGTTGATTGGATTTTATACTTTCACGAAAAACCCTGCGCACGCTTCGATCCGCGTCCAACCTTGGGCACGTAGCTGGCACGCATGAAAGGCTGCCGCGCGCAGTGTCCATACAGTAGGTTCGACTCGTCATCGACGGTCAGCACCACAACGCACGGGACAGCCAATAGCGCGAACACAGGTGCTTTGCGCTGTGGGCGAGTCGTCCTCATGTAGCTTAGCAGTTGGCGCGTTCTGGAAGGGAGTAAGCGTGAGTGGTGAGGCACGCAACCGCAAAAGGCGGTGCTAAGCTCTTGAGCTGTTCGGGTCGTGGCCGTTGAAGCGGCGAGAGAATGGAGCCTGCCATGGCCGTTGTGGCGCAGCTAGTACACCATGCCCCCAGCGTTTCCTTAGCTGCGATTGACGGGCATGCCTGGCGGTAGCTCAATAACAGCCATTTATGGATGAAGGAACGAGGGGAATAAGGCAGATGAAGATATTCACGATTGGATTCACTAAGACCTCCGCGCGGTCCTTCTTCACCAAGTTAAGTGCTTCTGGTGCCAAGCGCCTTGTCGATGTTCGCCTGAATAATGTTTCGCAATTGGCCGGATTCGCTAAACGCGAGGATCTTCGATATTTTTCCGAGGCGTTGTGTGGGATGGAATATGAACATCTACCAGCACTTGCTCCAACCAAAGACATGTTCGAGGAATATAAAATAAAAGGGGGAGATTGGGATATCTACGCCAGTAAATTTCTGGATTTAATGTCGTCCCGAAAGATTGAGTCAATCGATAAAGAAAAGATTGATAACAGTTGCCTGCTTTGCAGCGAAGACAAGCCCCATCACTGCCATCGGAGGCTAGTGGCCGAGTACCTTGCAGGCAAATGGCCGAATGTTGAGATCGTGCATCTTTAGAGGGGCGACGTAGCTCCCAATGTCATCAACTTAAGCCCCCAGCCCTGGCCGGGGCAAGAAATCCCGGGGCTTGGACGCGCGGTTGCAGCAGTGCCTTCACTGGTTTTGCTCCCCAGTTCAGCGCATGTGCGACCCAGACGCCAGCTTAATGGATGCCGGTTCGCCTCGGCGGGCGGGATTTCTCGTTTTCCGGGCGAGCGCGTGCCGGCCGCTGTCTGGCCAGCTTTTTTGCGGTGCAGTTCGGGTGCTGCTTGTTCTTAGCGCGTCGGTTTGTAGCCCTCGCAGCCGCGACTGGCCAGGCGCATACGCTGGCGCGGGAAGCTGCGGCCCGGGCGCACAGCGCTGAGGCTGTTGGCCATCAACTCCATCACGTTGGCCAGCCCCTGCACACCGGGGCGTACCAGCAGGTCGACCAGGGTGTTCTTGAGGCGTGACACCCCTTGGGTGAAGTTGACCTTCCAGCGCAGCTTGCGGCCTTTGTGGCGCTGCTCGATGACCGGTTGCAGCAGATGTTGCATCAGCAGCGCTAGGTTTTTCAGCAGTTGCCCGGCATGAAAGTCCTGCTTCACGGCCGTCACGCTACGGCCGCTAAAGTTGTCGAGGCAGAGGGTCTGCTTGAGGCGGCGGTAGTCCGTTTCGATGCCCCAGCGGCGGTGGTAAAGATCCGCGAACACCTCGGCCGGGAAGGCCTGTCGATCCAGCAGGGAGGTCAGCAGCACTTCGCTTTCACCGCTGGCTAGCTCGACCCGGATCAGGCGCAATTCGACCCGGCCCGCGGGATCGACGCCGGCCTCGGTACAGAACAGGCGCGCCTCGGGATGACTGGCAGAGAAGAACTGCGTGTCTTCTGTCTGCCCCGAGCGGAGAAACTGTTTGACCTGCGCGTTGTAGCCACACGGCAGGCGCATCAGGAAATGTCGCCGGTGCTGCTCGAACAGCGCAAACAGCCAGTGTCCGGGGTAGCCGCGATCAAACAACGTCAGGCTGTCAGCGGGCAGATGCTCGAGGTGCAGATGGGCGCAATCGCGCTCGCCGACTGCGGATGGCACGATCAGGCTGTGTAGCGTCTGGCCGTCGGCGACGTCGTAGAGCATGGACAGACGGGCAACGGGAAACTCGCTATGGCAGCCGAAAAAGCGCGTCATGACCGACTCCAGCGGTAAATGGACGGTCGAGCCGTCCACGGCGAGTACCCGTAACCCGCGCCACGTCTGGCGCAGCCCGAGGCTGTCGAGCTGTTGCTGAAGGGTTTGGTTGAGGCTCTCGAAGACCTCGGGCTTGAGCTTGCCGCGCGCCTTGCTGAAGGCCTGCGCGGTGACCACCTGGGTCTCGGCCGAGGCCTGGTTGAGCACGCGATAGAACTGATCGAGCTCGGTTTGCAGGGCGGTGCGTGGCTGATTGAGCAAAAACAGGACGAGGTTCTTGAAGGTCAGTTGGCGTCGGCGGGTAAAGTCGTGAGGGCGCTGGCGGTGGGTATCGATGAAGTCGGGACAATCGAGCTGACTGGTTATTTTTTGTACAATTTTCAAGCCAGGGTTTGCTGGGCGGTGTCAAACGGTGTGGAATGAGGGGCCAAAAGGGTTTCTCCTATGCGCTGAATTTAGCGCTAATTATATGATATTTATAGGAAAAATTCCTTAAGTTGATGACATTGACGTAGCTCCACGTTTCCAACGCCTCGTCTGGAGGGCTGAGAGAGACAAAGGCGCGTATCGGCGGGAGCCGGCGCCACACATTGGGCGTACAGAGCAACCTCGCCCGCCACGGCTCGATGTCAGCGCTCAACGAGGCGAGTGGCTCCAGGTGCATTGGCAGACGGGCCGCTGGCTGACGTCGTGGCGATCGGCGGATATGCACTGGGAAGCCCGCCCATGTGCTGGGCTATCATGTTGGCGACGCCTACGCCCAGGTGGGGCGCGGCAGGATCGCCGTCATTTACACCCCAGTTTGGTACTGCTATAGGTCTTCTGGAATAGCCGATACATCAGGACAAATTGAAGTAGCTCAATTAGGAGATATCTAATGTCAACCGGTATGTTTATTCTGCACTCCAACTATACGCCGGCGGGGGACCAGCCAGAGGCGATAGCGCGCCTGCTGTCGGACATAGAAGAAGGTGCGACGCACCAGACGCTGAAAGGTATCACCGGCTCAGGTAAGACCTTCACCATGGCCAATGTGATTCATCGTCTGAAGCGGCCTACGTTGATCTTGGCTCCTAACAAGACGTTGACCGCGCAGCTTTATGGTGAAATGAAGCACTTCTTTCCTGAGAACGCGGTCGAGTACTTCGTTTCCTACTACGATTATTTTCAGCCCGAAATCTATATGCCGGGCACCGATCGTTTCATTCCAAAGGACTCGGCCATCAATGACCACCTTGAGCGCCTGCGCCTGTCCACGACCAAATCCTTGATTGAGCGTCGTGACGTGATCGTCGTCGCTTCGGTGTCTTCAATCTACGGCCTGGGTGATCCAGATGCATACCGAGCGCTACAGATCGCTCTGTCCCCTGGGGTCAAACTAAACCAGAGAGAGCTAATTCGTCGCTTGGCTTTGCTGCAATATGATCGCACGGAGCGCACTCTCAAGCGTGCAACGTTCCGCGTCCAAGGTGATGTGATTGACATTTTCCCCGCTGATTCCGAGTACAGGGCGGTTCGGGTGGAACTGTTGGATGACACTGTTGCGTCTGTCCAATGGATGGACCCTGTTACCGGCAAGACGTTGGGAGAGATAGACCATTATTTGGTTTCGCCAAAAACGCTTTTCGCGCCGCCCACGAACAAAATAGATTCTGCATCCAAAAAGATACTCGCTGATATGGAAGAGCGGGTTGCCGAGCTGAACAGGAATAATCGCTTGGTCGAGGCAATCAGGCTGTACGAGCGGATCACGCATGACGTGGAAATGATGCGCGAGGTCGGCTATTGCTCGGGGATGGAGAATTATTCCTGCTACTTCAGCGACCGAGACGCAGCTTCTCCTCCGATCACGTTGCTGGATTATTTGCCGAAAGACGGGCTGCTGTTCGTCGATGAATCTCATGTCATGGTGCCACAGATATCCGCAATGTACCGGGGGGATCAGGCGCGCAAGGACACGCTGATCGATTACGGGTTCCGTTTGCCTTCATCGAAGAACAACCGGCCATTGAACTTTGACGAGTTCGAGAAGGTCAAGCCTCAGACCATCTTTGTTTCCGCTACTCCGGGCGACTACGAGCTGAGGGTGTCGAAAGGCAGGGTTGTCGAACAGGTTATCAGGCCAACGGGACTGCTTGACCCCAAGGTTGAAGTGCGGAAAGCGGATGGATACATAGATGACCTGCTTGCCGAAATATCGAAGTGCGTGAAGAGAAAGAATCGAGTGCTTGTGACTACGCTGACGAAGGTCAGTGCAGAAGAGCTAACGGATTTCTTGACGGACAACGGGATTCGAGCGCGCTACATGCATTCGGACATAAAAGCGGAGGATCGTGTTGAGATCATCAATGGCCTGCGCGCAGGAGAGTTCGATGTTTTGATTGGGATTAGTCTTTTGCGCGAAGGGCTGGATATTCCAGAGGCATCATTGGTTGCCATTCTCGATGCAGACCGTGCAGGGTTCTTGCGTTCGGCCCATGCGCTCATTCAGATGATCGGTCGAGTCGCTCGGAATGAAAACGGCAAGGCGATCTTGTACGCCGACGCGGTGACGCCGGCGATGAAGCAGGCGATCGATGAGACCAATAGGCGCAGGCAGCTTCAAATTGCCTTTAACGAGGAAAATGGGATTTCTCCAGCCTCGTCTGTGCGAAAACTAGCAGGGGAAGAGACGAATACGGAGGAGCCCACCGTTCATTCCGAGGCTTTCTGCGAGAACTTGTCCGACCTTTGCGATCAGATCACTGCCAAGGAACAGCAGCTACTCGAATTTACCGATACCGGTGACGAGCAGCGCGTCGAAGACATTCGTCGTCAGTTGGATGGGTTGTACCGGCAATTCATTTACATCTAATCGTTCGCCGGCATTGGGTTGCATGGCCGACCGATCTGCATCTGGGGCAAGCGGGCAGACGGTCGGTTCATCATTCAACCGGAGGGGTGAGCCGCCGAGGCTCAGTGCCCCGCTTTCCAAGATGTGTGCCCTACAGCGTCTTGCGACGTGTCAGCGCAAAGCTGGCAACGATCCAACGGCGACCAGCATTTCATCAAATACCGCTCGAACCCTTCCCGGAATGGGGCCACGCTGAGGCCGATAGACGTACAACCCCCATGCCGGAGGTTCTTCGTTCTCCAGCACTCGCACGAGCTTCCCGCTGGCAATGTAGGGGGCGGCCATGTAGTCCGCCAGTTGCGCGAACGCGATCCCGGCCAGCGCCGCTCCCATTTCCATGTCGGCATTGTCGGCGACGAGAGTGGGTGCGGTAGGTGTCCACTGGCGTCCCGCCTTGAAGTGCCAAGGCCAGGGACGGCCGGTATTGATATCCAAGGCCACGGTAACTGGCAGGCTGCTTAGCGCATCGATGTTTGCAGGTACGCCCACTTTCTTGATCAGGCGCGGAGCGGCAACGATGGGGAGTCTCATGTCGGCGGCCTTGCGTGCGACGAAGCGGCTATCGCGCATGAATCCGACCCTGATCCCGACGTCAATCCCTTCGTCAACCGTATTGCTGATGCGATCGGACAGGCGCACATCCAGCGTGATGCCGGGATGACGCGCGGCCACGCGCTCCAGTGCCGGTAGCACCGCTCTGGTGCTCAAGCTGTGCGGTGCGGTGATGCGAACCGTACCGGACAGAGAGGCCTGCTGGTCGGAGCCAGGCGTTCGCCACAGATCCTCGAACCGCTCCAATGCGGGGCGCACTTGGTCTAGCAGCCCTTCGCCGAAGGCGGTGATGCGCACCTGGCGCGTGCTTCGATGAAACAACACCTCGCCGTAGTGTTGCTCCAGTTGCTGGATGGCACGGGTTACACCTTGCGGAGAAGTCCCCAGCCGGACGGCCGCATCGCGAAAACTGCTGCTTTCGGCCGCCACCCGAAAGATGCGCAGTAGTTCCATTTCTTTGTTCATGACGCACGCCTTATGGCCGATTTCGCTGCTCGTTGATTGTTCCAGATTGTGGAATTATAAAATCGCAACAATTCCATATACAAGGGAGGCGCGGTTGCCCAGACTGACAACACCCCGGAATGCTCCGCTCCGAACAACCCAATAAGGAACGCGAATGAACGCTGCGACTCTCATCACTGCCTACTACGACGCCTTCAACCGCGGTGACCGCGAGGCCATGCTGTCAATGTTGACCGATGACGTCGCGCACGACTTGAACCAGGGCGCTCGTGAGGTCGGTCGCGAAGCCTTCCGCGCCTTCCTGCAGCGCATGGACCGCTGCTATGGCGAGCAACTGCGCGGGATCGTGGTGATGGTCAGCGCCGACGGCCTGTGTGCAGGCGCGGAGTACGTGGTGCATGGCGAATACAAGGTCACGGACGACGGGCTGCCGGAAGCCCAGGGCCAGCGCTACGTGCTGCCGGGCGGCGCGTTCTTCGAGATCCGCGATGGCAAGATCGCTCGTGTCACCAACTACTACAACCTCGGCGACTGGATCGCACAGGTCGGAGGGGACGCCTGAAATGACCAGCGACGTGCAGGTGCTGGTTCATCGTGGTCCGGACATTGCCGAATGGTTCGATGCCGTGGCAGGCCTGCGGGCGAGCGTCTTCCGCAGCTTTCCTTACCTGTACGAGGGCGACACCGAATACGAGAAGCACTACCTCGCTATGTACGCCCGTTCGGCAGACAGCCTGCTGGTACTCGCGCTCGCTGATGACGTGGTCGTGGGTGCGTCCACGGGATTGCCGCTCGGCGATGCGGAGCCGGCCTTCCAGGTGCCGTTCGCCGATCGAGGAATCCCGATGGAGGCAGTGTTTTACTGCGGCGAATCAGTCCTGCTCCCGGCCTTCCGGGGCCTTGGCCTGGGCCATCGCTTCTTTGACGAACGCGAAGCGCATGCCCGTTCGTTGGGCGGCATGCAGTGGACATCGTTCGCGTCGGTGGATCGAGCAGACGACGATCCCCGGCGTCCTTCCAACTACCGCAGTAATGATCCCTTCTGGATCCGTCGTGGCTACGTGCGGCAGTCGGACATGAAGGTTACGCTGCCCTGGAAACAGGTGGGTGAGCCGAGCGAAACCGAGCAGACGCTCACGATGTGGCTGCGCTCCCTGGAGAACGCGAAATGAAAGTAGCAGTTGCGAAATACGCAGTGGGTCAGCCCACGGGCTTCGAGGCATTCGCAGCGCGGCAGCGGCGGGTTCTGGAGGAGGCGAGCCGTGCCGGAGCGGAACTGGCCGTGTTGCCAGAATATCTGTCCCTCGAACTGGCTGCGATGTTCGAGCCTGGCATCCGCCAGGATTTCAACGCCTCGCTGGCCGCGCTGCAGGCCTTGCAGCCTGCGTGGCTGGCCCTGTACACCGACCTGGCGCGCGAGCTGCGCATGACCATTCAGGCCGGTACGTTCTTGACCCGGGTTGGACCGGATCGCTATCGCAACCGGGCGTGGTGGTTTGCGCCGGACGGCACGCGTGACTACCAGGACAAATTGCAGTTGACGGGGTTCGAGAAAGACACTGGCGTCATCGAGGGGGGCGACGAACTCAAAGTGTTCGACCTGAATGGCGTGCGTGCCGGCATCGCTGTCTGCTACGACAGTGAGTTTCCATTGCCCGTGCGAGCCCAGCGAGAGGCGGGTGCACGCCTGCTGTTGGTCCCGAGCTGTACGGACACGAGGGCAGGTGCAACCCGGGTTCGTGTGGGCTGCATGGCGCGGGCACTGGAGAACCGGATGTTCGTCGCACAGGCCGTGACGACCGGAGCTGCTGACTGGAGTCCGGCGCTGGACACGAACACTGGCGAGGCCACGATCTATGCACCCATGGATCGTGGATTCCCCGAGGATGGCATTCTCGCGACTACTTGCGGCACGCAGACATGGGCGATCGGTGATCTTGACGTTGAAGCACTCGAACGAAACCAAGAACAGGCCCAGGTTGCGGTCGATCGTGACTGGGACGGACAGATGTTGCCTGCACTGCGGAAAGCTCGACACTCGGGTCATCAGGTCGCCTAGCCGGTCTCATCTTGATAGCTTCAACTCGATGAGTCGGCTTAGATAGGTCATATCTATCTGCGCATAGATTTTTCCAGTTTGACCAGTTTTGAACTTGCCCCGATGCTGTCGATACATGCAAGAAATATTCATTGATTTGAATGTTTTGCGCTTCTTGGGAACAAACCTGTACTAGCCTGTAAGAGTGCTCGAAGAGCACAGAATTTGTGGCAAAGTTCGGCCGCATATACTATGGGGGAGTATTGTATAATGCGGCGGTGTACCCAAGTAGAGAGGTGTTCGATGCCACACAGTCCGGAAGAAAAGAAGCAAGCACTGACGCGCATCCGGCGCATCAAAGGTCAGGTAGCGACTCTTGAGCAAGCGCTTGATGCAGGTGCGGAATGCCCTGCAATTCTTCAGAAGCTTGCGGCCGTTCGTGGGGCAGTCAACGGATTGATGGCAACCGTTCTGGAGAGCTATCTGCGGGAAGAATTTCCCAGTAGCGAAATCAGGAGCGATTCGCAGAACAAGTCCATTGACGAGACCATCTCTATCGTCCGCTCCTATCTGCGATAGAGGCACCAGGGTGCCCTCGGTGAGGGCAAATTTAGTTAGCTAGTAAAGGAAGCGACATCATGAAATCACGTGCAGCAGTTGCCTTCGGGCCAGGAAAGCCGCTGGAAATCGTCGAGATCGACGTCGAGCCGCCGCGCAAGGGCGAGGTGCTCATCAAGATCACGAACACCGGCGTTTGCCATACCGACGCCTTCACCCTGTCGGGCGACGACCCCGAAGGTCTCTTCCCGGTCGTGCTGGGTCATGAAGGTGCGGGTATCGTCGTGGAGGTGGGTGAAGGTGTGACCAGCGTGAAGCCTGGCGATCACGTCATTCCGCTCTACACCGCCGAATGCGGCGAGTGCCTGTTCTGCAAGTCCGGCAAGACCAACCTGTGTGTCGCGGTTCGCGCAACCCAGGGCAAGGGGCTGATGCCCGATGGTACGACTCGCTTCTCGTACAACGGTCAGCCGCTTTACCACTACATGGGCTGCTCGACCTTCAGCGAATACACGGTCGTCGCCGAAGTCTCGCTGGCCAAGATCAACCCGGACGCCAACCCCGAGCACGTCTGCCTGCTGGGCTGCGGCGTGACCACCGGCATCGGCGCCGTGCACAACACGGCCAAGGTACAGCCCGGCGACTCGGTGGCCATCTTCGGCCTCGGCGGCATCGGTCTCGCTGCGATTCAAGGTGCACGCCAGGCCAAAGCGGGCCGCATCATCGCCATCGATACCAATCCGGCGAAGTTCGAACTGGCTCGTACCTTCGGCGCGACCGAATGTCTCAACCCGAAGGACTTCGACAAGCCGATTCACGAGGTTCTGATCGAGATGACTGGCTGGGGTGTCGATCACACCTTCGAGTGCATCGGCAACGTCAACGTGATGCGTTCGGCTCTGGAAGCTGCCCACCGCGGCTGGGGCCAGTCGATCATCATCGGCGTCGCCGGGGCCGGCAAGGAAATCTCGACCCGTCCGTTCCAGTTGGTCACCGGCCGGACCTGGAAGGGGTCGGCTTTCGGCGGGGTCAAGGGGCGCACCCAACTCCCGGGCATGGTGGAAGACGCAATGAAAGGCGAGATCGATCTCGCCCCGTTCGTCACTCACACCATGGGTCTCGACGAGATCAACCACGCCTTCGACCTGATGCATGAAGGCAAGTCGATTCGCACGGTGATCCACTACTGATCACTCACTATCCATTCAACACCAACCACCAAGGAAATTAACCATGTCCAATCCTGTCATTTCCGGCGACGGCATCTTCTCGCACGTCTTCATCGGCGCCGCCGACGTCCAGAAGTCGGCCGCGTTCTATGACGCCGCTCTGGGTGCTCTCGGCATCAAGAACCTCGGTCCTTTCGGCAACGGATGGGTGCTTTTCGGTCGCGAAAAGCCGGTTTTCATCATCGGCCGTCCGGGCAATGGTGAAGCGCCTTCCAGCAACGGCGTGACGGTCGGCTTTGCGGCCGCCACTCCCGCCGAAGTGGATGCCTTCCACGCCGCCGGCCTTGCCGCAGGCGGCACCGACGAGGGCCAGCCTGGCCCGCGTGGCCACCTGCCGGGTGCCTATGCGGCCTACCTGCGTGATCCGGCGGGCAACAAGGTTTGCTCGTACACCTTCGTCTGAAAGCTAGGAAGCTGAGGGCGTTCTGAAAGGGCCAGCACAAGCCTCTACACGGCGAGCCTATTAGACGGACCGTGTAGAGCGGTGCCTGCTCATGAAGATCGGCCCGCAGCCATGTGCGAAACGCATGGCTGCGGGCATTTGCTTTGAAGCGTGTTTTTCAACCAAGAAGAAATGAGGTCGTTATGAAAGAGCCGGCCAACATCAATACGACGACCGTACAACCCACCCCGACCGCCACCGTGTACGGCATGCCGGCCTATACCGATCGTGCTGCCGCCGTGGGTG
>NZ_CAJNKE010000032.1 GCF_905232215.1 Burkholderia sp. LMG 13014
GCGTGCTGATCTGTGCGCTAGCTTAGCATCTCGCCACATCGCATCATTGCCGCATGAACACGCTCTCCACCCCGTCGTCGCGCCATGCGCGGCAGCCGCTGATCGCGGCCGGCGCGGTCGCTTTCACGATCGTTTCGTGGGCGTCCGCTTTCCCCTTCATCCGGATCGGCCTGCATGGCCTGACCCCGCTGCAGCTCGCGGCGGCGCGCTTCGCCACCGCGGCCGTGCTGATCATCGCGTGGCTGATCGCGCGGCGGCCGCGCGTGCCGACACGGGGCGACGCGCTACGCTTCCTGCTGTGCGGCTTTCTCGGCATCGCGCTCTATAACGCGCTGCTCAATACCGGCGAGCAGACCGTCTCGGCCGGCGCCGCAAGCTTCATCGTCAACACCCTGCCGATCTTCACCGCGCTGCTGGCCGCGGTGTTTCTCGGCGAGCGCTTCAATCGCTGGGGCTGGCTCGGCTCGCTGGTCAGCCTCGCCGGCATCGCGGTGATCGCGCGCGGACAGCCGGGCGGCCTCGTCCTGGGCGCGGGCAGCACGCTGATCCTCGGCGCGGCCCTGTGCTCGGCCAGCTATTTCGTGCTGCAGCGGCGGCTGATTCCGGTGTACGGCGCACTCGCCTGCACCGCCTACACGCTGCTGGCCGGCGCGCTGCTGCTCACGCCGTGGCTGCCGGGCGCGCTCGTGGCGCTGGGCAACGGGTCGCGCGGCACGACGCTGGCCGTCCTGATGCTCGGCATCTTCCCCGCCGCGCTGGGCTATGCGACCTGGACATTCGCGCTCGGCTACTTCGGCGCGGCACGCGCCGCCAACTTCCTCTATCTGACGCCGGCGGTCGCGACGGTCCTGTCGATGGCGCTCACGGGCGAGCGGCCCGGTATCGAGACGGTATGCGGCGGCCTGCTGGCGATTGCCGGCGTGATCTTCGTGGCGTTGCGCGGACGTTCCTAGGATCGCAGTCGCATCGACCGGAAATATCGACCCGGCGATCCGCCAGCACGCCGTTCGGGATGAACCCCGGCCTCTGCGAAACCGATTGTGTGGCGCGGGCGGTCGCCTTCGCGCCCGTTCGCCGAGACTGCCGGACTTGACCGTTAGTTGCGTTATACGAGGACATCGATCCCGATGAAGCATGGCCATGCCACCGGATGCGCAATCGAAATCGTCCAAACTGTGCAGACAAATCGACCGAGCAGTTCCGGATTGACCGCGCCTCAGTGTCCATGGCTTCGTCCCGGCCACCGGCCGAATAATGGATGCGGCCGTAAGGCCGTCGACAGCGAATCGCAGCCTGCGGCCTGCTGCGGCGCACGATTTCCGGCATCCTGCCCCTTCGAAATCCGGGCGCCGGCCGTGCCGCGACCGCCCCGCGACACGATTCGCCGCAGCGCGCAAAATCGGCTTCATATATATTCACACGAATTGCACCGTATCAGGCCCCGATTCGCCCGCTCACCCGGGCGGCACGTCGAAGGCCAGGACGCGATGCAAGTGAAGCCCATGATGGGTATGGAGACTCGTCCGATCGCCCCGACCTCGCCGTCGGCCGGTCGAGACGTCAATAGAAAGATCATTCAATTCGGAGATGGCAGATGGAACGAAGCACTGTCGGCATGCGCTGCAAACCCCTTATCACCGTCGCACTGGCTGCCGCCGCGTTTGCGGCCGCGTCGAGCGCAATGGCCGACCAGGTCGTGAAGATCGGCAGCGTCGAGCCGACGACGGGCGGCATCTCGCACCTCGGCAAGGACAACGAGAACGGCGCGCGCCTCGCGGTCGAGGAAATCAATGCGAAGGGGCTCACGATCGGCGGCAAGAAGATCACGCTGCAACTCGACGCGCAGGATGACGCGGCCGACCCGCGCCAGGCCACGCAGGTCGCGCAGAAGCTCGTCGACGACAAGGTCGTCGCGGTCATCGGCCACCTGAACTCGGGCACGTCGATCCCGGCCTCGAAGATCTACAGCGACGCGGGCATCGTGCAGATCTCGCCGTCGGCCACGAACCCCACCTACACGCAGCAAGGCTTCAAGACGACCTACCGCGTGGTCGCGACCGACGCGCAGCAAGGTCCGGCGCTCGCGAGCTACGCGCAGTCGAAGGGCGTGAAGAGCGTCGCGGTGATCGACGATTCGACCGCGTACGGCCAGGGTCTCGCGAACGAGTTCGAGAAGAAGGCGAAGGCGCTCGGCCTGAAGGTGCTGTCGCACGACGCGACCAACGACAAGGCGGTCGACTTCCGCGCGATTCTGACGAAGGTCAAGGGCGAGAACCCGGACGCGATCATGTACGGCGGCATGGACGCGACCGGCGGCCCGCTCGCGAAGCAGGCGAAGCAGCTCGGCCTGCGCGCGAAGATCCTGTCCGGCGACGGCGTGTGCACCGACTCGCTGGCCGACCTGGCCGGCCCGGCGGCCGACAACGTGACGTGCTCGCAGGCAGGCGCGGCGCTCGAGAAGATGCCGGGCGGCGCGGACTTCCTCGCGAAGTACCAGAAGCGCTTCAACCAGGGCATCAAGTTCGATGCGCCGTTCGCGTATGACGCGGTCTACATCGCGGTCGACGCGATGAAGCGCGCGAACTCGACTGACCCGGCGAAGATCCTCGCCGCGATGCCGGCAACGAAGTACGACGGTGTGATCGGCACGACGACGTTCGATTCGAAGGGCGACCTGACGCACGGGATCATCTCGATCTACGGCTACAAGAGCGGCAAGAAGACCTTCGTCGACCAGGTAAAGATGTAACCCGCCGCGGCGCCGGCACGACGGGAACGCCACCCGTCGGCGCCGGCGCCGCGCGGACCGAATTCTGATTCACGGAGACGAAGCATCATGTGTGCAATGGCGTATGCGGAATTCCAACAGGAGTTGAAGAAAGCGCAGTTGACGGCGCGCGAGTTCGCCCGCCTGATCCGGATGAATGAAAGTTCGATCACGAACTATTCGAGCAAGGGCACGGTGCCATCCCATCTCGCGGTGATCGCGAAACTGATCGGCACGATGGCCGCGCACGAGATCGATTTCCGGCGCGTGATCCGGCAGATGCGGATCGAACCGAAACGGCCGCGCGGCGGCGGCACGTTTCCCGCGGTGGAAAAATCACGTTCCGAAACGACCCGCGACGACGAGTCGTAAGCTGCGGACATATTGTTCCGCGCCGATGGCCGTTGGCTGTCGCCAGCGCCAGGTAACCGCGGCGCTTCACCTGATGGCGTGTCGCCGCAGCATGCCCGGCACCGCCATTCGCGTCGATCGCGATCCTGCGACTACACCGTCGCACCCTGCCGCGCGGAAGACGCGAAACCGCCCCTCCGCGCCGCGCCGCACACTCGCCTGCCGCCGTCGAACCCCCGCTAGTGCGCAGCGAGGTACGCTTTCACTGCCGGCAGCGCCGGCTTGCCATCGAACGTCGTGACGCCGGCCAGCCACTTGTCCAGCATCGGCGTGTTCCGTTTCAGCCATTCCGTCGCTGCCTGGTTCGGATCCTGATGGTTCATGATCGGAATCATCAAATGATTCTCGAGCTCGGTCGTGAAGTGCAGGTTCGACGCGAACTTCGCGACATTCGGGCACCGCGCCTCGTAATCCGGCGGCTCGACCGTGAACACCTTGGCCTCGCCATAGTTCGGGCCGAACACGTCATCGCCGCCGGACAGGTAATTGATCTTGTATTGCGCATTCATCGGATGAGGCTCCCATGCAAGAAACACGATCCACTGCTTGTCGCGAACGGCCCGGTTGAGCTCGACGAGCATGCCCGCCTCGCTCGACTCGACCAGCTTGAACTTGCCGATCCCGTCCTTGTTCTCCCGGATCATCTTGCCGATCAGCTGGTTGCCGTCGTTCCCCGGTTCGATCCCGTAGATGCGGTTCTGCAGCTTGTCCGCGTATTTCGGCAGATCCGCGAACGTCCTGAGCCCCGCCTGATACACGTAGTCCGGCACCGCCAGCGTGAATTTCGCGCCTTTCAGGTTCGGCTCGGGAAGGACCTTGATCGAGCCGCTCTTGACGAACGGCGCGATGATCGGGTCCATCGACGGCGACCAGTAGCCGAGGAAAATGTCGATCTGCTTGCTCTTGACCCCGGCAAACGTGATCGGCACCGATGCGATGGTCTTCGACGGGTTGTAGCCCAGCGCGGACAGCATCGTGGTGGCCAGCCCGGTCGTCGCCGCGATGTCGCTCCAGCCGACATCGGCCATTCGCACGTTTCTGCAGGCCGCCGGCTCGGCCGCGCCGGCGGAAGGTGCCGCCGCGGACATGCACAGCGCGGCGACCAGTGCCGCCATACCAGTTCGATTCATGGTGTTACCTCGCGTTGCGTCGTTGAAATGATCGGGTTCAGGCCAGTGCACCGGCCGATTCGCGGGCCCGGCGTTCGTGACTCGGTGCGTGTCCGAAAAAAGTGCGAAAGGCCTTGCTGAAATGCGTGACGCTCTGGAATCCGCAGGTCTTCGTGACGTTCGCGATCGACATGTTCGAGTAGCGGATCAGTTTCCGCGCCTGCTTCAACCGGAGGCCGACGTAGTACTCGTGCGGCGTCACGTCCAGTGCTTCCCTGAAGACGCGCTGCAAGTGGCGCATCGATACGCCTGTCAGCCGGGCCAGATCCGGCACGGTGAGCGGCTCCTCGAGATTCGCCTCCATCAGCCGCACCGTCTCGATCAGTTCCTCGCGCGAAAAGCCCACGCGTGACGCGACCGGAATCGGCTGGGGATCGGACACGGCCCTGACGCGCTCGATCGAGAATTGCTCCGAGATGTGTCGAGCCATCGATGGGCCGAGATCCGACGCAATCAGGTGCAGCATCAGGTCCAGCGGTGCCGTGCCACCGGTGCAGGTGAGGCGGTCGCGGTCGATGGCGAAGAGTTCGTCGACGAAGCGGACGTCCGGAAACTCGGCATGCAGCCCAGACAGCACTTCCCAGTGAACCGCGCAGCGATACCCGTCGAGCAGGCCGCTGGCCATCAGCGCATAGGCCCCCGTGCACAGCCCGCCCACCGCGACCCCGCGCCCGGCCAGGGTCCGGAGCAGTCGTTTCGTCCCTTCGTCCACGGCGTCCCGTACGTCCCATCCGCCGCAGACGAACATCACGTCGGGCAGGCTCGCCGCGAGGTCCAGCGGGCACGCCGGCCCCGCGACGATGCCGTTGCTGGCGCGGATCGCCGTTTCGTCGACCGAGTAAATGGTCCATTCGTAGCGGGTGAGGCCGAGCAGCTGGTTGGCCATTCGCAGTGCCTCGATCGCACTCGTCAGCGCAATCATCGAATACTTTTCCAATATCAGGAATCCGAAATGACTGAATGTCGATTTCATCGCATCGATCCTCTCAACCTCTATTCAACCGGCATCATGCCTGCCGGACGGCACCCGCTTACACCCGCCGCCGGCCGCCCCTATTGCGCGCATTGCCCGACGATCCAGTCGCAGAATATCCGCGCCTCCGGGCTCAACAAGGTATCGCTCGGGTGCAGCAGATAAAACCCGCGGCCGGTCCGCACCGAGGTCTCGATCGGCCGCACCAGCACGCCGGTCGCCAGCATGTCGTCGGCCAGATAACGCCACCCCATCGCGATGCCCTGCCCGCCCATTGCAGCCTGCAGGACCGCCGGATAGTTGTTGATGTAGAGATCCTGCCGCGGCTCGGCCAACGCGATGTCGTGATGCGCGAACCAGGTGGCCCAGTCCATCCAGTCCCAATGACGCGTCTCGAGATGGATCAGCGTCGCGCGCAGCAGATCCTGCGTGTGTTCCATCGGCGCGAGTCGTGCCAGATACGCCGGCGTACACACCGGGAAGATCTCTTCCTCGAGCAGGAACCGCGCGTTGCAGGCCGGCCAGTAGCCATCGCCGAACTGGATCGCCAGGTCCGCGCCTTCCCGGATGTTTCGCGTGTCCTCGTCCGACGCATCGACGTGAATGATGATCTCCGGATGCTCGGCCCGGAACTTCGGCAGCCGCGGAATCAGCCAGTGCGATGCGATCGCCAGATCCGCCGACACCGTGACCGTCGACGTGGACGCCTGCACGCGCAACTCGTAGGCGGCGGCCGCGAGCAGATCCAGCGCCGCATTGACGGTCCGCTGAAACTTCCGCCCGCCGTCGGTGAGCGATACCGCCTTGTGAGACCGCACGAACAACGCGCAGCCCAGCGTTTCCTCGAGCAGCCGGATCTGCCGGCTGATCGCGCTCTGCGTCACGCACAGTTCCTCGGCGGCACTCGTGAAACTTTCGTGCCGGGCCGCTGCCTCGAACGCGGTGAGATACGACAGCGGCGGGAGGTGCTTCAAGCGGCTAACCATGTCGGGGGCTTCTCTCGGGACGGAAGTCGGTCGTATTGCGGCGCGTCGAAGCGGGCGGGCCGCCGGACCGGCGCAACGCGCGTTGCCGCCTGGGCCGCGCAGGTTGGTCGACGCGAACATCACTGCGCTTTCACCAGTGAAATGCCTCGACCCGCCTGCACCGGCCAGGGAGTATCTCGTTGCACCGCGAGCAGCGCGTCGAGCCGCGCCAGGATCTGCGCGCGAAACGCCGTGCTGCGCCGAAGCGTCATGTCCACGTGCAGCAAAAGGGCTTCCATCGTAGCAAAGTGTTCGGTGTCGATCGGGTGCCGCATGGTCAGGAAAACCCGACATTTCTTGCTGTCGTGCTCGAGCACGCGGGCCGTGACGACGAACGGCGCACCCGTGCCGATTTCCTTCAGGTAATGAACGACCGTCTGCAGCGTATAGACCGACACCCGCTCGCGGGACCTGAATGCGTCGTCCATCCCGATGCCGTCCAGCCACCGGTCGATCGACTCGCTGAACACGCGCACGTAGCACGCGTCGTTCATATGCCCGTTGTAGTCGATCCACTCCGCGCGTACCTGCCCTTCATGGACCACGAGTTCCGCGTGCATCTGGCGCCTTCCTTCGACGTGTCGTCAACGTATGCCGGGCAGCGGCGTCCTGACCGGCGCCCGGCGGGTTTCATCGGGCCGCGACCTTGCGCTCGCCCACCACATCGATCGCGCGGGTCGGGTACGCCGCCTCCATGATCGCCTTGCTCGCTTCGACGATCTTGCGGTCGCGCTCCGCCGCCAGGTCGTGGAATTGCCGGCCGTCTTCTTCCGCCTTCACGCCGTCGACCAGCATCCGGATCGTCTCCGGATCGAGCGTCGGATGGCCGAGATCGTCCCACCAGCGATGGAACGACGGCGCAAAACGCTCGCAGAAGACGCCGAGCCCATGGCCGCCGCTGCCGAGGTTGAACAGCATGTGCGGCCCCATGACCGACCATCGCAGGCCCGGGCCGGCAGAGACGGCCTTGTCCACGTCGCCGACCGTCGCGACCCCTTCGACCACCAGATGGATCGCTTCCCGCCACAGTGCCGCCTGCAGCCGGTTCGCGACGTGGCCCGGCACTTCCTTGTTGACCCGGATCGTGATCTTTCCGCATGCGGCATAGAACTGTTCGGCGAGCTCCAGCACGCCGGGCTCGGTCTTCTCGTTGCCCAGCAGTTCGACCAGCGGAATCAGATGGGGTGGATTGAACGGATGCCCGAGGATGAACCGCCCCGGATTCTTCCAGCCCGCCTGCATTTCCTTCACCAGCAGGCCCGATGCGCTGGAGCAGACGATCGCGCGGGGATCGAGATGATCCTCGATGCGCCGGTACAGCGCGTGCTTGACGTCGATCCGCTCCGGCACGCTTTCCTGCACGAACTGCGCGCGGGCCACGGCTTCCTCGGGCGTCGCCACGAAGCGCAGCCGTCCCGGGTCGCCCCGCCGCGCCAACCCCAGCCGCTCCAGGCTCGGCCACGCGTGACGCACATAGTCGCGAACGAACGCCTCCCCTTCCGGCGACGGATCGTATACGTCGACCTCCAGCCCGGCCGCCAGAAACAGCGCGGTCCAGCTTGCGCCGATCGTGCCGGCGCCGAGAATGCCAACGACTTCGATGCCATGAGGCAGGTCATGCAGCGTGCTCATCGTGATCTTCCATCCAGAATTCGAGTATCGGGAGACGGGCGGTCGATCTCCGCCCGCCGGGAGTCGTTACAGGTCCAGCACCAGTCGAGGCGATTTCGACCGGGAACAACACACCGCCATCACGTCGTTCGCGCGCTTCTCGTCGTCGGTCAGGATGTGGTCGCGATGCTCCGGCACGCCGTCGACCACGTCGGTCAGGCATGCGCCGCACACGCCCTGTTCACAAACCGTGCTGATGTCGAATCCGGCCTGCTTCAACACCTGAAGCACGCTCTTGTCGGCGGGCACGTCCAGGTCCAGGCCGGCTTTGCACAGATGGATCCGGAACGCCGTGTTCGCCGCCGTGTCGACCGTCTCGGCAGCGAAGCGCTCGAAATGCACGGTTCCCGCCGGCCAGTGCGATGCCGCGGCTTCCACCGCGTTCATCAGGCCGCCGGGGCCGCAGCAATAGAGATGGCGACCTTCCGTCACGTCGGACAGGAGCGACCGGACGTCGAGCCCCTTGCCTGGATCGCCGCCGTCGAAATGCAGGTGCACGTGCGCCGCGAACGGCACACCGCGCCGCAGGAGATCGACGAACGCCGCGTCCTGCTCGCGCCGCGCGCAGTAGTGCAGCGCGAACGGCTGCCCTTCGCCGAACATGCGATATGCCATCGACAGGATCGGCGTGATCCCGATGCCGCCAGCGATCAGCAGCGAGGACGTCGCGCCGGCCACCATCGGAAAATGGTTGAACGGCCCGCTGATCCGCACCTGCGCGCCGACGCTCACCTCGTCATGGAGAAAGCGCGAGCCGCCACGGCTTGCCGGATCCTTCAGTACGGCGATCCGGTAGGTGTTCCGGACCCCCGCTTCGTCGTAAAGCGAATACTGTCGGGTGATGCCGTTTTCGAGGTGGACGGCCACGTGCGCGCCCGGTTCATAGGCCGGCAGGTCCGCATCGTCTTCCCTGGCCAGTTCGTAGCTGCGGATACCGTTGGCCTCGTCGGCCACCGCCCGCACGATCAGCACTTGCCGGTCCAGCGCACCGCTTTGATGTTGCATCATCGTTGCCTCTGCAGAGTGGATGCCGGGTAGTCGCCAGTCCATCGGCCTAGCGATACCCGCTCGCCGAAAATCGTCCGCTACACGTGTGCGATCTGTACGTGCCGCACCGTCGTGTAGTTCTCGAGTGCGTAGACGGACATGTCGCTCCCGTATCCGGAAGCCTTCATGCCGCCGTGCGGCATTTCGGCGGTGGCCACGCCATGCGCGTTGATCCACGTGATGCCGCAACGCAGGCGTGATGCAACCGTCATCGCCTTTCCCACGTCGCGCGTCCAGATCGACGACGCGAGACCATAGGCGCTGTCGTTCGCGTGATGGATCGCCTGTTCCGCGCCGCTGAACCGCGTGATGGAAATGACCGGGCCGAACACCTCGCGCTGGACGATCTCGTCGTCCTGTCGTGCATGCGCGATGATCGTCGGCTCGTAGAAGTGGCCGCCGCCGGCGACTTCACGCCCGCCGGTCACGATCTCCACGTGGCGCAGGTCACGCGCGCGGTCCACGAAGCCGGCAATGCGACGGCGATGGCTTTCGGAGATCACCGGCCCCATTTCAGTACGCGAATCGTCCGGTGCGCCGAGCCGGATCGACGCGACCCGATTCGCCAGATCCGCGACGAAGGTGTCGTAGATCCTGTCCTCGACATAGAGCCGGCAAGGCTGCGCGCAATCCTGCCCGGCATTGAAGAACGCCGCGCCACGAATGCCTTCGACGGCCGCGTCCAGGTTCGCGTCGTCGAACACGATGACCGGCGCTTTCCCGCCCAGCTCCATGTGCGTATGCATCAGCTTGCGCGACGATGCCTCGAGAATCCGGCTCGCCGTTGCGGGGCCGCCGGTCAGCGACACGAGATCGAGCTGACGATGGTTGATCAGCGCATCGCCCGTCGTCGCGCCGCGGCCGACGACCACGTTGACGACACCGCGCGGAAAGATGTCGGCCGCCAGTTCCGCGACACGCAGCGACGTCAGCGGCGTGAGCTCCGACGGCTTCAGCACGACCGGGCAGCCGGCTGCCAGCGCCGGCGCCAGTTTCCACGCCGCCATCATCAGCGGATAGTTCCACGGCGCGATCGATCCCACCACGCCGACCGCGTCACGCCGGATCATCGACGTGAACCCGGCCACGTACTCGCCCGCGCTGGATGCGGACACGCAACGCGCCGCGCCGGCCATGAAACGAAACACGTCGACGGTCAGCGGAAGCTCGTCCGCCTTCACCGCGTGCAACGGCTTGCCGCAGTTCAGCGATTCGAGCGCCGCGAACTCGTCCGCGCGTTCCTCGATCGCATCGGCCAGCGCCAGCAGGCTGGCCGCGCGTGCGCCCGGCGGCGTCGCGGACCACGACGGGAATGCCGCGGCCGCCGCCGCGACGGCCGCATCGACCTGCTCGGCCGACGCGTCGCGCATCGTGACGACGGTGTCGCCCGTCGCCGGGTTGACGACCGGAAACGCTTCCCCGTCGCCCGCTACCCGCTCACCATTGATCAGGTTCATCGTTTGCATGACTAATCGACCTGTTTGAGATCCGGAATTCCGGAAAGATGTTCGACCGCGGTCAGAACCCGACCTGGTCGCGGCCCTTCAGGCCCAGCCGCGCGCGAGCTTCGGCGGGCGTCGCGACCTTGAAGCCGAGTTCCTCGACGATGCGCCGGATCTTGCGGACCTGATCGGCGTTCGACGCCGCCAGCTGGCCGCGATCGATGTACAGGTTGTCCTCGAGCCCGACGCGCACGTTCCCGCCCATGACGGCCGACTGCGTCGCGAATTTCATCTGGTTGCGCCCGGCCGCGAGGACGGACCATTCGAACCCGTCGCCGAACAGGCGTTGCGCGATGCTGTGCAGATGGCTCAGGTTGTCCGTATCGGCGCCCATCCCGCCGAGGATCCCGAAGATCATCTGGATGAAGAACGGCGGCTTCAGCAGCCCCTGGTCGACGAAATACGCGAGGTTGTACAGGTGGCCGAGGTCGTAGCACTCGAACTCGAAACGCGTCCCGTGCGTCTCGCCGAGTTCGCGCAGCGTGTATTCGATGTCCTTGAACGTGTTCTTGAACACGAAATCGCGCGTCATGTCGAGGAACGCGGGCTCCCAGTCGTGCTGCCATTCGGCGTGTTTCTGCAGCATCGGGAAGATGCCGAAATTGAGCGACCCGCAGTTGAGCGACGCCATCTCGGGCTTCGCGACGAGTGCCGCTTCGAGACGCTGCTCGAGCGTCATGCCGAGGCCGCCGCCGGTCGACACGTTGATGATCGCGTCGCTGTTCGCCTTGATGACGGGCAGGAACTGCATGAACACTTTCGGGTCGGGCGTCGGCCGCCCGGTTTCCGGGTCACGCGCATGCAGATGGATGATCGATGCGCCGGCTTCGGCCGCCGCGATCGATTCCGCCGCGATCTGCGCGGGCGTGATGGGCAGGTGGGGCGACATGGTGGGCGTGTGGATGCCGCCCGTTACCGCACACGTGATGATGATGCTGTTCGACATGGAGATGACCTTGATTCTGTGCAGGTTGGCCGGTGGCGCCGCGATCGCGTTCGCGTGTGCCGCGACACACCGGTGTTCGCAAGACGATTCGAGCGCGCCGCCATCGGTCCGGCGATGCGCCGGCGCGCGACGGCATGGCGCGAACGCGTTACTTCAGTGCATCCTGATAGGCCTTCAGCACCAGCCCGTGGAAGTGATGAAGCGCGTGCTCGCTCATGCCCGATTGCAGCGGATCGCTCACGATCCGGCCGCTTTCGAACGCGGGCGTGCTCATGCCGCGCTGCACGCTCTCGACCAGGTCGATGTCCTCCTGCTGCAGCACGTCGCGGATGTAGTTGATCGCCTCGATCTCCTGTGGCGTCGGCTCGGCGGATTCGAAGTAGAAGTCGTAGGTCTCGATCGTGCGATCGGGCGCCACCGGGATGATGTTCAGCACGAGAAAGTTCGCGCGGCCCGGATAGCGCAGCAGGCACGTGTTGGGCCAGACCCACCACACCGCGTGGTCGTCGCAGGTTGCGCCTTCCACGCTGTAGGCCGTGTTGCCGGTATTTCCGCCTTTCGCCATGTGGCTCGAGTAGATCCCGTGCGTCGTCACCTTGTAGGTGTCGAACTGGAGCAGGCTCACGAAATCCTTGTGCGCGGTCGGGCAGTGGTAGCACTCGAGAAAGTTGTCGACGACGTTCTTCCAGTTCGACCGGATATCGAACTGCAGACGGCGCGCAAACGTCAGCGTGCCGACGTCCGGTGCAAACCGGTCGATCTCGGCTTTCAGCTCCCCGCTTTGCGACGCGAGCGATGCGGCAGCCGGGTCCATGTTCACGTACACGAACCCGCAGAATTCTTCGACCTGCACTTGCGACAGGCAGATCTCCTCTTTCCTGAAGTCGACCAGCGTCTCCGTCATCGGCGCCTGGCGCAAGCCGCCATCGAGGTTGTAGCTCCACGCGTGATAAGGGCACGTGATCACGCGTGCCTTGCCTTCGCCGGCAAGCAGGTGATGCGCGCGGTGCTTGCAGACGTTGTAGAACGCGCGCAGGCCGCCGGCCCGGTCGCGCACCACGGCGATGCTCCGGCCGGCCACGTCGGCCACATAGTAGGCGCCCGGCTCGCGCACCTTTTCCGCATGACACACCCACTGCCACGACCGGCGGAAAACGGCGTCCATTTCCGCGTCAAAGTACTTCGGGTCCGTGTAGCACTTCGCATTCAGCGTCGACGAGGCGGCGACGTCCTTCGCATTGAATGCACGGCCGGCGATCTCGAGGTCCTGCTGCGCGAGACATTCGCTCATTGCATGCTCCTGAAAGGGGGACGGGATTTTCGATTCGGCAAGTTGCGCTTCGGTACTGAAGTTACGCATCGGCCATGGCCTTCGCAAACGATGAAAAAAAAGCCATTTGCCCCAAAAAAACTTGGGCTGGACCACCGCATGCGCGGCAGCGTCACGAGCCGGCCGATTTTCATAACTTGATGTCGCAATTGCCGGTTTCCCGTTGCGGCGGCTTCGCTAGCATGGTGTGCATGCGTGGTTCCACTTTTCACGCGTGAACCTGGGTGCCTTTCGAAACCCTTGCCCCCTCACCCCTTTCTCCCGGCCCGATCATGAAATCCAGAATGGCTCGCATGCTGACAACACTGGTCATCGCGTCGTCGCTGCCCGGCATGGCTTCCGCGCAAGACGACGCAGCGTGTCGACCGGTGCGGCTCTCGAACATCGGCTGGACCGACATCACGGTCACCACGGCACTCGCGTCGCTGCTGTTCGAGAGCCTCGGCTATCGCCCGACGACGACGCTGTCGTCCGTGCCGATCTCGTTCGCCGGACTGAAAAGCCGGCAGATCGACGTGTCGCTCGGCTACTGGTGGCCCATTCAGGACAAGCAGATCCAGCCGTTCCTCGATTCGCATGCGTTCGTCAAGCTCGAACCGCCGAACCTGTCCGGCGCGAAAGAAACGCTCGCCACGGTCGACTACGCGTACCAGGGCGGGCTCCGGTCGTTCGACGACATCGCGAAACATCGCGCCGAACTCGACGGCAAGATCTATGGCATCGAACCGGGCAGCAGCGCGAATGCCACGATTCAGCGGATGATCGACAACAACGAGCACGGCCTGCGCGGGTTCAAGCTCGTCGAATCGAGCGAAGCCGGCATGCTGGTCACCGTCCAGCGCGCGGTCCGCGAAAAGAAGTGGGTGGTATTCATCGGCTGGGCGCCGCACCCGATGAATATCCAGGTGCCGATCCAGTATCTCGCCGGTGGCGACGCGTCGTTCGGCCCGAACTATGGGGAAGCGAGGGTGTATACGCTGACGGCCAACGGCTTCGCGCAACGCTGTCCGAATGCCGGGCGGCTGGTCTCGAACCTGCGCTTTACGACCGACATGGAAAACCGCTTGATGCTCGACGTGATGAACAAGACGCGGCCGGACGACGCGGCAAGGGCGTACCTCCGGCAGCATCCCGACGTGCTGGATGGCTGGCTCGACGGCGTCACGAGTTTCGACGGCAGGAACGGGCTCGCCACGGTGAAAACGGCGCTCGGACTATAGAGGGCGCGGGCGACACACATCGCCCGCTTCGCAAACGGAACACCGGAGAAGACGATGGCCGATCGATGGAAGGGTTTCCTGCTCCGCCTGCCGGCGCTTGCCATTCATTGCGCCGCGCTGCTCGCCCGGCATCCGCTGGAGCGATGGTGCTCGATGGCGGACGAAGCGAGGAACCGGCGATGAGGTGGCCGGCCGCGGGGCGGCGTCCGAAGCCGTGGCGAACGTTCCCCCTCCCGCAGACGCCGGAAAATCAAGGCTCGACGTGAATGCGCCGCCAGCCCGCAGCCGCATGCCGGCGACGACGGACGATTCACCCGATCGTCACCCCGCCGCCCGCACGTGATCGAGCAGCGCCTGCAACGGGTGGCGCACCTGCTTCGACGACATCCGCTTCACCTGGCTGCGGCACGAATACCCGGTCGCCAGCGCCTCGCCTTCCGCGTCCGCCGCATCGACCTGCGCGGCCCACGACTGCGCATAGATCGTCTTCGACGTCTCGAGATTGCGCGCCTCGTGCCCGTAGGTGCCCGACATCCCGCAGCACCCGGTCGCCTGAACCTGCAAACGCAGCCCGCGTCGCGCGAACACCTGCGCCCATTGCTTGCCGCTGTCGGGCGCATTGGTCTTCTCGGTGCAGTGCGGCAGCAACCGGTACGACGCCGGCACGCCGCCAGCCCCCTCTGCCGTACCCGCTTCCGGCAGCGCGTGCAGCAGCCATTCCTGCGGCAACGCGACCTTCGGCACATCGGCGAGCCCCGTCACCTTCAGGTATTCCTGCCGATACGTGAGCGTCATCGCCGGATCGAGGCCGACCAGTGAGACACCCGAGCGCTCCAGCGCGGCCAGTTGCGTCGCATTGCGGATCGCCGCCTGCTCGAACGCGCGCAGAAAGCCCTGCACATGCAGCGCCTTGCCGTTCGGCGCAAGCGGCGCGAGCCACACCTGAAAGCCCGTGCGCGCCGCCAGCTCGATCAGCGTCGCCAGTTGTTCGGTATCGAAATAGCGCGTGAACGTGTCCTGCACGATGACAACGCTGCGTGCGCGCTGCGCGTCGCTCAGCGCGGCGAGTGCCTGCGGGTCCGCCGGCTTCACCTGCCATTGACGGATCACGGCCGCGAGATCGAAGCGGCTCAGCAGCGGGCTGTCGACCATGCCGACATGCCGCTCCAGCACCGTGCGCACCCATCCCGAGCGCATCAGCCCGTTGTACAGCGCGGGCACCCGCGCCATCCACGGCATCGTGAATTCGAGCGAGCCGATCAGGTAGTCGCGCAGCGGCCGCAGGTAACGCTGGTGATACAGCTCAAGGAAGCGCGAGCGGAACTCCGGCACGTTCACCTTCACCGGGCACTGCCCCGCGCACGACTTGCACGCGAGGCACCCGGCCATCGCGTCGTACACCTCGTGCGAGAAGTCGGCTTCGCCGTTGCGCGCTGCGCGGCTGTTGCGCCAGCGCGTGGCAAGACCACTCAGGAACGGCTGCCGCGCGCGCGCCGCCGCGACGACGTCGACGCCAGCCTGCCCTTGCAGGCGCAGCCATTCGCGCATCAGCGACGCCCGCCCCTTCGGCGATTGCACGCGCTCGCGCGTCGCCTTCCACGACGGACACATCGCGTCGTCCGGATCGAAGTTGTAGCACGCGCCGTTGCCGTTGCAGTGCATCGCGGTGCCGTAGCTCTGCCACACGCGCTCGTCGATCTGCCGGTCGTGATCGCCGCGCGTCGGCACTTCGTCGATCTTCAGCAGCCGCATCGTGGTGTCCGGCGGCGTCGCGATCTTGCCCGGGTTGAACTGGTTGTGCGGATCGAACGCGGCCTTCAGTTGCTGCAGCGACGGATACAGCTCGCCGAAAAACGCCGGCGCATATTCGGAGCGCACGCCCTTGCCGTGCTCGCCCCACAACAGGCCGCCGTGGCGCTGCGTGAGCTCGGCCACCGCATCCGACACGGGCCGCACCAGCGCGGCCTGCTTCGGGTCCTTCATGTCGAGCGCCGGCCGCACGTGCAGCACGCCCGCATCGACGTGCCCGAACATCCCGTATTGCAGCCCGTGGCCGTCGAGCAGCGCGCGGAATTCGGCGATGTACGCGGCGAGGTTCTCCGGCGGCACCGCCGTGTCCTCGACGAACGGCTGCGGGCGCGCCTCGCCCTGCACGTTGCCGAGCAGGCCGACCGCGCGCTTGCGCATCGCATACACGCGCTTCACCGCGTCGTCACCGGCCGCGAGCGTGTGGCCCAGGCGCTCCACGCTCGTATCGTTGCGCAGATGGTCGACGAACGCGCGCACGCGCGCGTCGACGTCATCCGCGTCGTCGCCGCTGAATTCGATCAGGTTGATGCCGAGCGTCGGCCGAGCGTCGTCCTGCGGAAAATACTCGGCCACGCTGCTCCACACGAAATCCTTCATCGCCAGCATCAGCACCTTCGAGTCGACCGTCTCGATCGACAGCGGCTCGAGCGCGAGCAGCGCGCGCGCGTCGCGCAGCGCGTCCATGAAGCCCGCGTAGCGCACGTTGACCAGCACCGAATACTTCGGGATCGGCAGCACGTTGAGCTTCGCCTCGACGACGAAGCCGAGCGAGCCTTCCGCGCCGCACAGCACGCTGTTCAGGTTGAAGCGGCCGTCGGGTTCGCGCAGGTGCGCGAGGTCATAGCCGGTCAGGCAGCGATTGAGCTTCGGAAACTTCGCCTCGATCAGCGCCGCCTTGTCGTCGCTGATGCGCCGCGCGGTACGGTAGACCTTGCCGATGCGGTCCTGCCGCGCGCAGCGGCGCTCCAGTTCGTCGTCCGCGAGCGCGTCGCTGTGCAGATGCTCGCCGCCCATCAGCACGAAATCGAGCTCGAGCACGTGGTCACGCGTCTTGCCGTACGTGCAGCTGCCCTGCCCGCTCGCGTCGGTGTTGATCATCCCGCCGACGGTCGCGCGGTTCGACGTCGACAGTTCCGGCGCGAAAAACAGCCCGTGCGGCTTCAGCGCCGCATTGAGCTGATCCTTGACGACGCCCGCCTGCACGCGCACCCAGCGCTGCTCGACGTCGATTTCGAGGATCCGGTTCATGTTGCGCGACAGGTCGACGACCACGCCGTCGGTCAGCGACTGCCCGTTGGTGCCCGTGCCGCCGCCGCGCGCGGCCACCGCGACGTCGCGATGCGCGGGCTCGGCGAGCAGCCGCGCCAGCAGCCGGACATCGTCCGCATGCGCGGGACAGATCACCGCTTGCGGCAGACGCTGGTAGATCGAGTTATCGGTGGCCTGCACCGTCCGGTTCGCATGGTCGGCGCGGATTTCCCCGGCGAATCCGGCAGCCTGCAGCGCGGCGAGAAAGTCACGGTACGCATGCGCGGGCGGGCTGGCGGGACGGGGCAACGAGGCGATCGACATGGGGTAAAAGCGCAGTGTGGGTGGAGCCGGCCGGTTCGCGTGGCCGAAACATGATTTTTTAGCAAGTTTCCACGCGACCGGGAATTCCAGTATCTTTGGAACTTCCGTGAGAAACAAACGAATTCTCATCCGGCGAATATTGCATAAAACTCATGAATTACCGTCGCCTCACCCCGTCGATGTCGCTGCTGCTCGTGTTCGAGGCCGCCGCGCGACACGAAAGTTACACGCGCGCGGCCGAAGAGCTGTCGCTGAGCCAGAGCGCGATCAGCCGGCAAGTCCAGACGCTGGAGGACCAGCTCGGCGTGCCGCTGTTCCGGCGCGAGGGCCGCTCGGTCAAGCTGACCGAAGTCGGGCGGCGCTACTTCACCGAGCTGAGCGGCGCACTGGGGCGCATCCGCGGCGCGACGCTGCAGGCGATGTCCCACCAGGCGGGCGCCGGCACGCTGCGGCTCGCGACGCTGCCGACGTTCGGCTCGAAATGGCTGCTGCCGCACCTGCACGACTTCTACGCCGCGCATCCGGGCGTGACCGTGCACCTTCACTCGCGGATCGGCGCCATCGATTTCCTCAACGACGACCTCGATGCGGCCATTACCGTCGGCGCGGGCGACTGGCCGGGCCTGCACGCGCACCGGCTGTACAACGAGTTCCTGATCGCGATCGCGCCCCCGGAGACCGGCAGCCGCCGCAAGGCCGACGCGCATTCGCCGGCGTGGGCCGCGAAGCAGACGCTGCTCGGCGTGACGAGCAACCAGCAGGCGTGGGCGGAATGGTTCTCGCACTATCGTCTCGACCATCGCCAGATGCGCATCGGCCCGAGCTTCGAGCTGACGTCGCACCTGATCCAGGCCGTGCGGGCCGGCATGGGAATCGGGCTGGTGCCGAAAGTGCTGGTGGAAGACGAGCTGAGCCGCAACGAGCTCGTGTCGATCGGCGACGCGATCACCAGCCAGCGCAGCTACTATCTCGTCTACCCGCCGGGGAACGAGACGCTGCCGTCGCTCGTCGCGTTCCGCGAATGGCTGCTGAAGTCGTGCTGAAACGCGGCCGCCGGCGGGCCGCTCAGGTGCGCCATTCGCCGAGAATCTGCTCGGCCAGGTAGTCGCACGGCGGGCGCGCGGACTGCGCGCTGCGCGCAAGCACGACCTCCATTTCACCGAGCGGTGGCAGCCCGTGGCTTTCCGACAGCTGCACGAGATGATCGGGAACGCAGCAGCGCGCCAGCGGCGCAACCGCGAGCCCGGCCTCCACCATGCTGAGGAGGCCGAGGTGGCTCGGGCTTTCGTATGACATCCGGTACGGGATCTTCCGCCGGTTCAGCGCCTTGACCGCCCGATCGCGCGCCATGCTGCCGCCGTACGTGAAAAACGCCACCGGCAGCGGCCGTTCCTCCCATACGTTACGTTTCGACGACCCGGTCCAGACGAGCGGTTCGAGCCGGATCAGCTCGCCGGTCACGCCCTTGATCCGCGTGAGGCAGGCGAGATCGACCGTGTTGTCCTTCAGCATCGGCACCAGCGCGCTGCTCGGCTGGCCGATCACGCGCACTTCCACGCGCGGATGCCTCGCGGCGAACTTGCCGAGCACCTGCGGCAGCAGCGACGAAATGTAATCGTCGGGCACGCCGATCGTCACGCGGCCGCGGATCTCCGGACGCACGACCGACGCCCATGCCTCGTCGCGCATCGCCAGCATCCGGCGGCCGTACTCGGCGAGCATCATGCCGTCGTCGGTCGGCGTCACGTTGCGCGTGTCGCGGATGAACAGCGGCTTGCCGAGCGCATCTTCCAGCGCCTTGATCTGCATGCTCACCGCCGACGGCGACCGGTGCACCACCTGCGCGCCCTGCGCGAACGATCCGGATTCGGCAACGGCCACCACCATCGCGAGTACATCGAGGTCGAGCTTTTTCATCGTCTTCAGAAAAACTGATCAATCAATTCAGTTTATCCCGTTTTACTGTTCCCCTCCACGGTCAGACAATGATTCCCGTCAGCCCTCACTCGTTGCAGGAATCATCAGATATGCACACCTCCGGATCGCTCTACGGATTTCTCGTCATCGGCGGCATGCTCGCGGTCACGCCCGGGCCGAACATGGTCTATGTGATGTCGCGCTCGATCGCGCAAGGACGCACGGCGGGGCTCATTTCACTCGGCGGCGTGATGATCGGGTACCTGTTCTACATGTTCGGCGCGGCGTTCGGCATCACGACGCTGTTCATGAGCGTGCCCTATGCGGGCAGCGGGCTGGCTGTCGTCGGCGCGGCGTACCTGTTGTATCTGGCGTGGCAGGCCGTCAGGCCCGGCGGCCGTTCGCCGTTCGAAGTGCAGGCGCTGCCGAGCGAGCGGCCGCTTCGGCTGCTCGCGATGGGCGCGACGACCAGCGTGCTGAACCCGAAGCTCGCGATGCTGTTCATTTCCTTGCTGCCGCAATTCATCGACTACGGGAACGGCAGCGTGCTCGGGCAATCGCTGTTTCTCGGTTCGCTGCTGATCGCCGCGTTCGCTTCCGCGAACGGGCTGGTGGCGATCTGTTCGAGCAGCATCGCGAAGTTCCTGCACGGGCGCCCGACGCTGCTGCTCGCACAGCGCTGGGCGATGGGGCTCATTCTGGGTGGACTCGGCGTGCAGATGGTGGTCGATGCGTCGAAGATGGCCGGGGTCGCGTAACGGCCGCGAGCGAGCCCCTGAAGCGGAAGCGGCTGGCCGGCCGGCAACGTCGCCGACCGGCCGGAACGCGAGCAACCCGCCGTCAGCACGGTACCGTCACTTCGTCAGCAGCTCGGCCTCCAGCTCGCGCAACCGCTCCGGAAACCGGACGCGCAGCACCAGGAACCACCCGAGCCCGATCGCCAGCAGCGCGACGAATACATAAGGCAGCCACGCATAGACGCCCGCCGGCACCGGATACACGCTGCCGGCCAGCGGAATCGCGAGCAGCACGACCGCGACGACACTGATCGCCACGTGCCGTGCGCGCAGCCGGCGCTGCCGGCGCAGATAAAGCGGCGCACCGATCGCCACGAGCACGTATGCAAGCAGCCAGCCATACGTCGCGATCGAGCTGAGATAGCCATACGAATCGAGCAACGCGGTGCCGCGCGCAGTGAACACCAGCGCCGTGGCCAGCGCCAGCACCGTGATCAGCGCCACCGCGACGTGCGGTGTCGCATTCCGCTCGTGCGCTTGGCCCGTCGACGCATGCAGCACGCCCTGCCGCCCGAACGTATAGACGATCCGCGCCGCCGCATTGATCGACGAGAAGAACGCCGCGAAGAAACTCAATGCCACGCCCGCGTCGATCAGCACGCCGACCCAGCCGGCCCCGAGCCGATGCGCGAGCACCGCGAGCGGGCCGTCGACCTGATCGAGTGGCGGCGTCTGCCCGTGAAACGCGCTCACCATCCCGTACGCGCCGATCACGAACAGGATCGCCGGCCCGACCACGCTGATCAGCACCGCGCGCGGAATCGCGCGGAACGGGTCGCGCGCCTCGGCGCCGAGCACGGTCGCGCTTTCGAACCCCGTGAAGCTGAAAAACGCGAGCACCATGCCGAGCTGCAGCTGCGTCGGCTTCACGCCTTCGAGCGTCAATTGCGCGCGGTCGACCGGATGCCCGCCGAACGCGATCGTCCCGATCACGACAATGGCAATCAGCAGCAGCGTCGCGAGTTCAACGAACAGCGTGAAGCGCGTGGACAGCCGGATGTCGCGAAACGCGATGTACCACGCGGCGAACGCGGTGAGGACCGTGAGCCCGAGCACCGCGCCGAGCGGCGTCGCGCTGCCGAGCAGCCCGGTCTCGCGGCCCAGCACGAGAAAGGTGTTGATCGTCCCCTCCAGGATGCCCGCGGCGGCCACCGCATACGCGATCAGCAGCGACCAGCCGCAGATCGCGCCCCAGACGGGCCCGATGCCGGCCGACACGTACGCATACAGCGCACCCGGCGACGCCGAGTCGCGCGCGAACACCGAGATGCTCCACGACGCGAACAACAGCGCGACGATCGCGAACAGGTACGCGAGCCACGTGCCGTTGCCGGCCGTCGCGAAGACGGCGGGGATCAGCACGCCGATCCCGCCCGACACGCCGACGAGGCCGATCGACTGCGCGATCAGTTCAGGCAGGCTCAGGTAGTTGCGCCGCAGGCCGCTCGCCTGCGGCACGGCATGCTGCGCAGGCAGTGCCTGCGCGGTGCTTGCTGGATGACTCATCGATTTACCTCGTCAGGAATGAAGCGGCGCCGCGTGCGCCATATCGGCAGCGGTGACGGCTGCCGGTGCAGACGCGCGAAAGCGCACGTGGTGGACGGCGTACACGCCGGGCACATCGGCAATGAACGGGCCGTCGAACAGCTCGCGCGTGAACGTCGTCGCGAACGCGAGCCGATACCGCAGGTCGGGATAGCGATGCGATTGATCGCCCGAATACCGCCCCAAGCCTGCGGGCAGGCAACCCGGACCGTCGATCGATCGTGAAGGCGTTCAGCGCGACTTCCTTGCCCATGTTTCGTTGCAGTGAATGCGCCGGCGCGAGCCGGTCAGTTCCAGGAATGGCGCGCGGGCTTCACGCCATTGAGGTAGTAGTTGCCGATCGCGTGATACTTCCACCGCACCGGGTCATGCAGCGTATGCACGCGTGCGTTGCGCCAGTGGCGGTCGAAGTTGTATTTCGCGAGCGTCGACTTGCTGCCGCCGAGCTCGAACAGCTTGCTCGCGGCCAGCAGCGACACCTCGGTCGTCGCGATCTTCGCCTCGCCGACCGCGATCGCGGCCTGCGCGACCGATTCCTCGCTCGGCTCGCGCTTCGCCGCGTCGACGAAGCGCCCCGAGCGCGCGAGCAGCGCCTCGGCCGCGTGCACGCGGTACGCGATGTCGCCGATCTGCGCGACCGTCAGCGGATCCTCGCTCGCGCGCTCGACCCCGCTGTCGATCCACGGGCGCGCATGCTGCTGCACGAATGCGATCGTGTCCTGCAGCGCGGCGCGCGCGATGCCGAGGTCGATCGCGGCGGTCGTGATCTGCGCGAACGGGCCCGCGAAGGTCGGGCGGTCGTACGAACGCTGCGTGTGGAAGATTTCGAACGGGCTCACGCGCACGTTCTCGACGATCACCGTGCCGCTCGCGGTCGTGCGCTGCCCGAAGCCGCTCCAGTCGTCCACGACGGTCAGCCCCGGCGCACCCTGCCGCACGAACGCGAGCACGGCCTGGTCCGACTCGTCGAGCGCGAGCACCGGAATCCAGTGCGCGAACAGCGTGCCGGTCGAATAGAACTTGCGGCCGTTCAGCACGAACGCGTCGCCGTCGCGGCGCACACGCGTCTGGATATCGAGCACGTTCTTGCCGCCCGCTTCGGAGAACGCGTTCCCATAGCGCGTACCCTTCAGGACGAGGTCGAAGAAGAAGCGCTTCTGCGCATCGCTGCCTTCGAGGCGAATGTCCTCGATCAGGCAATAGTGGTTCTGCGGAATCTGGCCGAGCGACGGGTCCGCCTGCGAAACGATCGCGATCACTTCCGCGAGCGTCACGTTCGACACTTCCGCGCCGCCGTATTCGCGCGGCACGGTGATGCCCCACAGGCCGCTCGACGAGAACAGCTCGATCTCGTCGAATGGCAGCTTGCGCTCGCGGTCACGCAGCGCGGCGTGCTCGGCCAGTTGCGCCGCGACCTGGTGCGCGACGTCGAGTGCCTCGGCATCCGAGCCGATGACGGGAACGGGAGCGTGCGTGGTGCCCGCTTGCGATTGCACGTTTTCTTCGATGATTTCCGTAGACATGTCAATTCCGGCAAAGCTCATGAACCGGCCGGCGGTGTCGTGAATCAACCGCCAGCCTCCTGTTTCGATATCCGAAACGTCAAACCGGGTCGACCCGCAAGAACCAGCGGTGTCGCCCCTTCGATCGGCCCGAGCGCGGCACGCGTGAGCGCCCGCCGCGCACCGGCCTCCGCATCACGCGGCAACCGCCTGCTGCTGCGCCTCGAGCTCGCGCACGAGCGGCAGTACGCGCTTGCCGAAGTACTCGACTTCCTCGATGAAGTGCAGGAACCCCGCGAGCACGAGATCGACGCCGATCGCCTTCAGCGCGACGATCCGCTCGGCGATCTGCTGCGGCGTGCCGATCAGGTTCGTGCGGAAGCCGTCGTTGTACTGCACGAGATCCTCGAACGTCGACTTCGCCCAGTTGCCCTCGCCTTCCGGCGACGCGCTGCCGGCCTGCTTCACCGCATCGCCGAACGCATGCACGGCCTCGACGTGCGCGTGCCGGATGATGTCGTCGAGCACCGCCTTCGCCTCTTCCTCGGTATCGCGCGCGATCACGAACGCGTTGACGCCGATCCGCACGCGATGGTTGTTCGCGGCCGCCTTCGCGCGGATGTCGTCGATCTGCGCCTTCAGGTTCTCCGGCGTATTGCCGTTCGTGAAGTACCAGTCCGACACGCTCGCCGCGTTGTCGCGCGCCGCCCGCGAGCTGCCGCCCTGGAAGATCTCCGGATGCGGCTTCTGCACCGGCTTCGGGCTCAGCGTGTAGTCGTTGAAGCGGTAGAAGTCGCCCTTGAACGTGAAGTTGTCCTGCGTCCAGATGCCCTTCAGCGCCTGGATGAATTCCTTCGAGCGCCGATAGCGTTCGTCGTGCTCGAGCCACGGCTCGCCGATCGCGGTGAATTCGCCCTTGAACCAGCCGCTCACGACGTTGATCGCGATGCGCCCGTTCGAGATGTGGTCGATCGTCGCGAGCTGCTTCGCGACCACAGCCGGATGCCACGGCCCCGGCAGGATCGCCGCGAGCACCTTGAGCTTCGTCGTCGCGTGCAGCAGCGCCTGGCTGAACGACACCGACTCGTGCTGGTATTCGGCGCCGTAGCCGGCCGTGAAGCGGATCTGGCTCAGCGCGTACTCGAAGCCGGCCGCCTCGGCCGTGCGCGCGAGCTGCTGGTTGTATTCGAGGCTCCAGTCGGTGCGCTGCTCGATCGTGCTGACGACGAGGCCGCCGCTGACGTTCGGCACCCAGTAGGCGAACTTGACGCCGTCGGCGGAAGGGTCGGAATGGCTCATGAGTGTGTCCTGGTCGAGAGAAAAAATCGCAGGCGGCCTACGCGGCCGCGACGGAAAGCGTATGCGGGCGCAGTTGCGGCACCGCGCGATCGACGGCGAGCGCGATACGCGCGCGCAATGCCGGGTTCGCGATCTGGTACTGGTCGAAATCGCTTTCGGATGCGTACACGCCGATCGGCAGCGTGCGGGCCTGGAAGAAGCTGAACAGCGGGCGGAGCTGGTGGTCGATCACGAGCGCATGACGCTCGCTGCCGCCGGTGGCCGCGAGCAGAACGGGCACGTCGATCAGCGCTTCGTGATGCACGAGGTCGAACAGGTGCTTGAAGAGTCCCGTGTACGACGCTCGATACACGGGGCTCGCGACGACGAGCGCATCGGCCGTCTCGATCGCGCGAATCTGCGCGTCGAGGTCGGCCGGTACCTGCTTGCGCGTCAGCGCGCCGGCCAGCCGGCCGCCGATCTCGCCGAGTTCGATCAGCCGCGTGTCGATCGGCAGCGCGGCGCCGAGTGCCGCGACGATCGCGTCGGTCAGCGCCAGCGTGCGCGACGGCCGTTGCAGGCCGCCCGATATCGCGACCACGTTGATTGCATTGCTCATCGGTTGCCTTCCCATTGTCGAGTCGGGTGCCGACGCACCCGTCACGTCATCGGTCAGCAAGGAGCGTGCCATTTCGACGGTCTCGATGAAAATCGATCGTCTGCATGACGAAATGCATCGAGATCGACGGCCTGTCGCAGCGCTCCCGTCGATTGCGGCACGTCGATAAGCCTGCCAGCCGCGGCATCACATCCATATTCCGCAGCGCGATGAACCGGGGGAAACAGCGCTGCTGATGCACTGCTGCGTGATCAGCAGCGCTGTGCCCGCCACGCACGTTTTTCCGTTTCGACACGGATTCCGGCAGGCGCGCGGCGTCCGTCGGGCTGCATTGGCGCCAGCTTTTCGTGTTCATGCGCCGGCGCGACTCCTCCCACTCTTGTAGTAGCGTCGACATGACTGCTGCATCGTCACTTGGCGTGCCGCCGATCGCTGCGCCGCACGGCCTCGCCACGCGCAACTGCGTCCACCGCAGCAATCCGGCATTGGTTATCAGAAATCGATGTTTCCCGCGTAGCGCAAAACGTTGAACACTCTGCTGATCACGCAGCACCCGGTCAGCAACGCCCATCGCGGCCTGACCGTTTTCGTGCAGCGACCCGACGCATTCATCGCCATGACATCCATTTCCGTATCGCCCCGCGCGGAAAGCCTGCGCGTCGTCACGCCGTCCCGCGACGAACCGGTGCCCCCTGACGCGCTGCAAATCGCCGAGCGCCTGGCGGCCGGCTTTGCCCGCACCGCGGCCGAACGCGACCAGCAAGGCGGCACGCCGAAGGCCGAGCGCGACCAGTTGCGCGACAGCGGCCTGCTCGCGCTGAGCATCCCGGCCGCCTACGGCGGCTTCGGCGCGAGCTGGCGCACGACGCTCGACGTCGTCCGCGTGCTCGCGGCCGCCGACAGTTCGCTCGCGCACGTGTTCGGCTTCCATCACCTGATGCTCGCGACCGTGCGGCTGTTCGGCGCGCCCGCGCAGTGGGAATCGTGGTTCGAGCGCACCGCGCGCCAGCAGTGGTTCTGGGGCAATGCGCTGAATCCGCTCGACGAGCGCACGATCAGCCGCTCGCGCGGCGCGTGGCACGAATTCAGCGGCCAGAAGAGCTTCTGTTCGGGGGCGCTCGATTCGCAGATGCTGATCGCGTCCGCGCACGACGCCGACACGCGCACGTTCCTGATCGCCGCCGTGCCGACGCAGCGCAGCGGCATCTCGATCGCCGACGACTGGAACAACATCGGCCAGCGGCAGACCGACAGCGGCACGGTCACGTTCGAGAAAGTGCGCGTCGAGGATCACGAACTGCTGACGGACCCCGGCCCGCTGTCGACGCCGTTCGCGTGCCTGCGCCCGCTCGTCGCGCAGCTCGTGCTGACGAATGTGTATCTCGGCATCGCCGAAGCCGCGTTCAACGACGCGCGACACTACACGCTGCACGAGGCGCGGCCGTGGCCCGGCGCACAGGTCGAGAGCACCGGCGACGATCCGTACATCCTCGGCCAGTACGGCGAATTCTGGATCGGACTCGAAGCCGCACGCGTACTCGCCGATCGCGCGGCGGACCGGCTCGACGCCGCATGGTCGCGCGATGCAGCGCTCACGCAGGCGGAGCGCGGCCAGGTCGCGCTCGCCACGGCCGCGGCCAAGGTGTCGGCCACGCGCACCGGGCTCGATCTCTGTACGCGCATGTTCGACGTCGCCGGTGCACGCGCGACGCACGGCGCGCTGCGGCTCGACCGGCACTGGCGCAACCTGCGCACCCATACGCTCCACGACCCGCTCGCATACAAGATTCGCGAGATCGGCGAATGGGCGCTCAAGCGAACCTATCCGACGCCGGGCTTCTACTCGTGAACCACTCCCCTTCCGATGCGTGGCCCGACGCCGCGCCCGTCCTCACGCTGCCCGACCGGCCTGCGCTCGCGACATCCATTCGTGCCCGCGCGCAGGTGTTCGTCGATCCGCACTCGGTCACGCTGCTCGAACGGATTCGCCTGGTCGCGCCGAGCGACGCGAACGTGCTGATCGTCGGCGAGACCGGTACCGGCAAGGAACTGATCGCGCGCCACGTGCACGGCCTCAGCCGCCGCAGCAACGGGCCGTTCGTCGCGGTGAACTGCGGCGCGTTCTCCGAGACGCTCGTCGAGAGCGAACTGTTCGGCCACGAGAAAGGCGCGTTTACCGGCGCGTTCAGCGCAAAGCCCGGCTGGTTCGAAGCCGCGAACGGCGGCACGCTGTTTCTCGACGAGATCGGCGACCTGCCGCTGTCGATGCAGGTCAAGCTGCTGCGCGTGCTGCAGGAGCGCGAGGTGGTACGGCTCGGGTCGCGCACGGGCGTGCCGATCGACGTACGCGTGGTCGCCGCGACCAACGTGGATCTGCAACAGGCCGTCGCGAACGGACAGTTTCGCGGCGACCTGTTCTACCGGCTCAACGTCGTGCAGCTCGCGGTGCCGACGCTGCGCGAACGCCCGGGCGACATCCTGCCGCTCGCGCGTCACTTCTTCGACGACTACCGGAGCCGCCTCGGCTACGGGCCGCGCAGCATCGACCCGCGCGCCGAGCGCCGGCTCGAGGCACATGGCTGGCCCGGCAATATCCGCGAGCTCGAAAACGTGATCCACCATGCGCTGCTCGTGAGCCGCCACGACGCGCTGCAGGAGGCTGACCTGCACCTCGCGTCGCCGGGCGTGCCGACCGCCGCCACGTCTGCACCGGAGCCGGCTGCCGGCGCGCAGGCCGCGCTCGAACGCGCGCTGCGCGACCTGTTCGACGAGGATCACGGCAACCTGTTCGAACGCATCGAGGACACCGTGATGCGTGTCGCGTTCGAATTCAGCCACCGCAACCAGATCCAGGCCGCGCGTCTGCTCGGCATCAGCCGCAACGTGCTGCGCGCGCGGCTGATTCGCGCGAAGGAAATTGCGGCGATGAAGTAGCCACGTATGGGAGCGCGCCGCCGCCCCGCTCCGGCGCGGGTCGCGCCGCGATCCGTGCAGCAACGTTCGAACCTGATGTATCGTGGCGCGAAGCGTGCGCCTCGTCTCGCCCCTGCATACGGTCATCCCATACATGGCTGCCTGCCCACGACGACAAGGCGCCCGCACGATCCTCCGCAACACGAAAGGCCGTCCGGCGCCCGTGCAGGCCCGGCCGAGCCTCGTTCACCCGTCCGGAACCCGTCGCCATGAAAAAGCTTGTCAACCGCCCGTCCGATGTCGTGCGAGAAATGCTGGAAGGTATCGCACGGCAGTCACCGCATGTCGCGATCCTCGGTGACGAGCACGTGCTCGTCCGCCAGCCGCTGCCCGAGCCGGCGCAGCGCGCCGTCGCCATCCTCTCCGGCGGCGGCAGCGGCCACGAGCCCGCGCACGGCGGCTATGTCGGCGAAGGGATGCTGAGCGCGGCCGTCTGCGGCGAAGTGTTCACGTCGCCGTCCACCGACGCCGTGCTCGCCGCGATCCGTGCCAGCGCCGGCCCGAACGGCGCACTGCTGATCGTGAAGAACTACACCGGCGACCGGCTCAATTTCGGGCTCGCCGCCGAGCTCGCGCGGGCCGAAGGCATTCCGGTCGAAACGGTCATCGTCGCCGACGAC
>NZ_CAJNKE010000033.1 GCF_905232215.1 Burkholderia sp. LMG 13014
CGGATGGAAATTGGTGTCGGCATCGGGTATAGTCGTTCGCGACCGGCGAAACGCCGGTCCTATCACATCAGGAAGGCGGGAACGCCCAGATCACGACGGAAGCGATGACAGTGCCTATTGAGCAACCGACCAGGAAACGGCGCACATCGAGTGCTGCACCCACCGGCGCACAGCCTGAAGGCCTTCGGGCCCAGGGCGTTCGTACGCGCAAACTCATCGTGCGCGTGGCGCGGAAACTCCTGCTCGAGGGCGGTGCGCTGGAGTTTTCCCAGCGTGCGGTCGCGCAGCGCGCCGGCATCAGCGTCAGCAACCTCCAGTACTACTTCCCGACGCGGCTCGCGGTGCTGCGCGCGGTCATGGAGCCCGAGATCGAGGCATACCTGACTGCGCTGAAGCGCGCGCTCGAAAGCGGCGCATCGCCGCGTGAAACGCTCGATGCATTGTTCGGGATGGCGCTCGAGAATGCGAAGGACGTCAAGGGCACGGCCCTGTGGGCCCACTTCATGTCGTTCGCGTCGATCGATCCCGAATGCGCGCGGCTGATCGACGAATGGTATGCGTCCCTGACGCAAGCCATCACCGCGCTCGTCCGTTCCGTGAATCCGGGCCTGAAGGCGGCAGACGGTGAGCAAGTGGCGATGCTGCTCGTCGCGATGGCCGACGGGCTGGCACTCCAGTACACGATGGGGCGGCAGACGGACGGGCTCGATGCGAGATTCCTGACGTCGGTGTACAGCCTGGTGGACGGCAAGGCGTCCGGCGGCAAGAGCCGGTAGCGGCCGCAAGCTGGCCAGGTGACACGAGAAGACAGGGCATGCCCTGTCTTTTTTCTTTTGCAGCCGCCGCGTGCGATCCAGCGCGGTCGGCGCGATGATTGGCACTGACGACGTACTGGCCGAACATTCAGTTTGCCCGCGATCGGGTGCCCAACGTCCCGCGGAATTTCGCGAGCTGACGCGATTCCGCCACGAGCCGTCCGTCCGTATTCCGCAATTCACCGTCGATGATCAGCAGGCCATTGTGGATCTCCTTCGTCAGGAAGCGTGCGTGGATCGGGCCGGGGCCGGGGTTGGCCTTGACGTGTACCGCATATTCGATCGTCGGCACCGATCCCCACTCGGCGCGATCGATGATGTTGTAGATCGGTGGCGGGAACGCATCGGCGAAGAGGGCCAGCGACGCAAGCGTCGGCGATGCTTCGTCCTCCAGAGAAATCCATCCCTCGATGGTCGCGGTGGATTCAGGCGCGCTGTTCTGCAATGCCCCGGGTGCGAGACGCAGGTTGAACTGCGAGACGAACGACCGCATCGGATCGGGGATCGCTAGCGTGTCGATGCTCAGGCATGCGTGATAAGGCGTGGCGGGCCACGGCGGTCCCGCGCAATGCGATGCCGACGCACCGGTTGTCCGGGAGAAATCGGTGAACGTCGCCACGTAGAACGCCTTGAGGTCCCCGTCCTGCATGAGCGACAACGTCGCGCGCGACAGGCTTTTCGTCGATCCGAGTTCAACGATGTGAGCCGTTGCCGGGCCGGAAACGGGATGGCCGAGAAAACTCGCATTGATCGACAACAGATCGGGATGTGCGCTGCGGCCGGTGAGTGTTTCGGCTGCGAGCCTGGTGAGGTAGCCCCCGTTCGGATAGCCGAGGACGTTGAATCGCGACGAGATATCGACGGGGATTGCTACGCAGGCACCTGACATTCCTGTTCCCATGAAGCCGTGCCCCGTCGACGAGACGGGGAATCGATTGGTTGCCGCAAGTGGGTGGCCGGCGCAGACACGCTGTGCGGCACTGCAAATGCCGGCGGATCGATGCGCTTTCTCGCGTGAATTCGTGACCCCCAGCATAGCGACCGCGTGTGCTGCACTGAAGTTTATTTTGTGAATCGGCCCGTATTCGTGCGATGAATGATTCGCTACGAACGTCGTCGCATACACGCGTGCGCCGACGCTCAGAAGGCAGGGTAATCCCCTGTCTTTGTTTTATTCCTGTTATATGTATCATGACCTACGTTTGTCACATATTCCTACAAATGGATTGCATGGGTCGTCGACTTGCCTTGCGCCACGAGCGGGGCAGGGATGGCGGCCGCATTCCGATCGGTTCGGAACGACGTGCCGAACGGGCCGTCTATCGTTCGTCATCCTGATGGACGGCTCCCTAGTGAATTTCATTGCAGCAGCGAACACACCATGCCAAAGAAGTCTTTCCCCAATGGAGCAGCCGATCCGCATCGACGGCAGTGGCTCAAATACGCGGGTGCGTCAGCCGCAGCCGTGGGCACGCTTGCGATCGGCGCACGGCAGGCAAGCGCCGGCGAAGGCGGCCCGTCCGGCAATCCGGGCGACGTGCTCGACGTGGCCATCATCGGCGCAGGGCTGGCCGGGCTGACGGCGGCGCGCGATTTGCGCCAGGCCGGTTGCGAATCGTTCGTGGTGCTCGAGGCGCGCGACCGCGTCGGCGGCCGGACCCTCAACTACAACGTGGAAGGCGGGTACGTCACCGAGGTCGGCGGGCAGTGGATCGGGCCGGGCCAGACCGCCGTCGCCGATCTTGCTCGCGAGCTGCAGGTCGGCACGTTCCCGAGCTACTACGAAGGCAAGACGGTCATCCTGGGCGGCGAAGGCCGCGTGGCGGTCGACCTGAAAGGCACGTTCGGCACCGACGAGGCCATTTCGTCGAAGCTCAGCACGATGTCGCGCGACGTGCCGTCGGGCGCGCCGTGGACCTCGTCGCGTGTCGCCGAGCTGGACAAGATGTCGGTGGCCGACTGGATGGTGAAGCAGGACATCAAGCCCGAGGACCGGATCGGTTGGGACGGTTCGTGCACGCTGTCCGGCGGTGCTCCGCCGGTCAAGATGGGGCTGCTGCACTTCCTGTCGATGATCAATTCGGCGTCGTGCGACTACACGCAGCTCGACTCCATCAAGCACAGCGCGCAGGAAACGCGCTTCATCGGCGGTTCGCAAATCCTCAGCACGAAGATGGCCGGGCACCTGGGCGACAAAGTGCGCCTGTCGACCCCGGTACGCCGGATTTCCAACTGGGATCGCGACGTCGTCACGTTGCATACCGATCGCGGAGACGTGCGTGCGCGGAAAGTCATCGTGGCCATCCACCCGGCCCTGTGCAACCAGGTGCAGTTCGAGCCGCCGTTGCCGGAGAAGCGGGCGTCGCTGCAACGCGCATGGCCCGCTCACTCGCCGGCGCGCAAGACCGCGATGGTCTATCGCCGTCCGTTCTGGCGCGAGAAGGGGCTGAACGGCCATATCTTCCAGGCGGGCGGGCCGGTCATCTGGGCTTACGACAACTCGCCGCCCGGTGGCGAGATCGGGATCATCAATGCGTTCGTCCGGAACGCGCTGCTGCCGTCGGACCGGAAGGCCGCGCAACGCATGCTCACGGAAATCTATGCGCAGGCATGGGGCGACGACGCGCTGTCGCCCGTGTCGTATCACGACCACGACTGGAGCCGCGTCGATCCTTGGACGATCACGTGCGTGTCCGCGATTCCGCCGGGATTCTGGAGCGCACATGGCGACGGGCTGCATTTGCCGTGCGGCAACCTGATCTGGTCGGGGACCGAAACCGCGAACATCTGGGCGGGCTACATGGATGGCGCCGTGCGCTCGGGCCACCAGGGCGCGTTGCAGGCGCTGAACGGCTTGCGCCGCGCATAGGAGGGCAATCATGAAAAAACGCATTCTGCTCGCCATCGCGGGGCTCGTCGCCGTGTTGCTCGCCGTCTTCGGGCCATCCCTGCTGAACCTGTACCGCCTCCAGCAGTATGTCGCCGCGTCGGAAGACGCGTATCGCGCAGACGGCGGCCCGTGGCCGCACCAGACCGATACGTGCCTCGGCTGTCACGGCGCCAATGGCACCTCGCTCGAGCAGGGCTATCCGAGCCTCGCGGGGCAACCGGCGTCCTACGTGGCGGCCCAGCTTCACGACTTCGCGAGCGGCAAGCGCGCCAATCCGAACATGGCGCCGTTGGCGATGAGCCTGAGCGAGACCGACATCAAGTCGCTATCCGACTACTACGCGCGGCAGCCGGCCCGCCGCAACCGCTACTTCGAGGCCGATCCGCAACTGGCGGCGCAAGGCAAGCAACTGGTCGAGAAGGCGGCCTGCGCCGCGTGTCACGGCGCGCGCCTGACGGGTCAGGCGCAGTTCCCGCGTCTGGCGGGCCAGGGGCACGACTATCTGCTGAAGCAGATGGACGCGTTTGCCGCCGGCACGCGCACCGAAGCGACCGGCACGATGCAGCGCGTCACCGCGGCGCTGTCTCAGAAGGACCGCGAGGCCGTCGCCCAGTACCTGGCAAGTTTGAATCCGGAGCAGGAATGATGAACCGTATGCAATCGGAATGGAGTGTTTGATCATGGACAGCAGATCGCTCGTGCTTTGCCTTGCCAGTGCGTTGCTGGCGACCACCACCGCCATCTATGGCTGGAAGTTTCTCAAGAAGCGCAATTACCTGCTCGGGATCGAGTGGTTCATCGTGACGGTTTCGTCGTCGAATGCGCTGATCTATTTCGCGACTCACTGCGAGATTTCGGGGCTCATCTCGCATTTTCTGGATGCGTTTTCCCGGGGCTTCGGGATGCCGATCGTCGCCGTCGCGGGCCTGATGGCCGTGACGCGCGGCTACAAGCCTTCGGGATGGCAGGATGTCGCGCTGTTCGCGATATCCGTTGTCGGCACCGTCGTGCTGGTGTCCGGCGTCATCGGCAAGGCGCTGCCTTACTTCTATGTCGTGATGTGGACATTGCTGACGCTCTATCTCGCGGGATTCGTCCGGAAATTGCTGGCGGCCGGCGAGCGGTTCCATGCGATGACGTCGGCCGTGGCGATGGTGACTTCGCTCGCGATCGCATACATCTACGATTTCTATCCGATACCTGGGGACGCGCACAACGTCGTGGTCAATTTCTACGTATTCGCACTGGTGACGTGGTCGTACATGACGGTTGTGCTTTATTACGGCTATTGCGCGCTGGAGCGCGCAGGTCAGATGCGTGACGCCAGCCGGTTCCGCTCGACCCGGAACGGGGATCGTCGCCTCGCGTAAGTGCATGGCGATGTGCATCGGGGCATTTGCGTTGCTCGATGACACGCGCCGGAGACGGCCACCGTGTCATCGCGGCACGCAGGGCTGAATCGCTTCCGGAGCGTACGGCGACCGATAGCGTGTGTGACCGACGGCGATCCGGAGCGAGACGCGCGGGCATTAGCCTTGGCGTATCCCTGAATCTTCGTGGGGCAGCCTCGATATCGATTCGCCGGCTGACAGAATGCATCGTTATGCGAATTTATTTTTGGATTGACGGGTATCGAACGACGCTATCGACGACACGCTGAGGCCGTCAAGTAATCGTCACAGGAAAGAGGGGCGTTTGCCCCTCACCTGACCTTTCGTCTTGCTCGCCAGTCGGCGCGCCAGTCGGCGCGCCAGCCGGCGTGCGACCGCGGACGGCTGCGCGCGGCCGGCCGGGAGCGCGGCTGTCATCCTGCTTCATGTACGCATTGCACCCGCACCGGGAATACCCGCTCTTTTTATTTCGTTCTAAATTTATCATCATTACCTAACATTGTTATTTCGAACTACTTTTGAGACGGTACACGGCACCCGCGGCAGGGCGGGTGCGAACCAACAGGAGGTGAAAGATGGACGATGTCAAGCGCAGGGCTTTCGCAGAGGACGGCGCGGTTCTGATCGAAGGTCTGCTGAACGAGGAACAACTGGCCCAATGCCGGCTCGCGTTCGACTGGGGGATTGAAAATCCGGGACCGATGGCCTCGAGTCTCCTCGACGGGTCCGAATTCCGGTCGCACGTCGACAACGCGAATCCGTATGCGAAGGAACGTCTCGACGCGCTGGTCAACACGCTGCCGCTCGGTCGACTGTTCGCCGACCTGTGGGGGTCGAAGCATGCGTGGTATTTCGCCGAGGAGCTTTTCCTGAAGCAAGGCTGCAAGGGCGCCCGCTCGCTGTGGCACCAGGACACCTCGTACCTGCCGTGGGCGGGGATGCACTTCGGCAACGCGTGGATCAGCTTCGAGGCCGTTCCGAAGCGCAACGCGCTCGAGATCGTCCGGGGTTCGCATCGCGGCGTGCGACACGACGGCACCACGTTCCAGAACGTCGACGATCCCACCGAGCCGCTGCATGGCGGTGGCGTCTGGCCGCGGATGCCCGACATCGAAGCCGAGCGCCGCGCCGATCCGGGCAAGTACGACATCCTCTCGTGGGCCACGAAGCCGGGCGATGTCCTGTTGCTGCACCCGGGCGTGCTGCACGGCGGCGGCGTGGTCGATCCGGATTTCCCCGATCGCCACACGCTCGTGCTGCGCTTTTTCGGCGACGACGCCACCTTCAGCCCGCTGCCGGACAACAGCGCATCCGGTTTCACGCCGGCCGGCGTGCTGTTCGTGGACGAGCTCGCGTCATTGAAGGCGGGCGACCCGTTTCGCGCGCCGTGTTTCCGTCAACTCGTCTGAATCCGGAGGATTCCCGTCATGACAACAACCAGCAAGCGTCAACCGATCATTCCACCCGGGTTCAAGGCGTGGTACGACACCTACCATTTCGCTCCGGCAACGCGGGTGGGCGACACGATCTGGGTGTCCGGCCAGGTCGGAATCGGCGCGGACATGCGGCCGGGCGACGGCGTGCAGGCGCAGGCGCGCATCGCGTTCGAATCGCTGAAGGCGATTCTGGTCGAGGCCGGTGCGAGTCTCGCCGACGTGGTGGAACTGACGACCTTTCATACGGATCTGCGCGCCGAGGTCGAAGCCTTCGGGGCCGTGAAGGACGAATACTTCCCGGATCGCTATCCATCGTGGACAGCGGTCGGGGTGACGCAGCTCGCGCTGCCCGAATTGTGCGTCGAAGTGCGGGCGGTGGCGGTGATCGGGTCGGGCGCTGCTTGACACGAACGTCGGGCGGTTAGTGCGGCCGGGGCGGCGGCTGCGACGAAAGGAAGCATTCGCAGCGGCTGCATCCGGCGCCTGACGCTTGTTCGGCCGGATGCGGCGAGCCCCCGAACCTGCGATGGAAGGGGCACGCAGGGCATGCAGCACGTGTGGCGGAAGAGAATTCAATCTATTTCGTATTACTTACAACTTGGCGCGCGTCGGCGAAAGGAATACCGAGCGCTTCACGGTCGCGGAAGCCCCGCGACGGCTGGCCGGAAAGCGGCACGTTCGCCGCGAGAAATCGCAACGAAACGAACGCCAGCCGCCCGTCTGCCGCGCAACCGGTGAATGAAAGCAGAGTCTCGGAAGGAGAGCATGATGAAGAAGCACACGATCGGAACCGTGTCCGCAATCGCGGCCGCGTTGTTGATGATGGCCGGCAGTGCGATGGCCGACGACCTCACCGCGGTGGGGGCCGAACGCGGCCCGAGCAAGGACGGGTCCATTCCTGCCTTTGCGGGCAGGCAGGAGCCGCAGTCGGGCTGGGAATACGGCAAGATGCGCGGCGATTTCTGGAAGCACCGGAGCGAGAAGCCGCTTTACTCGATCGATGCCGCGAACGTCGACAAGTACGCGAGCATGCTGTCGCCCGGCCAGATCGCGTTGATCAAGCAGCGCAAGGGCTACCGGATGGATGTCTATCCGTCGCACCGCGAGTGCCAGCTGCCGGAGTTTGCCGAGCAGAACACGAAGGCCAACCTCACGGCCGCGAAGCTCGCGTCGGACGGCGAGACGCTCGAGGCGGCCGTCCTGCCCGGCGTGCCGTTTCCGCAGCCGAAGACCGGCGCCGAGGCGATCCTGAACTACGAGAACCGCTATCGCGGCGTCGGCATCGAATGGCCGCTGGACGTCACGACCATCTCGCCGCGTCCGGGCGGCGGCGATTGGATCGACGGGATCGGCCCGCAGGTCTTCTACTTCCCGTCGGGCAAGACGGGCAAGAGCGGGCCGAAGGATGTCGACCAGCTCAGCCTGGCCGCGTACTTCTCGGCCACGTCGCCGGCCGCGCTCGCCGGGCAGGCCTTCGTGCAGCGCCAGTATTTCAACAAGGATTCGGAAACCTACTACTACTTTCCGGGGCAGCGCCGCGTGAGACGCATGCCGGCCTATACGCACGATGCGCCGCTGATCGGTTTCGAGAACCAGTACCTGATCGACGAAGCCAACATGTTCAACGGCTCGATCGACCGGTTCAACTGGAAGCTGGTCGGCAAGCGCGACATGCTCGTTCCGTATAACGCGTTCGGCATGTACAAGTTCAAGAGCAAGCTGCACGACGTCGCGACGCCGGACGGCATCGCGTCGGCGAACCGGCGCTACGAGATGCATCGCGTGTGGGTCGTCGAGGCGACGATCAAGCCGAGTGCGCGCCACGTCGCATCGAAGAAGGTGTTCTACCTGGACGAGGACAGCTGGCTGGCGCTCATCGGCGAGGATTACGACGCGCAGGGCAAGCTGTGGAAGGTGCGCGAGAGCTACCCGATTCCGGTCTGGGAACTGGGAGGCACTTGCGACAACGAGCCGATGGCGCAATACGACCTGCTGAACGGACGCTACGTGATGGATTCGTCGACGATCGGCCAGGGCAAGGACATTCGCTGGTACCAGGAGATCAACGATCCGCGCTTCAAGTCCGATTTCTTCACGGCGGAATCGCTGAGATCGGTCAGCGAACGCTGATTGCCGTAGACAGATAAAAAAATAGATCCGACGTGCGCGCTCGCGCCGTCGGCATCCGGTCTGGAGATGGGTGGGACGATGAAAGCAAGCAACATAGTTAGGCATACTACAGTGTCGATTGCCATGCTGGGTGCGGCGACGTCGACTGCGTACGGATACGAGTTCACGCTCGGGGACGGCAGCGTCCAGGGATCGTGGGTGACCAATCTCACCGCGGGCGGCGGAATCCGGACCAAGAGTCCGAGCTGTTCGCTGACCGGCGATCCGAACGCGTACGGTTGCGGCGCGGCCGCCAATACGAACCAGTGGGGCTATGGCGACGAGGGCGACCTGAACTACCGCAAGGGCCAGCCGTTCAGCACCTACGTGAGCGCGACCAGCGAGCTGCTGCTGAAGATGCCGAGCGAAGGGCTCAAGTTCATGGTGCGCGGCACGGGGATGTACGACTTCCTTGCCGGGAGAACGGCCAGGACGCCGCTGTCGAGCACGGCTGCCGCGCAGGTCGTATACAACGCGCAGCTGCTCGATCTGTGGGCGCAGAAGGATTTCACGATCAACGGGCATAGCGCGCACGTACGGCTCGGCAACCAGGTGATCAACTGGGGCGAGAGCATGTTCGCGCAGAGCGGCATCAACGCGACCAACTCGATCGACACGCAGAAACTGCTGATCCCCGGTTCGCAGCTCAAGCAGGCGCTGCTGCCGGCGCCGATGCTGAGCCTCGCCGCCGATCTGTCCCACGGCTTCAGCACCGAAGCCTATTACCAGTTCCAGTGGAACGGCAACCGCATCCCGCCGGTCGGCTCGTACTGGTCGCTGGCGAACGTCGTCGGCCGCGGCGCGGAACCGTTCACGATCGACGGGAACAACCCCAACGTGGCCGGCCCGGGTGTGGGCACGATCGCCAATGCGATCGGCGGCGGGGCCGCGGCCGGCAACCAGGACACGCTGAACGGGATCAAGAACGGGCTCGTGAACGGCGCGTTCGCCGGGCCGCCGTTCAACGACCTCGGCATCCCGGTCTCGACGCAGCTGCCCGCGAAATACCGGCCGCAGTTCGGCGTGAAGTTCAACTACTCGCCGCGCTCGTTCGATGCGAACTTCGCGTTCTACTACCTGAACTACACGGATAAATCGCCGGTGCTGTCGACGCTCGCCAACGGCACCGCGCAGTGGTCGTATCTGCAGAACCGGCAACTGTTCGGCGCGAGCGCGAACTTCGGGGTCGGGCCGTGGGCGATCGGCACCGAGCTGTCGTACCGGCCGCGCGATGCGGTCGCGCTGTCGAGCTGCTACGGCGCGGGCGGCCCGACCGACCTGATCACGAACGGCGTGCAAGGCGTCAACTGCCAGCAGTGGGCCGACAAGAAGAAGCTCCAGCTCGACGTGAACGGGCTACTCGCGCTGACGCGCAGCGAGTACCCGTTCCTGAAGCTGATCGCCGCGGATTCCGCGACGCTGACCTGGGAACTCACGTGGATCTACTACCCCGGCCTCGGTTCGGACGTCACGCGCACGGTGGACGGGCAACCGGTCACGCAGGTGCCGGCCACCGGCTACTTCCCGTGGCTGAACAACAACTCGGGGCTCGGTTATCCGATCACGCAGGGGCAGGGTACGTCGAGCTCGGTGGGCGCGACGATCGACTTCAACTGGACCTACGACGGTTCGCTGATTCCCGGTTGGCAGGTGACGCCGGGCGTGACGTTCAGCACCGGCCTGTACGGCTACACGCCGACCTTCACGGCCAACTACATGCAGGGCGCGAAGTCGGTCAACGTCTACGTGCTGTTCAACCAGAACCCGCCGACGTGGCAGGCGGGCATCAACTTCGCGGCGTTCTTCGGCGGCCATCAGTCGGTGGGGAATCCGTACGCGGACCGCAATTTCGTCGGGGTGTTTGCTACCCGGAACTTCTGACGGGTGCAAGCGGAAGCGAGCGCGCGCGTCGGGCATCGCCGGAAAACATGAAGGGGTCATGCAGTGCTTAATCGTCTGGTCAGCCGCCTTGAAAGGCTTTTCTTCGGTCATCGCGCGATCGTGCTCGCGGCGATCGGCCTGTTCACCGTCGCGATGGCCGTGTTCGCGATGCAACTGCGCATGGATGCCGGCTTCGAGAAACAGATGCCGATCGGCCATGAGTACATCCGCACGTTCCAGCAATACCGGAACGACCTGCTCGGCGCGAACCGGATCACCGTCGTCGTGCGCGCAAAGCACGGTTCGATCTGGACGCCGGATGGGCTGACGCGGCTGTACAAGGTCACGCAGGCGGTGACCTACCTGCCGAACGTCGACCGGATCGGCGTGCGCTCGCTGTGGACGTCGAACGCATTCGTCAACGAGATCACCGACGAGGGCTTTCGCGCGGAGCCGATCATTTCCGGCACGATCACGCCGGATCAACTGACGCCGGAGATCGTCGAGAAGATCCGCCGCGCGACCACGCTCGGCGGCTATGTCGGCACGCTCGTGTCGCACGGCGAGGACAGCGCGATGATCACGGCCGAACTGAACGAGCGTGACAGCGCGGGCAAGGTGCTCGACTACGTCGCGTTCAATCACCTGCTGGAACAGAAGATCCGCCAGCCGTTCGAGGATGCCGGCTACGACGTGCAGATCATCGGCTTTGCGAAGCAGATCGGCGACATCGCCGACGGCGCGAAGGCCGTGCTCGGCTTCTGCGCGATCGCGCTGCTGCTGACCGCGCTGGCGGTGTACTGGTATTGCCATTCGCTGCGCTTTACGGTGCTGCTGATCGCGTGCTCGCTGACGTCGCTGGTCTGGCAGTTCGGCACGCTGAAGCTGCTCGGCTTCGGCCTCGACCCGCTCGCGGTGCTGGTGCCGTTCCTGGTGTTCGCGATCGGCGTGTCGCACGGCGTGCAGCAGGTGAACTTCATCGTGCGCGAGATTTCGCACGGGCACAGTTCGTATGAAGCGGCACGACGCAGCTTCAGCGGGCTGCTGATCCCGGGCGTGCTGGCGCTGATCACCGCGTTCGTGTCGTTCATCACGCTGCTGCTGATCCCGATCCCGATGGTGCGCGAGCTGGCGATCACCGCGTCGCTCGGCGTGGCTTACAAGATCGTGACGAACCTGATCCTGCTGCCGGTGGCCGCGTCGTGCTTCAACTTCACGAAGCGCTATGCGGACAGCGCACTGAAGCGCGGCGAGCGGCGCTCGGCATGGCTGCGCCCGCTGGCGCGCATCGCGCAGCCGAAGTATGCGGGCGCGACCGTCGCGCTGACGCTGGTCGTGTTCGCACTGGCCGCGTGGCAAAGCCGCGACCGCGTGATCGGCACGCTGCAGCCCGGTGCGCCGGAGCTGCGCGCGGATGCGCGTTTCAACCGCGACGCGACGGCGATCGCCGGCAACTACGACATGGGCCTCGACTGGCTGACGGTGGCAATCGAGTCGACGGGCAAGGCCTGCGACAACCCGGCGGTCGGCCTGTACGAAGACGACTTCGCGGCCGCGATGCGCACCGAGCCGGGCGTGGTGTCGGTGCAGTCGTACTCGGGCATGCTGCGCGCGTACAACCAAGGCTACAACGAAGACTATCCGAAGATGAACGTGGTGCCGATCGACCCGGAGAACTACGGCGCGGTGTCGGTCGACGTCGGCCGTGTGAAGGGCTTCATGAAGGCCGATTGCACGATGTCGGCCGTGCATCTGTTCCTGACCGACCACAAGGCCACGACGATCAACCGGATTCTCGACGACGTGAAGCAGTATCGCGCGTCGCACCCGTTCCCGGGCATCACCGTGCGTCTTGCCGCAGGTAACGCGGGCGTGCTGGCGGCAACCAACGAGGAAGTCGCGGGCAGCGAGCTGCCGATGATGCTGTACGTGTACGGCGCGATCCTGATCCTCGTGTTCTTCGCGTACCGCGACTGGCGCGCGATGATCGCCTGCTGCGCACCGCTGTCGGTTGCGACCTTCATCGGCTACTGGTTCATGAAGGAACTGCAGATCGGGCTGACGGTCGCGACGCTGCCGGTGATGGTGCTGGCGGTGGGGATCGGCGTCGATTACGCGTTCTACATCTACAACCGGCTGCAGGTGCATCTCGCGAGCGGGCAGACGATCGTGAAGGCGGTGCAGCACGCGTTGCTCGAAGTCGGTGTCGCGACAATCTTCACGGCGATCACGCTCGCGATCGGCGTGGCGACGTGGAGCTTCTCCGCGCTGAAATTCCAGGCCGACATGGGCAAGCTGCTGGCGTTCATGTTCCTCGTCAACCTGCTGATGGCGATGACCGCGCTGCCCGCGCTGGCCTCGGTGCTGGAGCGCCGCTTCCCGCGCCGCAAGCCGGCCCGCGCGCCGGGGCTCTTCAGCCACTGACGCCCGCCCACTTTCATGGAGATCTCCAGATGATCAAGACGCTCGTTGCCTGTATCGGGCTGTGCGCTGCCGCTGCCGCTGCCGCGTTCGCGCAATCCCACGGAACGGTTGCGGAATGGGCCGCGAAGCCGGCCCACGCATGGCCCGCGCCGACGCACATGATGCTGACGGACGCGACGCGTGCCGGCTCGCGGGTCGTCGCCGTCGGCGATCACGGCATCGTGGTGCTGTCCGACGACGACGGCAAGACCTGGCGGCAGGCGCGGCGCGTGCCCGTGGCCGCGACGCTGTCGGCCGTCGCGTTCGCCGATGCGCAGCACGGCTGGGCGGTGGGCCAGTGGGGGACGATCCTCGCGACCGACGACGGCGGCGAAACCTGGACGACGCAGCGCCTCGACACGTCGGTCGACCAGCCGCTGTTCTCCGTGCTGTTCACGACGCCGCAGGACGGGCTCGCGGTCGGCCTGTGGTCGCTGATGCTGCAAACCCACGACGGCGGCAAGACCTGGGCGAAGGTGACGCTGCCGAAGCCGCCGGGCGGCAGCAAGGCGGACCGCAATCTCTATCACGCGTTCGCTGATCGGAACGGGGCGCTCTACATCTCGGCGGAACAGGGCACGGTGCTGAAGTCGACCGACGGCGGTGCGAACTGGCGCTACCTGCAGACGGGCGGCAAGGGTTCGCTGTGGACCGGCGTGGCGATGCCGGACGGCCGCGTGGTGGTGGGCGGGCTGCTCGGCAGCCTGTACCAGAGCAGCGACGGTGGCGAGAACTGGACCGCCGTCGACAGCCGCACGCGGAGTTCGATCACCGATCTGGTGGCGGCAGGCGACGGCCTGATCGGCGTCGGGCTCGATGGCCTGGTGTTGAAGCAGCCGGCGGGAGCGGCGACGGTCGAGGTCGCGCAGCGCCCGGATCGCGCGACGCTGACCGCCGCGCTGCCGGCCAAGGGCGGTACGCCGATGCTGTTCTCGCAGGAAGGCGTGTTGACGTCGCCCTGATGGCGACCCGAGGTGAGCGGTATTCCTGTTGACGGCACTGAATGAAGGAGGCACACATGAGCAATACGCAGTACGGGATTCGGGATGACTCGACCGGCCATGCAATGCGGTTCGACACGGCGCAGGCCGACCGTGCGTTGCGGACGTACCGGCCCATCGGCGGGTGGATCGAGCGGCCGGACGACTTGCAGCCGCAGCTGGAAGGCGACGTTCACGCGGACGTGATCGTCGTCGGCGCCGGCTTCGCGGGTCTGTCGACCGCGCTGGAACTTTCCGCGCGCGGCGCCAGCGTCGTCGTGATCGAACGCGAGTTCGCGGGCTTCGGCGCGAGCGGGCGCAACGCCGGCTATCTCGCGGGCGGGCAGGGGCTCGAATACGAGCTGTTCGTGAAGCGCGTCGGGCGCGAGCAGGCGAAACGGATCGTCGGCTTTTACGACGAAGGCGTGGCCTACGTCGAACGCAAGCTAGTCGAGCACGGGATCGACTGCGACTATCGTGCGTCGGGGATCATTCGCGCCGGCGTGCATCCGTCGCAGGAGAAGCGCTTGCGCGAGGACATGGAGACCGGCATCGCGCTGGGTTCGCCCGCGCAGTTTCTCGATGGCGCGGCAATGCGTGCGCGTGGCATTCCACCGGCGTTCCTGTTCGGTTGTCACTTCCCCGGCGGCGGTACGCTCGACCCCGGCAAGTATGTGCTGGGGCTGCGGCGCGCGGCCCTCGCCGCCGGCGTGCGGCTCTACGAGAACACCGCGCTGCTCGACTTCGACGCGGGAGCAACCGTGCGGATCCGGACGGCGCGCGGCACTGCAAGCGCGCCGGTCATGGTGCTCGCCACCAATGCCTATACGCCGCAACTCGGCCTGCTCGGCAACAAGGTGATGCCGCTGCGCGTGTCGGCGCTCGAAACCGGGCCGCTGTCCGATGCGCAACTGGCGGCGCTGGGCTGGCCGAATCGCGAGGGTATCGTGACGCCACACTTCACGATGGAGAGCCACCGGCTCACCGCGCGCAATACGCTGCTGCTGACGACCAAGCGGCTGGACTACGTCTACGGTTCGCGGACGCCGAACGTGCCGGACGACGCAGCGTATCGCGCGCTGCTGGCGACGTTGCACGCGCGTTTCCCGCAGTTGGGCAACCTGCCGGTGCGTGCATGCTGGAGCGGCTATATCTCGGTCGCCAGCGATGCGCTGCCGGTGGTCGGCGCGTCCGGCACGCACCGCAACGTGTTCTACACGGCCGGATGCTCGGGGCACGGGGTCGGCACGCAGTCGCTGATCGGGCAGGTGCTGGCCGACCGGATCAGCGGAGCGGCGTCGCCGCTGATCGACGCGCTGACGCACCGGACACCCGCGATGCCGCCGGAGCCGCTGCGCTGGTGCGCGATCAAGGCGGTGCTGGGCATGGCGAACCTGCTGGATGAAAGGGTGAACCGTCACGCGCGGCGCGGCTAGGGATGCGCGCCACGATAGCCACGATGCAGCGCGCGCCGCGACGGACTGCCGGAACGCGACGCTTACGACGAACACGATGACCGAAACCAAAGCGCACCACGGTGGCAGAAGCCGCCGCACGCCGAACGCCGTGTCGGCCGGCAGCGATCTCGACGGCTTGCGGGCGCAGGGCCTGCGCACGCGCAACACGATCGTTCGGGTCGCGCGGGAACTGCTGCTGGCAGGCGGCCCGCTGAGGTTCTCGCAGCGCGCGGTCGCGGCTGGTGCCGGCATCAGCGTGAGCAACCTGCAGTACTACTTTCCGACCCGGCTGGCTGTGTTGCGGGCCGTGATCGAGCCGGTCATCGATGCGTACCTCGGCGAGCTGAAGGGCTTGATCGACAGCGATGCATCGCCGGACGACGTTCTCGAACGCGTGCTGGCCCGCTCGCTGAGCGACGCGAAGGATGCGCAATACGTCGCGCTGTTCCGGCATTTCCTGTCGTTCGCCGCGATCGACCCCGAATGCCTGAAGCTGTTCGACGATTGGTACGGCACGCTGACGCGTGAGGTCGCGAAGCTGTTGCGCGCCGTCAATCCGGCGTTCGATGCGGCCGACAGCGTGCACGTTGCGACGCTGTTGATTGCGATGGCCGACGGCCTGACGTTGCAAACCGGAACCGTGCGATTGACGCAGCGGCTCGATGCGATGTTCATGGAGAAAGCGCGCTGGCTCATCTACGACAGGCAACGCGACTAGGGGAACAACCAGCCGCTGAAGAATGGGATGGTGCGACTCAGTCCGGATCGCCGGCGATCCAGTGCAGCACTTCCAGTGCGGCCGCGACGTGCAGGCGTTGCTGTGCGAGCGGGCGGGGCAGCAACGACTCGGCGCGTTCGAGGCGGCGCAGAAGCGTGTTGCGGTGAACGTGGGTTTTCTCGGCTGCGTCGGTCACGCTGCAGCCTTCCGCGAGAAACGCGCGCAGCGCGTCGCGCAGCGACTTGTCGGCGGTCGCCAGGTTGCCCAGCGTATTGGTAACGAACTGCTGGAGGGATTCCATATGGTTGGTCATCAGCGCGATCAGGCTCATGCTGTCCGCGTGCACCACGCCGACACCGGCGTGCAGCCTGCCGAGCAGCCGCTGCGTCGCGAGTGCGTCGAGGTGGCCGCGCCGGAATCCCTCCATGCCGGTCCCGGCGGTCGCAACAGCCATGTGCACGCCGGGCAGCGCGTTGATCGCACGCTGCAGCGAAGGCATGTCGAGCGGTTTGCCGTCGTGATACGTCCAGACCCACAGCGTGGCCGTGTTCGCGACGACGACCAGTGCATTGCGCGTGCCCGCGCATTGCGCCAGCGCATCGGCCGCCCGCTCCAGCACCCCCAGTTCGATATCCGCTTCCTCGCTCCAGACGATCGCGGCGTGATGGCGTTGCTCCAGTGTGTAGCCCAGGCGCCGGCTGGCCTCCTGCGCGCCGATGGTCGTTCCCTCGACGATCTGCGTGACCAGTTCGCGGCGATCGGCGTGCGTGCCGCGCAGCCGCGCTTCGCGTTCGGCGCGCATGAATTCGGCCATGCCGACCATGTTGGTGTCGATGAAGGCCGCGATCGAACGCGACGATACGGCCAGAAACTCGCGCAGCTCGACCGGGTCCTGCGTCAGCGTAAACGCGAGATCCATCCAGCGTTGCCACACGACGCTCTGCGACGAACGGGCCGCGACGAACACGAGGTCAGTGAGGCCGCGGCGCACCAGTTCCTGTGCACTGCTTAGCATGTCGGATGAAAGAAAGCGGGACACCGGCGCGCAAGGGTTTTCCAGGTTGGCGGTGGCCCAATGAATCAGCCCGTTGCGGTTGATCCGGCGCACGGCCGCCGCGAGCACGGGGTCGCTCATCGTCGGGCTGGTCGCGACGTTTTCCTTGTCGAGTTCCTGGAGCCATTCCGTCTGCACATTCAGCGCGATTTCGGCACCCTGGCGCATCAGTTCCCGGATGCGGGGGGAAGGCAAAGGCCAGGTTGGCAGGGCGGTGGGAGCGGGGGGCTGGGACATGATGGTTTGCTATCCAAACGAAGAGGTGCAAGTTGCACTCATTGTATTCGCATACGGTGCATTCGACACCTTGTTCGACCCGATTCGGTTGATGAAAATGACGACACATAGCGCATTTCGACGCAAACAGGAGACACGCCGTGACCGTACATAACCTTCCGTCCACCGAGCACGTCGATGTGCTCATCGTCGGCGCCGGCCTGTCCGGGATCGGCGTCGCGCGTCAACTCGAGACGGACCGTCCCGGTACGTCATACATCATCCTGGAAGCGCGCGGCGCGACCGGCGGCACGTGGGACCTGTTCCGCTATCCGGGCATCCGCTCCGATTCGGACATGCATACCTACGGTTACGGCTTCAAGCCGTGGGCGAACAAGAAGGCGATCGCCGGTGCGGACGCGATTCTGTCGTACCTGAGAGAGACGGCCACCGAATACGGGATCGACCGTCACATCCGCACGAATCACAAGGTGATTCACGCAAGCTGGTCGAGTGCGCAGGGGCTGTGGAGCGTCGACGTCGAGCGCGTCGATACGGGTGAACGCAAGACGATCTTTGCCAAGTGGTTCTTCAGTGCGGCCGGGTTCTATCACCACGACGAAGGCCATACGCCGAAGCTCGACGGCATCGAGCACTTTGCCGGCCCGGTGGTTCACCCGCAGCACTGGCCGGAAGATCTCGACTACGGCGGCAAGCGCGTGGTGGTGATCGGCAGCGGCGCCACCGCCGTCACGCTGTTGCCGGCGATGGCCGGGAAGGCCCGGCACGTCACGATGCTGCAGCGCACGCCGACCTACGTGGTGAGCCTGCCGTCGGAAGACATCATCGCCAATACGCTGCGCAAGGTGATGCCGCACACGTGGGCGTACGCGCTCGTGCGGCGCAAGAACATCGCGATCGCCCGTTTCATCTGGCACTTCTGCCGCACGCGTCCGAAGGCGGCGCGGCGCTTGATCCGTTTCATGAACAAGCGCCAGCTGCCGAAGGGCTATCCGGTCGACGTCCACTTCAATCCGCCGTACAACCCGTGGGATCAGCGACTGTGCGCGGTGCCGGACGGCGATCTCTTCAAGTCGATCCGCGACGGCCATGCGTCGGTCGTGACGGACCGCATCAAGACCTTCACGGAAACGGGCATCGTGCTGGAATCCGGGCAGACGTTGCCGGCCGACATCATCGTCACGGCGACGGGGCTCAACATCCGGTTTTTCGGCGGGATCAAGCTGACGGTCGACGGCGAACCGGTGGATCTCCACAGCAAGGTGGCCTTCAAGGGGATGATGCTCAGCGGCGTGCCGAATTTCGCGTTCTCCATCGGTTATACGAATTCGTCGTGGACGCTGAAGGTCGGGCTGCTGGCCGAGCATTTCTGCCGCGTGCTCGCGCACATGGAGCGCGGCGGCCTCGCGACCTGCGTGCCCGAATTGCCCGCCGCCGACATGCCGACGCGCCCGCTGCTCGATTTCGGCGCCGGCTACGTGCAGCGCGCGATCGGCAGCCTGCCGCGCCAGGGCCCGGGGGTACCGTGGGTCATGTCGATGGACTACCACCTCGATGTCGAAATATTGCGGCACGGTTCGGTCGAAGACCCGTGCCTGCGCTTCCGGCGTGCGCCCGCAGCCGGCGGCACGGATCGCGTCGAGCCACGTCGCGTTGTCGGAGCCTGATCATGACGATTCACACGATGGAAGCGAGCCAGGACGCATTCTGCGACCTGCCGGGCGGCGTGCGTCTCTGCTATCGCATCTACGGGCCCGCCCACGGCGAGCCGTTGCTGCTGATCGCGGGCATGACGCTGCAATTGACCTTCTGGCCGCCGGCGCTGATCGGCGCGCTGATTCAATGCGGCTATCGCGTGATCGTGTTCGACAATCGCGATGTCGGCCGCTCGTCGCGCATCCCGCGGCCGGGGCCGAGCGTGCTCAGGCAATTCCTGCGCCGGCCCGTCAAGGACGGCTATGACCTGGAAGACATGGCGCAGGACACGATCGGCCTGCTCGACAGCCTGCAATTGAAGCGCGCACACGTCGTCGGCATGTCGATGGGCGGCATGATCGGGCAGGTGCTCGCCGCGCGCTATCCGCAGCGCGTGCTGTCGCTGACTTCCATCATCTCCACGACCGGCGCGCGCAAGGTCGGCCAGCCGGCCATGTCGAGCATGCTGATGCTGACTGCGCCGCCGCCGCGCACGCGCGAAGCGGCGGTGGAGCAGTACAGCCGCATCATGGCCCACATCGGCACGCAGGCGTATCCGGCGGACGACGCCGCCCGACGCGCGTACGCGGCCCACGCGTGGGATCGCGGCCAGCAGGCGCGCGACCACGAGAGCACGACCCGCCAGATCGGCGCGATCATCAAGTCGGGAGACCGGACCGAGGAGATCCGGCGGATCCAGGCGCCGACGCTGGTCGTGCACGGCGATCGCGACCTGCTGGTCGCGCCGAGCGGCGGCGTCGCGACCGCTGCTGCGATCCCGGGCGCGGACATGGTCACGGTGCGCGGTATGGGGCATGACATCCCCGACGGCGTCGTGCCGCTGCTGACGAGCCTGATCGACGGCCATATCCGGCACCGTGCGACGCGCGCGACGGCGGAACCTGTGCGCACCGGCAGGCATATTGCGTGAGCCGGTTCGCCTGCGGCACGCGACCGGCGCGTGGCATCGAGCGTGACGTCGCGCCCCGGCGCTCGCGCCATCGCCGGCCGCCGAGCCGACCGTAGGCGCGTGAATCGCGTGAAGACGAAGAACATGCTGCAAGACGCTTGTCGTGATGCGACGGAATCGCACGATCGACGAGCACGAGGAGACACCATGCACCAAGGCTACCCGACTGACCTCGCGGCCCGCTTCGAGCGCCAGCGCCGCGCGTTCGCGCTGGAGCCGAACCCGGCGCTGGCCACCCGGCTGGCGCGCCTCGACCGGCTGGCTGCGTGGCTCGATACGCACGAGCACGATATCGTGCGCGCGATCGATGCCGATTTTCAAGGCCGCTCCGCCCATGAGACCCGGCTGACGGAGGTATTCATCGTGCGCGCCGGCATCCGGCACGCGCGTCGACACCTGAAGCACTGGATGCGGGCGCGCCGCGTGCCGACCGCACTGCATTTCCGTCCCGGCCACAACCGGCTCATGCCGCAACCGCTGGGCGTAGTCGGGATCATTTCGCCGTGGAATTACCCGCTGCAGTTGTCGCTCGGGCCGGCGCTCGCGGCGCTCGCCGCCGGCAACCGCGTGCTGATCAAACCGTCCGAGCTCACGCCCGCACTGTCCGACCTGCTCGTGTCGATGGCGCGCGAGACCTTTGCGCCGGACGAACTGGATGTCGTGGTGGGCGACGTCGAACTCGGCAAGGCGTTTGCCGGCCTGCCGTTCGATCATCTGTTCTTCACCGGCTCGACCCAGGTGGGGCGTGTCGTCGCACAGGCGGCCGCGGCCAACCTGACGCCCGTGACGCTGGAGCTCGGCGGCAAATCGCCGGCGATCCTCGATGCGTCATGCAACGTCGCGGTGGTTGCGCAGCGCATCGCGTTCGGCAAGCTGCTGAACGCGGGCCAGACCTGCGTCGCGCCCGATTACCTGCTGGTGCCCACCGGCACGGCCGACAGCGTTGCGTCGCAACTGGCGCGCGCCGTCACACGCCTGTATCCGACGCTTGCGGCCAATCCCGACTACACGGCCATCATCAGCGAACGCCATCGCGCGCGCCTCACCGAGATGGTCGACGAAGCACGCCGGGCAGGCGCGCGGATCCTCGAAGTCAACCCGGCCGGCGAATCGTTCGGCACGTCGTCGCGCAAGTTCGCGCCCACGATCGTGATCGGCGCGCCGGCCGACACGCGGCTGATGAACGAAGAAATCTTCGGCCCGGTCCTGCCGATCGTCGAATACACGAATCTGGACGATGCGCTGGCCTACATCCAGAGCCGCGCGCGTCCGCTGGCGCTGTACTGGTTCGGCGAAGACGCATCGCGCCGCGATCGCGTGCTGCGCGAGACGGTGTCCGGCGGCGTGACGATCAACGACTGCCTGTGGCATCTGGTGCAGGAGAACCAGCCGTTCGGCGGCGTCGGGCAGAGCGGCATGGGCGCCTATCACGGCCAGTGGGGCTTCGATACCTTCAGCAAGCTCAAGCCGGTGTTTCACCAGACCCGCTGGAACGGCGCGGTGCTGTTCCATCCGCCGTACGGCCGCGTCTTCGACCTGCTGCTGCGCACGCTGTCGCGCCTCGCGTGACTTCCGAATCCTGTATCGAGAGAAATGCCATGAATCATGAGTTCGACTACATCGTCGTGGGCGGCGGCTCGGGCGGCAGCGTGGTGGCTGGGCGCCTGACCGAAGACCCGAACACCAGCGTCTGCCTGCTGGAAGCGGGAGGCAGCGGCGACGGACCGGTCATCAACATTCCGGCGGGCATGGTTGCGATGCTGCCGACCCGTCTCAACAACTGGGCATTCAAGACGGTGCCGCAGCGCGGGCTCGGCGGGCGCGTCGGCTACCAGCCGCGTGGCAAGGCGCTGGGCGGTTCGTCCGCGATCAACGCGATGGTCTACATTCGCGGCCATCGCAGCGACTACGACACGTGGGCCGCACTCGGCAATCCCGGCTGGTCGTACGACGAAGTGCTGCCGTATTTTCGGTTGAGCGAGCACAACGAACGTCTCAGCGACGCGTGGCACGGCCAGGGCGGCCCGCTGTGGGTTAGCGACCTGCGCTCCGACAACCCGTTCCAGGCGCGTTTCCTGACCGCGGCCCGCCAGGCGGGCCTGCCACTCACGGACGATTTCAACGGCGCGCAGCAGGAAGGCGTCGGCATCTACCAGGTCACGCAGAAGCAGGGCGAACGGTGGAGCGCGGCGCGCGGCTATCTGCTCCCGCACCTCGGCAAGCGCGCCAATCTCTCCGTCGAAACGCACGCGCAGGTTCGGCGCATCCTGTTCGAGGGCAAGCGTGCAGTGGGCGTTGAGGTGCTGCAGAACGGCACGCTGAAGACGTTCCGCGCCCGGCGCGAAGTGGTGCTGGCTGCGGGTGCGCTGCAGACGCCGCAACTGCTGATGCTGTCCGGCGTCGGCCCGTCGGACGAGCTGGCGCGCGTCGGCATCGACACGCTGCACCACCTGCCCGGCGTGGGCCGCAACCTGCAGGATCACCCCGATTTCATTCTCAGCTACCGTACGCGCAGCCTCGACACGATGGGCGTCTCGATCGGCGGCAGCGCGCGGATGCTGCGCGAGATCATGCGCTTTCGCCGCGAGCGGCGCGGCATGCTGACGTCGAATTTCGCGGAAGGCGGCGCGTTCCTGAAGACCCAACCGGGCCTCGATGCGCCCGACATCCAGCTGCATTTCCTGGTCGCGCTGGTCGACGATCATGCACGGCGCATGCACCTCGGTCACGGGCTGTCGTGCCACGTGTGCCTGCTGCGCCCGCGCAGCCGCGGCTCGGTCGCGCTGCGCAGCCGTGATCCGGCCGACACGCCGCTGATCGATCCCGCGTTTCTCGACGACCCGCGCGACCTGGAGGACATGGTGGCGGGCTTCAAGATCACGCGCGGCCTCATGGAGGCGCCCGCGCTTGCGGAGTGGATCACGAAGGACATGTTCACGCGCGACGTGCACAGCGACGACGACATCCGGGCGGTGCTGCGCAAGCGCGCGGATACCGTCTATCACCCGGTCGGCAGCTGCCGGATGGGACAGGATGCGATGGCCGTGGTCGATCCGCAGTTGCGCGTGCATGGAGTAGAAGGGCTCCGGATCGTCGATGCGTCGGTGATGCCGACGCTGATCGGCGGCAACACCAATGCACCCACCATCATGATCGCGGAGAAGGCGGTCGACCTGATGCGCGGCGTCAGCCGGGTGGCGCCCGCGGCGCACGCGACAGCGGCGGAAACGCGTCAGTTCACGACGTCGGGCATCGAGACCGGTCGATAGGGTGACGGTCTGACTGTTTTCCCCGCCGAACCTTCACTCGGCCAACCGAATGCGTGCATGCAGCCCCGGGACGACGAGCCCCGCTGATGCCATTTATCACCCGCAGTATTGACGAAGAGTTGCCGAACCATGTCTGCCATCCGATCGCCATTCTGGCCCGCGCACCTGGCCACGCGTCAGGCCCCGCCCGCAACCCACCTGTTCCGTCACGCGGAGGCCGCGGCGGCGCGCCATCCCGACAAGCCGTTCATCCTGTTCTACGACACGCCTGTGTCGTTCGCGCGCTTCCAGCACGAAGCCGAGCACGTGGCGGGCTTCCTGCAGCAGCGTTGCGGGGTGAAGGCGGGCGACCGCGTGCTCCTGGACATGCAGAACAGCCCGCAATGGATGATTGCGTACTACGGCATCCTGCGTGCGAACGCGGTGGTCGTGCCGGTCAATCCGATGAACACGACCGACGAGCTGGCGCATTACATCGAGGATAGCGGTGCGAGCACGGTGATCGTCGCGCAGGACCTGTATCCGCGCATCGCGCCGCTCGTGGGCGGCGCGGGCGGCCTCGCGCATGTCGTCGTGGCGACGTATGGCGACTACGTGGCGCAACCTTCGGCCGTCGCGGTGCCCGACTTCGTGGCCGCGCCGCGCCACGTCGACGGGCCCGGCGTGGTCCACTGGAGCGAGGTGCTTGCCGAGAAGCTGGCGCCGGGCGAACTGACGGCGGGCCCGGACGATATCTGCCTGATGCCTTATACGTCCGGCACGACGGGCAAGCCGAAAGGTTGCGTGCACACGCATCGCAGCGTCACGTGCACGGCAGCCGGTTTCGTCGACTGGTTCGACGATCCCGAAGACGCGATCCACCTCGCGGTGCTGCCGCTGTTCCATGTCACCGGCATGCAGGGCGGGCTGAATGGCCCGCTGTATCGCGGCTCGACCGTGGTCGTGCTGCCGCGCTGGGATCGTGATGCCGCGGGCCGCGCGATCGGCCGCAATCGCGTATCGGTGTGGCAGTCGATCTCGACGATGATGGTGGATTTCCTGTCGAATCCGAACCTGCACGAATACGACCTGTCGAGCCTGCGCTCGATGCGCGGCGGCGGTGCGGCGATGCCGGACGCGATCGCGCGCAAGCTGAAGGAATCGGTGGGACTCGATTACGTCGAAGGCTACGGGATGTCGGAAACGATCGCCGCCACGCACATCAATCCGCCGGCGCGCCCCAAGCCGCAGTGCCTCGGCCTTCCGGTGTTCGACGTCGATGCGCGGATCGTCGATCCGGTCACGTTCCAGCCCGTGCCGCAAGGGGAGGTGGGCGAGATCGTCATGCACGCGCCGCAACTGATGCAAGGCTACTGGCGCAATCCGGAGGCCACGAAACAGGCGTTCGTCGAGATCGACGGCAAGCGTTTCCTGCGCACCGGCGATCTTGGCCGTATCGACGCGGACGGCTACTTCTTCATGGCCGATCGGCTGAAGCGGATGATCAACGCGTCGGGCTACAAGGTGTGGCCGGCCGAAGTCGAGACGATGATGTACCGGCATCCGGCGATCAAGGAAGTGTGCGTGATCGGCACGCGCAGCGCGCATCGCGGCGAGACGGTCAAGGCGTTCGTCGTGCTGGATCAGGCGTACCCCGACGGCGTGACGCCCGACGACGTGGTGGCATGGGCGCGCGATCATATGGCGTCCTACAAGGTTCCGCGCATCGTCGAATTCGTCGAGTCGCTGCCGAAGTCCGGGTCGGGAAAGATCATGTGGCGCGAGTTGCAGGAAAGGGAAGAGGCGGCCGCTGCCGCTCGAGGAAACGCAGTGGCATGACGTGCATGCGATGCGTCACTCCGTGTTGGGTCACACGGACTGCCTGCGTCGCGCGTTGCCTCGAATGAAGCAGCTACGCGGGCGTTTCCTCGTGTGCTGCGTCGATTCAATGTTTGTCATCAAGACCTATTATTGTCAATGTGGACTACTTGTCGGGCGGCTCGGCTGGCTGTGTCGCGCGACCGGGCCGGTCACTTCTTATCGACTGGTTCTCCACGCGGGAACCGGGCATGGTGTGCGGAGAAAGAGAATGAGGAACGATTCATACAAGGTCATGCGCTTCACGGCGTGGAGCGCGATCGTCGGCGGCCTGCTGGCCTACGCGAACGTGGGGCTGGTGTCGATGGTGGCCGGCACGGATGCCGGCATGCTGTTGCACGGTGCGACGATGCTGAGCCTGCCGTCCGAAACACGCGACCTGTTTCGCTTGTCGATGCTGGCCGATGTGTTCGGGTTCTATCTCGCGGTGCTCGTGATCGGCGGGTACTTCGTGCATACCTTCAAGGATGAACTCGGCGCGCGCGGCACCATGATCGCGTTCGGGATCGGCGCGTACGCGGTGCTCGGCATCACCGGCGCGGCACTCCAGCTGTCGGTGCTCGATCCGCTGGCGCACATGTATGCGGGCGGAGACGACGCGACGCGGGCCGCCGCGGCAGCGGCGTGGGCGACGGTCGCCAACGGCACGCAAAGCGGGCTGTGGTGGGCCGAAGGCCCGCTGGTATTCTTCTGGGCGCCAATCGTCGCCAATCATCTGAAGAAGGCCGGCTGGCACGGGTCGTTCCTGTTGAAGATCGTTGCCTGGTTTTTCGCGATCATCTTCGTCTCCGGATTCTTTCCGGAATTCGAAGCCGTGACGGGGGCGGGCGAGATTGTCGTCGTGCTTCTGCTGCCGTTATGGATGCTGGGGTTCGGCTGGCAGTTGCTGCGTCGTGCAGGCCGGCACGTGAAAGCGGGAGCGATGGTCGCCGGGTAATGGCGCGATAGGAGCAATGCCGGGAGGCGTGGCCGGGCATCACCGGAAGGGGCACGACATCACACGGCGCGTACGCCCCCTCGCGTCAAAACCGCTCGCTCCCATAACCGGCTCCCTTCACACACTCCCATGAACGGCTCCCATCGGCGATCCCGAAGGTGGGAATCGCCCACGCATGCAGCCCGCGAACCCCGAAGCCGGCCTGTCAGGCCGTGACTGACGCCGCCGCAGCGCGCACCTTGGCGGCCTGCAGATGCTGATCGCGATCAGCCAGCCAGTCTTTTCGCTCGCCGCGCCAGCCCACCGCGTGGATCCGGTCCATCCGGCGAGCGGCAACGGTTGCCGTACAAGCCAGGCCGGAGAGCGGGAGATCGAGCAGGCACCAGTTGCCCGCATGCGGCGTATCGACTTCGCGGAATGACCCCGCGAGTGGCGCCAGCGACGCGAGCGTGGCGCCGTGTCCGCTTCCACACGCATTCGAGATGCTGTCCAGCCGCAGCTGGTCGCGCGAAACCGGATCGGCGAGCGCGCTGGTCTGCGCGATGCCCAGCCCGATCGGGCCACGCGCGATCGCGATGACGATCCAGATCCCGGCATGGCCGACCACGACGTCGAGCCCGTCCAGCAAGTCGCAGCCCGCGACCGCGAGATGGTCGGCATCGCGGTCGATCAGCGTCAGTTCGTCGGGCGCGCGGCCGGCCAGGGTTCCCAGGATCGCGCGCAGCGCCGATCGGCCGATCGCGAAGCGGCGGGCATGCGCGCGATTGGGATGCGTCCTGACCCGCCGCAACTCCGTCTTCGACAGGCAGAGATGACCTTGCTCGCTGGTGACGAGCTGCCATTCGCCGCGCAGTCGCCACAACAGCACCTCGCCTGCATCGGGGAGCCGTGACGGACATGACGCAAGCGTGTGTGAGCTCGCGATCGTCAGGGCGGGATAGCGCATGACGGCCCTCGTGTTCGTGGCGAGTGCAACGTGGCGTGGCGCGCCGGCCCCGTCATGCCTGTTGTCCGGCCTGCCATGCGTCATTCCCCGAATGCTGCCGCGTGAGTCGGGCCGCGAGCGAGAGAGCCTGTTCGAACGACGCCACCGCATGATGCGGAATCCCGAATGCCTTGACGGCGGTTTCGCCCTGCGCGGCCACCTCGGCACGCCGGTCGGGATCGGGTTCGACGCTGACGAGCGCCTTGCAGACGGCGCCCAGCGCGTCCTTGTTCTGCTTGAGCCAGACCGCGCGATGCTTGCGGTCTTCATGGCTCTCGTCGGTATCGAGCTCGATGTAGACGATGACGAACGGCTCGCCGTGGCGCATCAGCGCGTCGATCTCGCGTTCCCAGCGAGACGCGTAGCCCGGTGTCGCGTGTTCGGCGCAAAACACGCAGGCCGGAAAGAGATGGATGTCGTGCAGCGTGAAATCATTCGGATCGAGAGCGGGCATCGAGGTTTCTCCGGTGGATGAGCGACGCCGAAGCGTCGGGGCGGTCGCGCGGCGGCGTTCAAGGTGCGTTCGCTGACGTTGCGCTGGCCTGCGTGACCGGCGGCGCGTCGCGCCAGCCGACGCCGAGCGACTTGTAGAGTGCGATCGCGCCTTGCACCTGTGCGAGCCGGCTGAGTGCGAGCGCATCGCGTGCGCGGTAGGTTGCGCGCTGCGCGGTGAGCACCGACAGGTATTCGCCGAGACCGTTGCGGTACAGCCGCGTCGCGCGCGATTGCGCATCCTGGCTGCTGTCGACGGCTGCGGCGAGCATGGCCTGCCGGTCGCGTGCGGCGCTGATCGCAACCAGCGCGTCCTCCACGTCGCGAAACGCGCTGCGGATGCGCTGTTCGTAGGCCAGCCGAGCGGCCTCGGCGGCCGCGCGCGCCGCGTCGACGCCGGCTTTCGCGCGGCCGCCGTC
>NZ_CAJNKE010000034.1 GCF_905232215.1 Burkholderia sp. LMG 13014
TCGCGCGTGCCGAGCAGCATCGACACGAGGCTCAGGCACAGCACGCCGATCGCGACCGTCGAGCCGCGCCCGATCACGTGCTCGAAGGTCAGCTCGGGATGCTGCATCGCGCCGTAGGTCGCGAGGCCGATCGTGTAGCCGGCCACCACGGTACCCGACGCACGGAAGTGCCGCAGCAGCGTCATGCCCGCGACGCAGACGCCGAGCCAGAACGCGAAGCCGAGGATGAACAGCAGCGGCTGCTGCGCGAAGCAGCCCATCAGCACGAACGCGACGACCATCCCCGCGATCGTGCCGACCACGCGCCACACGCCCTTGCCGATCACGGCGCCCTGGACGGGGTTGATCACGAGCAGCACCGTCGACGCCGCCGAGTATGGGGTTTCCAGTTCGAGCAGGTACGCGACGCCGAGCGCGAGCGCGGCGGCGATGACCGAGCGCGCGACATACGCGCCACGCGGCGTGAAAATGTCGATGCGCGCGATCAACGCCGCGGCCGCGCGGGTCAGGCGGCTGGGCGGCGCGACGGCGCGCGTCTGGTCTGCTGCGTCATGCACTGCGCTCGCTCCGTGAGAAAGGACGAAGCCAGTCTACGGTCGAGCCATGGATGCGGAACAGTGACGTCTTTGCACTCGACGAGTGCGCGCCACGCATGCGTCATGCGTGCGCCGGATGCAGTGCCGGCTGGCCGGTGCACAGCCCGCGCACGACACGCCGCAACCACTGGTGCGCGGGGTCGCTCTGGAAGCGCGGATGCCACGCCTGCGTGATCAGCACGGTTTCGAGCGGTACCGGCAGTTCGAAGGTGCGCACGCCGAGCCCGGCCTGCACCGCGCCGCGCGCGAGATGCTCGGGCAGCGGCAGGATCAGGTCCGACGCCTGCAGTGCGAAGATCGCCGCATACGGCGTCGGCACGACGAGCAGCACGTGCCGCGCGAGCCCGCGTGCGGCGAGCGCGTCGTCGATCGGCCCCGCCGACTTGCCGCGCCGCGATACGCCGATATGCGGCCAGCGCGCGAACTGCTCGGGCGTGATGTCGTCGTCGAAGATCGGATGGTCGTGGCGCGCGAGACCGACGAAGGTCGTCGTGAACAGCGGCTGCACGCGAATCTCCGGCCCGAGGCGGCGCGACGCGCTGATGAACAGGTCGATGCGGCCGCTGCGCAATGCGTCGTCGTCGATGTCGTCTTCCTCGGGCATCAGGCGCAGCATCGCGCGCGGCATCCGGCGTGCCATCTCGTCGAGCAGGCCGCTGCTGTGCAGGCCGACGAAAATGTCGTTCGCACGCACGTTGAACTGCTTGTCGAGCGTGCCGAGATCGGTTTCCGCGGACGGGGCGAGCAATTGCGACGCGCGCTCCACGGTGTCGCGGACGACGTCGCGCAGTTCGAGCGCGCGCGGCGTCGGTACCATCTTGCGGCCGGCCTGCACGAAGATCGGGTCGCCGACCGTTTCGCGGATGCGCGCGAGCGTGCGGCTCATCGCGGGCGGGCTGAGGTTCATGCGGCGTGCGGCGCCGACGACGCTGCCTTCTTCGAGCAGTGCGTCGAGCGCAATCAGCAGGTTCAGATCGGGTGCCATCGGCTTCTCCGTTTCATCGCGTGCACACCACGCAACGGTCGTGCGTGGTGCGCGCGCAGCGTGACTGCAGCGTACGCAACGATGGCGCGCGACATCACGCGTGACGCACGCATCGGTGGTGCTATTGCCCGGCGCCGGCATCGGGTGGCAGCGAGTGGACGGCGGCAAACGCGCCGGGTTTCGGCGCCTGCGCGTCATGGTCGCCCGCCGGGCAGGCAAGGCACGCCGGACTTCATGGAAATCTCGTGCATCGATGTGCCGCCGTTGTCAGCAAAAGGGACGCGGTGCCGCGTCGAATGCATTCCCCTGGGCGGCGAAACCGGAAATTCGCAATGCGTCGGTGTGAATGATCCAATCATAGGATGATTGGATTATTCGAATCTTACATGATGCAAGGCCGGCCGCAAGTGTGGCCCGGTTGTTGGGGGGGCACCCGCAAGCGGGCGCGCCGGGATCGATCCGCGCCGGACAGGCTGCGTGACGTGATCGCGGCCGTCGCCGCGTCGCGCGGGGCGGGCCTGTCAGCCGGCGGGCGTCTCGTGGGTCTCGTGCGTCTCGAGCCAGGTCATCTGCGGTTTGAGGATCGCAAGGGTCGCGCGAACCGCCTTGTTCTCGTCGCGCTGCTCGATCGCGTCGAGCAATGCCTGGTGCGCCTGCAGGTCGGGTTCGGGAATCGCGGCCTTGTCGAGCTCGACGAGGACGTCCTCGACGTTCGCGAGGATCGACCCCGAAAAGTAGCGATACAACGCTTCGAGCGCGTGATTGTGCGAGGCGGCGGCCACGGCGATGTGAAACGCGCGGTCGCGCTCGACGAACTTCTTCACGTCGCGCGACGCTTCGCGCTCGCCGCGCGCTTTCAGCAGCTTGCGCAGCGTCGCGAGATCCGCGTCGGTGCGCCGGCGCGCCGCATAGCGCGCGCACTCCGTTTCGAGCATGCATTGCAGCTCGAGATGGTCGCCGCGCGCGGCGCGATCGACGTTGCGCATCGTGTCGGCCGGATCGACATTGCGCCGCACATAGGTGCCGTCGCCCTGGCGCACGTCGAGCACGCCGGAATACGCGAGCGTGCGAACGGCCTCGCGCACCGTGTTGCGCCCGACCTCGAGCTGTTTCGCGAGATCGAGCTCGGTCGGAATGCGCTGACCGACTTGCCAGATGCCGGACGTGATATTGGATTTGAGGATTTCGATTGCCGATTCGACGAGCGAGTGTCGGGTGGCCGGGGGCAGGCTTGACATTGCGTGTTTCGCTTGAAACTGGAGGGTGTCGCTATCCTATCATCCGATCATTCGCGTTGATCGTTCAGGATAACGATATTCAAGCGTGACATTTTGTTACCGCCAGGCGAATAAACCTGCGGCCGATCGATGCGCGCCGCACATTCGTCGATTGCGTCCACCGGCATTTACCCGCGCCGCGTCGGCGTAAATGATTCCCATTCGCTGTTCAGTCGAGGTCGCCGTTGCATGAGCGGCCCGTCTCCCTACTCAACGGCGCGGCGTATCCGCCGACGTCCGTCTCCGCTTTCCGGATAACCCGAGATGAATCAATCACACACCGGCCGCCGTGCTCGGCCAGGATTCCCGTTGCCGCGCGCGGCGTTGCGGCGCGTGCCGGGCTGGGCGGCCGCACTGGCCTGTACGGCCACGATGCCGGTTGCCGCTGCGGCGCAGGATGCGCCGGACGCGGGCGAGCCCGCGAATGCGCCGATGCTCGCGCCGATCGTCGTCGACGGGCGACGCGAGACGGGCGTCGGCCCCGTGCAGGGCATCGCGGCCGATGTGTCGGGCGCGGGCACCAAGACCGACACGGCGATCGTCGAAGTGCCGCAGGGCCTGTCGGTCGTCACGCGCGAACAGATGGACCGGCAGGACGTGCACAGCGTCGGCGACAGCCTGCGCTACACGCCGGGCGCCTACGCGGACTCGCGCCCCGGCGGCGTGCTCGAGAGCGTGTTCCTGCGCGGCTTCGGCGGCTTCGCGGCAGCGGCGATCAATCCGCAGATGCTCGATGGCCTGCCGCTGCCGAAAGGCGTGAACTGGGCCGCGAGCGTTGTCGATCCGTGGACGCTCGAACGCATCGACGTGTTGCGCGGCCCGGCGTCGGTGCTGTACGGGCAGGCGAGCCCCGGCGGCATCGTCGACATGGTCAGCAAGCGGCCGACCCGCGACGCGCAGCACCTGCTCGCCGTGCAGACCGGCAACCGCGATCGCGGGCAGCTTGCATTCGACTTCAGCGGGCCCGTGACGCAGGACGGTACATGGCGCTACCGGATCGACGGCCTCGCGCGCCGTGCGGACGAGCAAATCGACTACTCGCGGCAGCAGCGGATCGTCGTCGCGCCGTCGCTGACGTGGCAGCCGAATGCCGATACGAGGTTCACGCTGCTGGGTTCGTTCCAGCGCGATCCGCACAACAACTTCGCGGGCTGGCTGCCGGCCCTCGGTACGCTTTGGCCGGATGCGGGGCGGCGGATTCCGACGCATTTCTTTCCGGGCCTGCCGGGCTTCGACACGTATGACCGCACGCAAGCGACGATCGGCTATGCGTTCGAGCATCGTTTCAACTCGACGTGGAAGGTCCGGCAGAACGTGCGCTATACGCACCTCGATGTCGACTTCGCGGGCGCGGCCGTTAATTTCATCGCGCCGTACCTTTCGCCGGGTGTGCTGAACCGGTCGCTGTCGTGGTCGCGCGAGCATGTGAACCATCTCGCGCTCGACAACCAGGCCGAGATGCGTGTAATGACGGGGCCGGTCGAGCATACGGTGCTGGCCGGGCTGTCGTATGAGCATGCGGTGGCGAACCTCGCCGGATCGGGTTTTGGCGCGGCGCCGCCGCTCGATACGCGGGCGCCCGATTACGGGCAGCCGTATGCGGTGCCGCCGGTCGCGCAGCAGACGCGCCAGACGCCTGACCGGATCGGCGTTTATCTGCAGGATCAGGTGCGCTGGGATCGGTGGGTCTTTACGCTCGGCGGGCGTGAGGAGTGGTCGCGTACCACGACCGACGACCTGCTGCGGTCCGCGAGCGTGCGGCAGAGTACACGGGCGTTCACGGGGCGCGCGGGGGCGGTTTATCTGTTCGATAGCGGTTTTGCGCCGTACCTGGGCTATTCGACTTCGTTCGAGCCGGCGCTCGGCACGCGCTTCGATGGCCAGCCGTTCACGCCGACGAAGGCGAAGCAGTTCGAGGTCGGGTTGCGCTATCAGTCGCCGGATCGGTTGCAGAACGCATCGATCGCTGCGTTTGATATTCGCCAGCGCAATGTCCTGACCGCCGATCCCGAGCATCCGTTCTTCAGCGTGCAGACCGGGGAGGTGCGATCGCGCGGGATCGAGCTGGAAGGGCGCGCGCGAGTGTGGAAGCAACTGGATGTGATTGCTGCGTACACGTATCTCGATACGACGGTGCAGGCCGATACGGATTCGACCGTCGTCGGCAAGCGCGTGGCGGCGGTGCCGCGGCATCTCGCGTCGATGTGGCTGGACTATGCGGTTGAGCGACCGGGGTTGCGCGGGTTGAGGGTGGGTGGGGGCGTGCGATATGTCGGGCGCAGTGCGGGCGACAACGTCAATACATTCGATGTACCGGCTGTCGTGCTGTTCGATCTCGGGCTGTCGTATGACCTGGGTGTCGAGCGGCCCGCGTGGAAGGGATGGCGGGTCGCGGCGCATGTGAACAACCTGTTCGACCGGACTTATGTGTCGTCGTGTTTTTCGGCGGGTGGGTGCTTCTATGGCACGCGGTTGATGGTGACGGGGGATGTCAGTTATCGGTGGTGAGCGCACGCGAATGGGGCCGCTGCGATGCCGGTGCGGGTTGCGCGCGTGCGACTGGCCCGCCCGCGCCGCCGCCCGGATACACTGACGCCTTCGCCGTATGCGGCGCGGCAGCGTGGGCCGTCGGCTGCGGATTCGTGGAGAGATCACCCATGAGCATCGTCGTTCGTCGAAACCGGGTCGCCATTCGCCTGTGCCGGGTGCTGATCTCGGGCGCATTGATCGCTTCCGTCGTCGGCTGCGCGGCGACGGCGGTCGAAGACACGTCCATCGCGCCGGATCTGCATGAGACCGTCGTCAAGGTCCCGGTCGACGAAGGGGCGAGCACGCGGGACATCGTTGCCACCACCTACATGCCGGACGGCCCAGGGCCCTTTCCGCTGATCGTGCTGAGCCACGGCAGCCCGCCCGATCCGCGCGACCGGCCGAAGGTGCGCCGCTACCGCGCGTTGCCGCAGATCCGGACGTTCGTGCAACTCGGTTTCGCGGTCATCGTGCCGATCCGCCGCGGGTACGGGGCGACGGGCGGGGTCGATGAAGAGGATGCGGGTTCGTGCCGGCATCCCGATTACCTCGCTGCGGGCCAGCAGGCCGCGCGCGATGTACTCGCGGCCGTTCGGTATGCGCAGACGTTGCCGCAGGTGGATCGAAACCGCGTCGTGCTGGTCGGGCAATCGGCGGGTGGTTTTGCTTCGCTGGCGGCCGCTGGCTACGCGCCGCAAGGGGTGGTCGCGGTGGTGAACTTCTCGGGTGGGCGTGGGGGGAATCCGACGACTCATCCCGGCATGCCGTGCGATCCGAAGCAGATGGCCGACACGATCGGGCATTTCGCGGGCACGACGCGTGTGCCGGTGCTTTGGCATTACGTGCAGAACGACAAGTATTTCTCGCCGGAGGTGGTGGCGACGTGGTTTGCCGCGTTTCAGGGGGCGGGTGGGCGCGGGCAGATGGTTGTCGAGCCGCCGTTCGGCAAGAACGGGCACGGGATGTTCTCGGTCAAGGAGGCGATACCGATCTGGTTGCCGCACTTCGAGGCGTTTGTCGGGCCGTTGGTGGCGATGAAGTAGGTGAGCTGATTCGAGGGGGGCGAATCAGGCAGAAGGGGGCGGGCACGTGCCTGTTGTGATCGCCTGCCGCTGGTCGAACGACAGAGCGCGCTTGCGAGTCGCGGCTGCTGGCGTATCCGCATGGTCAAAGTAACCTTTTCCAAGCGCATGAGGACGCTAGCTCCCCGTGCGCCTGCGAACGGTACTTCAATGAGCGGTAGGGCTTGTGCCTTGTCTGAAAGGGCCTCGGTCAGAAAGATGAATCGAGGCCCTTGTTACCGGGTGTTTGCCGCGGCCGCTACCGACCCCAAGGCGACGGTCAGCTAACTCCAGAGCTGTCGTTCAGCCGACCCCCACCGCTTCGAAATTGAATGCTCCAAAGCGGCCGTTCTGGACTTCACCCAACCGGCCATCAACGGACGGTCATGCTTCAATTCAAGACCTGACCCCGCACGTCTGAGCATGACGAGCTCGCTCAGTGGCTGATGAAAGTGAATTTCATATGGCCAACCAAGTAAGCTTTTGTTCTTTTGAGATTTAGCTTTCCGAGCTCGACTTGAGCCAGTCAAGAATTGCCTTGGTTGTCTCTTCCGGCATTTCTTCCTGAATCCAGTGGCCGGTGTCGAAGCTGACAACTTCGACGTTTGGTACAAAGTCACTTAGGTTCGGAGACTTTGGTATCACGTCACGGTCGCCATAGATCATCAGTGCGGGATGCGAAACGATCGGATCAACATCCGTTAGGAGATGCCAGTTGCGGTCCAGATTTCGGTACCAGTTGATGCTGCCCGTGAAGCCAGAGACCTCAAACGCCGCGTCGAGGACCGACAGTTCGGCATCGGTCATGATCGGCTCTCCGGCAGCCGTCTCGGCATTTGCCAAATTGATCATGATCATTCCCGGCTTCGGAGGCTGTAGGGGCTCGTTTTTGCGGTAGAGATTTTGCAGGAACTGACGCCTGTTCTGATCCAGAATCGCATCGGCCACGCCGGGGTTCATGTTGGAATGCACCATGTAGTTGTCAGGCCCCAAGAAGCATTCGATCAACTCAACCCAAGGGACGTCCCCCCGTGCCTGATAGGGAAGCGCCAGCGCGATGACCTTGCGCACACGCTTTGGATGCAGCAGCGCCATGCCCCAGACGACATTGGCACCCCAGTCATGGCCAACGACGATCGCATCGTCGTATCCAAAGTGGTCAAGGAGAGCGACAAGGTCTCCGGTCAGATGTGCGAGGTCATACGCGATCACGTCCGTCGGTTGCGCAGAATTCCCATAACCGCGCTGGTTTGGAACGATGACGTGATAGCCAGCGGCCGCAAGCGCTGGCATTTGATGGCGCCAGGAATAGGCGTGCCCCGGCCAACCATGACACAGCACAATCGGGTTCCCTGCGTTTTCTTTTCCGGCTTCGAATACTTCCAATTCCACATCGTTGACCGAGATCATCGTGGGTTGGGGAAAGTCATTGGGGTCTAACATCTATCTTCCTTTTGTGTTTGGATGGGTGATCTGGCAGCTGCGCTACACATAACAACCTGTTGGTCAGAGGGGTCTTGCCGGACAACCAACTGGTGCCGACATTCGTAGCCTACGATGTAAAGGTGTCAAAATGTGACACCTTTTATCACGGAGCCCAGAGAATGAATGCTCGCCTACGACAAGACGCAATCGTGCGCAGTCTGCGCCGTACCGGATCATCAACCATTGCCGAGCTCGCAGAAAAGGTAGGCGCATCCCGCAGCACGTTGCTGCGCGACATCAGCGCTCTGCGTGAGCAAGGTTTTACTATTGATTCTGAACCGGGCCGCGGCGGAGGATTGCAGCTTGACCTGCGGTCTGTTCAGATCGCACCACGCCTGTCAGTCACCGAGGTTTTTGCGCTTTTGATCAGCGTAGCGTCTATGCGTGCAGCGGGAAATTTACCATTTTCAATCTTTGCTGATAGCGGACTCGCAAAGATCGAAAAGGGACTGCCCCCGGACAAAATTCGGGATTTGCGCCGTGTTTTGGACTGCCTCTATGTCGGAGAACTCGCACCACAGGTGGACCGAACCAATATCGGCGTGATGGACTCTGCTTTGCTTCCGGAATTCGAAGTGGCCTTTCTTCAGCGCCAGCATCTGTCGTTCAATTACCGCGATGCAAAAGGTCAAAGCAGTACACGTGTTGTGGAGCCGCAAGCGATGCTGGTCCTGCCCCCCCTTTGGTATCTGGTGGCCTGGGATCCTGCCCGTGGCGATTTTCGGCATTTCCGCATGGATCGGATCAAAGAGCCGCACTGTATTGAAGGAACGACGTTTCGAAAGCGGAAGGTCGTCTGGGCTGCTACCGGTTCGGTGGACACCGACCCAAGGAATCGGCCATGCAAATCCCATAACCCGTTGTCGTAGAACGACGTTTGGGTGAATTACGACGGTGTGTCGGACATGAAATAGCGGCAGCCCGACAGATCCCGCCACCGTCCAATCCAGACGGCGATAAACAAACACAAGTTGCGGCGTCAAGTCTTGAATTGAAGCACAACTCGCTTCGCTCATTGCTCTCTTCAGCGCCCTACGAATGCCCGCTTTCGGCGTGCCTACACGACCGTCCGTTGATGGCCGAACCCGGTCCGACACTTCCGGCTCAGTTCGACCCGCACCGGTCAGTCAAATTTCTACAAACCGGCCATTCGTTCAAGAGAACGAGCTAAAGCAGAAAATGGCGACTTTTATGCCAATCTCAGATCTTGCTGTCTGCGGTTTTCGATAATCTTGGTAAAGGCGCATCCGGCGCCGCCGTCCAGAAACTGACCCTGATGCTTGCGTGGCAATAGTTTCCGATGGCTTGAGCTAACGTTCGGCCGCATCCCTATGCCAACGATTCTTGCCAATCCGGTCGCGGCAGTCGAATGCCCGGTACTGACCGAATTTGCAACGTGAACATTACGCACGTAGAGTGTGATGGCAAAATTCCGTTGCCGTATCGACGCGTTCGACTGCCTATCGGCAGATCCACTGTCCTGTGACCCTGAACCGCTGGAGAACCGATGAGAATCCGTATTGCGACGGTGGCAGATGCATTGCCACTTGCTAATTCCGGGAAACATTTCTTTCGGAGGGGTACTGCATCGACTACCCGCTGAGCGATCTAATCAGGCATGAGGAAGAAAACTACTCGGTAACAACGATCACAGACCAGCTCACCAATCGCGAGAATCGCACCTGGGTGGTTGAGTGCGAGGACGGCGGATTGATTGGTTACGCGCATGTTGGGCCGTGCACGCTTCCGCACTCCGATGTTCCAGAGGGGGCGGCGGAAATATATCAAATCTACATTCGGCGCGGTGCGCAAGGAACGGGTGTTGGACGAAAGTTGTTTAACTCGGCACTTTCCTATCTGGCAGTGGAACGCCCCGGCGCGGTATGGCTCGGTGTATGGTCCGGTAACACGAAGGCCATTGCCTTCTACGAAAAGGCAGGTTTTAGCCTCGTTGGCACTTGCGATTTCAAGGTCGGCGAATCGACTGATTTACATCTGATCTATCGTTGTTGATTCGTGAGGCCGCGATCAACCGGCTGCGGCGGTCGACGATTGCGGTTCAAGGGGCGATTTTCGAACAGATCGTTGTGGAGCGCGAATGAGTAGGTGCGACGTTTCGAGCGGCTTCTGGGGCAACGATAGTCAATGATCCAAGCGGCATCGTTGACTGACCGCTTGTGGCCGGTCAGCGTCCCTTCGCTAACCGGCTTATCATCCTACACTTCGGTCTGCTCAGCCATTTCAAGTGCGTCATCCACCTCGATGCCGAGATAACGGACTGTGCTTTCCAGCTTCGTATGGCCAAGCAGCAACTGGACGGCCCGCAGGTTCTTGGTGCGACGATAGATCAACGATGCCTTGGTCCGGCGCATCGTGTGAGTACCGTAGGCAGTGTCGTCCAGGCCGATTGAGGCGATCCACCGATGAACCAGCCGGGCGTATTGTCGCGTCGACAAGTGTGGAGAGTCGTGAATTCTGCTCGGGAACAGAAAGTCGGTCGCATGCAGCCCCGCATGACTTATCCATGCTGCGACGCTATCGCGCGTCTGCTCGGTAATCTCGAACTGCACCGGCCGTTGCGTTTTCTGTTGCATGACCGTCGCGCGGTTGCCGATGCGCTCTCCGTGACAGACATCCCGCACTCGAAGCTTCGTTAGATCACAAGCCCGAAGCTTACTGTCGATGGCGAGATTGAACATGGCCAGATCCCGCGTACGGGACGAGAGCTGCAGCCGCACTCGGATCGCCCAAATTTCCTTGAGCTTTAGCGGCGGCTTCTGACCGGTCAACCTCCCTTTGTTCCACGGCACCCTCGACTGGCCGGTATTGACTAGCGTGCTCATAACAATCTCCTTTCAATTGAAGGGAGATCCAGTGTGCGTCCGAAGCAATGGGCGCTGGCCGACCTGGAAGAGACGCGCAGGATTCTCAACAACGGACACTCATCCAATACTCGTCAAACGTGCTGCAGCATGATCGCGCCGAACACCTCAAGGCAGGCACAGCAGCCTTTACGAAACTGCCTCTTGCGTCGTGAGGGCCGCCGCGACCGCGTTGCTCATCTCTTTGGTTTCGACTTTGCGCGTGCCGGCTGTCCAGATGTCGGCCGTGCGCATCCCTTGCGCGAGCACCCGCCTGACTGCCGTCTCGATGCGCTCGGCCTCATCGGGCAGGTTCAGCGAATGGCGCAGCATCGTTTCACCTGCAGTCGGACGAAGGTTCGAAAAAACAGGATCATCGATTCAAATTATTCACATATTCGGAGCCGCTGTGACTTGCTAACCTGAACGCCATCAATCCCGACAACAGGAGCACACGTGACCAAACCCTCATCTGATTTGCAAAAAGTCGCTCAATTCGCCCCGAAGCTTGCTCAGTTGAGTGAAGACGTTCTCTTCGGCGATGTCTGGCAGCGCCCGGCGCTTTCCCCGCGGGAGCGCAGCATCGCAACCGTCGCAGCCTTGACGGCCCTCTATCGTCCCGAGCAATTGCCGGGGCACCTGCAGAAAGCGATTACCAACGGAGTCACGAAGGACGAGTTGGGTGAGTTGTTCACGCACCTCGCGTTCTACGCCGGCTGGCCCGCCGCAGCATCTGCGGTGAATGCACTGGCCGCGCTGTCCGAGTAACGGAGAGATTCCAGATGCCATACTCACGAATTGCCTTACTTGCCGGAAAATCCGCCGACTGGTTGACGGCGATTTCAACGAGCCTACAGGATGCGCTTGAGCAAACGTTCGAGGTTCCGGCGGGGGATTGTTTTCAGGTCTTTCAGCAGTGCCAGCCGGGTGAACTGGTATATGACCGGGAATACTGTGGTGGGCCGCGTAGCAGCGATTTCGTCCTGATTCACATCACCGGTGGTCGCACCCGCAGCCGATCCTGTAAGGAGGCGTTCTACGCGAGACTCGTCGAACTGCTCGCTGTCAGCCCTGGCATTCCTCCCGAGGATGTCATGGTGATCATAAGTACAACCAGTGTGGAAGACTGGTCTTTTGGGCAAGGTCGAGCCGCATCTCTTCCGGTACAGTTGCGCCATGAGGAGGCGTCCACGCGACACTCGCAAGCCTGATGCATAAAGCGGCTGCGTCGTCCATGGTTATCGTTCCGTTGCGTTGGTTCGCGTCGGTATCGAAGCCATGGAACGACGCTCGAAACTTGGTTGTCGACTCGTCAATTTCGGCATCGTTTCCGAGGATTGTCGACGAAATGCGCGTCGCCGTCGAATGGCTCGTCATGGCCGACAAGCGCCCGACCGCCGGCCGAGATGCCGTCAAACATCCGTCCGCTCTGCCATCTCGAGGGCATCGCATGACCGTTCGTGGCCGGGAGCTACCCGATACGCCCGGCCGAGTAGCCGCCCCTTTGTTGGCGTACCAGTTGCGACCGGAACGCCCGAAGCCAACACCTGGCGGCAAGCTTGGGTTGCTGTAGCCGGTCTGCCTCATAGTGCTGCGCTAATCATGGCTCACTTGCTTAAGCCACGCGTTCAATTCACGCGTACGATCGCGTGTTCTGTCGATTTCGCAAGTCAGCAGATCAAGATTCCGATCCGCACCTGCCTCGTTTATCAGATACCAAGCGGCACACTCGGTACCGAGAAAACGGACCCATTGCCGCTGAGCCTCGACAAATTTCACCTTGAGTGCCGGATAGTTGACGTACTCGTCACGCGGCCGAGACATCGACTTCAAAACCTTTTGGTACGTGCGGTTCAATTCGTCGTCCGCTTGCTGAAATTCGTCCTGGCTCCGCTGCAGCAAGCACTCTGGCGCCACGCTATCCGATGCGCAACTCTGCGCTTGCGCTGCGGTGAACCACGAAAATGTCAGCGCCGTGGCGACGCCGAGCGCTGCGCGACGCGGGCCGGACGTCGATGCGCGGATATGCATTCCTGCTTCCATTCCTGTTTTTCCCGTTCATGCGGCGATTGGAGTCATTCCGGCGTCGATTACAGTCGACAGCGCCGACTGAAGCACATCTCGTTGATTTGCTTTCAACAAGCGCGACCAACTTTGGAAAGACCGATTGTCAACGAACTACACGGCCATGTCGACTGATCGCCCCTGGCCGACAGCCACCGATGGTGACCGTCGGAAACTGCCCCTTTCGAAACCTTCGCCGCACGATGACGTGCGGGACCTTCCAAACTGACTTCGGACGGCCAACGTACGCGTGGACTCATGTCAGTGCGGCGCCTGGTTGCTCTCCCGTCATTTTCTTGCCGGATTTCCTGGAGCACAGCCGCGAGGAACGGGGCGCGCGTTCACCCAACGATAGCCGGGCATCCGCCATCTGGTCGTGATCAAGCAGGCCGTCAGCGTCATCGGGACTCGCCCGCATTGAGGAAAGTGACCAGCGCCCCCATCGTTCGATCGGGCGCCTCGGACATCAGCCAATGGCCAGCCCCTTCGATCACTTCCCCTTGCACGTTCGCCGCCGTCACGCGAACCTGATCGATCGTGAAACGACCGGCGGCCTTCTGTCCGGTGAGGACGAGAACCGGCATCTGCAATGGCGTCTTCGCGAATTGCTGGAAATCCTGGATGTCCTGCGGAAAAGCATGGAACCATTCGAAGCCCGCGCGCATGCGGCCCGGTTGCGCGTAGATGCTCGTATAGAGCGCGCGATCCGCCTCCGACATCGAATGGTCGGGATTGGCCGCAAAGTCGTTCCAGAAATGATCGAGGTAAATTCGCTCGCGGCCCTGCACGAGCTTCAACGGCGTTTCGCCATAGAACGCGAAATGCCACTTTGCAGGCGAGTAATAGTATTGCTGCCAGTTACCGACACCCGGCAGGAACGAGTCCATCAGCACAAGGCGCCTGGCTTCGTCCCGGTACTGGGCGGCGTAGGCGTACGCCACCATGAGGCCGATGTCGTGTCCCACGACCTCGACGTCGCGAAAGCCGAGCGCCTGCACCAGCGCGTGAATGTCCTGGGCCATCGTCTTCTTGTCGTAACCGCCCGCAGGGATGTCCGACGCACCGGCGCCCGGCAGATCCGGCGCGATCACGACGTGATTCGTGGCCAGCTTGGGCATGAGCGGCAGCCACATGTGGCTCGTCTCGCCATAGCCGGCCAGCAGTACGATGGGCGTGCCGTTCCCGGTGCCCGCCTCCAGGTAGTGAAGCTTGATCCCGTTGACCGTCAGCGAGTGTTCCGTGACCACGGCGGGCGCCGCGTACGATTGAGCCTGAAAGGCCAGCAGGAAAGCCAACGCGGCACCAGCGCGCCGCAGCCAAAGCCCGAGTGATTGCATTGCCTGCTCCTCTCCTGGAACTCATTCAACGAAAAATTCGAGTGGGCCGGGAGCCCGCGTCGATATGGCGTGGACAGGTCTGCGTGACCGCACTCGAATGTTCGTGTCATTGTGTTGTGGCCGAGGTGCCCAGACGTACCATCGACGTGACGAAGACGTTCGGTGTTTTCGAACGAGCCTGCACGGGAGGTAGGTGGCCTAGGTTCGCCGTGAAATGCCGCATCTGGACGGCCTATGGCGCTCGCTCGGCCATCTCAAGCCGCCTGAAACTCGTGCCGGTAGGCGAATAAGCCAGGCAGTCCCCCGGTCATGACGAAGAGAATGTTTTTGTCGGATGCGTAACGACCTGACGTAACCCCTTCGATGAGCCCCGCAAACGCCTTTCCGCTATAGACAGGATCGAGCAAGAGCCCTTCTTGGGAGGCCAGTAGCCGGACAGCTCGACGCATGGCGTCCGTGGGGATGCCGTAGCCGGGGCCGAGTTGCGAGGCGTCGACGCGAACGGCATCGGGCGAGATTTCCGTATCGCGATTGATGATGCGGGCCGTCTGCTGCGCCTTGTCGAGCGTGGCGCGATGAGCCTCTGCTGCGGGGGCATAGACGGTGTAGGCGTCGACTTCGATCGTCCCGGTCCCGAGCGCGGCCAAGCCGGCAACCAGACCGGCATGTGTGCCCCCACTTCCGTTGGGCACGATGATGCGATCGAAGTGGTTGCCTTGCGCCCGGGACTGCTGGACGATTTCGGCTGCGCACGCAGCATAGGCGAGGCAGCCAACCGGACTCGATCCACCGAACGGACAGATATAGACACGCTGCCCTGACGCACGCAGCTCGTCTGCACGGGTGATGGCGTACGCCATCGCATCGGCCGAAGCAGGCAAATCGTGCACGCGTGCGTTGAACAGGCTGTCGAGCAGGATGTTGCCGCTTTCAACGTAGTCTGCGTCGTCGCGCGGCACGGAGCGTGTGAGCACAACCTCGCATCGCATCCCCGCGCGGGCTGCCGCAGCCGCGGTCAGCCGTGCGTGATTCGATTGCCTCGCGCCAACCGTGATGACCGTTTCGGCACCTGACTGCAATGCCTCTCCGATCAGGAGTTCCAGCTTCCGCAATTTGTTGCCGCCGCCGCCCACGCCGGCTATATCTTCCCGCTTCACATGAATGGTCGCACCGCCAAGATAGGCGCTCAGGCGCGGCAGCGGGTGAATCGGCGTTGCGCCGTCGAGCAGAGGGTAACGCGGTACCCGGATCGAATCGAAGCCGAACAATGCCTGGAGGTTCGCTCGCGCATGGCGCGCGAAAGAGGTTGGCGCGTTGAAAGTCATGCGAGTGCCCGATAGCGATTGATGCCCGCGAGACAGATCTGCTCGCAGAGCTGCGAAAACGCGATACCGGAGGCGGCCGCGGACTGCGGGAGCAGGCTCGTGGCGGTCATGCCCGGCAGCGTGTTCACTTCGAGACACCAGAGCATGCCCTGCGCATCCAGCCTGAGGTCCGTGCGGCTGTAGCCGTCGAGTTCCAGTAGCGCGTGAGCGCGCAGCGCGATCCGTTGCGCCGCTTCGAGCGTGGCCGCCGGCAAGGTGGCCGGGAATTGCTCACGCACATGTCCCGCCTGGTATTTCGACCGGTAATCGAAAATCGTCCCCGGCTCGATGACGATTTCACCCACGCTCAGTGCCTGCGTGCCCAGCACGCCGACAGTCAGCTCTCGGCCGGCGATGTACTGTTCCACCATCACCTGTGTGTCGAACTGCCGAGCGAGGTGCACGGCGTTTTCCAGTTCGTCGGGCGCGTGCACCAGCGACAGGCCCACTGTCGAGCCCTGCCGATTCGGCTTGACGATGAGCGGATAGCCGACGCGCCGGGGTATGTCATCGAAGTCACACGGCAACATCAACCAGCGCGGCGTGCGGATGCCGCCGGAGGAGAACAGGCGCTTTGCCATGTTCTTGTTCATGGCAATTGCGCTACCCATGTGTCCGCTGCCCGTATAAGGCACGCCTGCCAGGTCGAGCATCGCCTGAATGGTGCCGTCCTCGCCGGCGCCGCCGTGCAACGCGAGGAATGCGACATCGGCTTCGGTCAGTTCGGGAAAGCGGAGCAGGTCGAAGACAGCCGACGGCGATTGGGCAGGTGCGATGGACGGCGGCGGTGCGTCCTGTATCCGCGAAGTCAAGAGAAGCGCATCTTCTTCTGGCGAGAGCGGGCCGCGAGCGGTGTCTATTGCCACCACGCTGTGACCGGCGCAACGCAGTGCGTTGATCACTTGAGTGGCGCTGGAAATGGAGACGTCGCGCTCTGCGCTGGCGCCGCCGAAAAGTACCGCAATCTTGAGTGTGGAATCACGCATCGTTTTCTTCACGCGATGAAAAATGGTGGGACGACAGCCAGAGCAGACAGGCTTGAGCGATCGAGGTCGACGGTTCTGCCAGTCAATGTGTTGCGGACACGAAGTGCAGCGACGGTATGCCTGTGTTCTCTGCTGTGGCTGGCTACTTTAGGTAGCAATTTCATCCACGTATACTTATCGTTTTTGTAGTTATGCATTAGCTATTTTTAACGATCCACTTTGTGGAGGTACGCGTTGGAAGTCGGGCGACTGAAGGCACTTCTGGAGCTGGCAAGGTACGGCACGATGGCCGCCGCCGCTGAAGCGTTGCACCTGACGCCATCGGCTGTTTCACAGCAGATCTCGCAGCTGGAGGAGGAGGCGGGTGTCAAACTGACGGAGCGCGTGGGCCGTGGCGTCAGGCTCACGCCGGCGGGGCATGCCTTGGCAGGTCACGCCGAACGGGTGATGGTCGTACTGGACGAGGCGCGCTCGGAATTGGCAGAGCTGCGGCGCGAGATGGTGGGGGAACTACGCGTTGCTGCGTTTCCGTCGATCGCTTCGCTTGTACTGCCTGACGTGCTCAAGAAGCTGCGGCCCGCGTATCCTCGCCTGGAAATCGAACTTGAAGAACTGGAGCCCATTGACGCCGTCGCGGCACTCCGGGCGTGGCGAACGGACATCGCGTTGATTGACGATCTTTCGATCAAAGCGGGCAATGACCAGGAGAACATCGAGGTTGTGCCGCTGGCGGAGGACGTCCTCTACGTGGCGGTCGCGACCGATCATCCGTTGAGCAAAATGCCATCGCTGGGTGTTGCCGATCTTCGGCACGAAACCTGGGCGATGGAATCCACGTGGAATACCTTCGGCGGTTTCGTCATCGACTTATGTCGTCGCGCCGGCTTCGAGCCGCGTATCAACGCGAAATGTCGTGGATCCGAAATGGTCGAAGCCATGGTGGCCTCGGGCTGCTCGGTGTCGGTTGCCCCCGGGCTCCGGGTGCTGCGGGCACCGGCCGGCGTGGCGTGGGTCAAGTTGAAACCGGAGGTGCGGCGCAAGATTTATGTCGCCTATCGCCGCGGCGAGCGTAACCACCCGATGATCAAGGTATTTCTCAAAGAAGTGGTTGAAACCGTATCGAGCGTTCTCGGCTAGCTGAATCGGCGGTGGCATCACTTGAGCGCATTTGTGGGCCGCGGGCCCTGGATGTCCTGCTTGCGTGAGCATGGGCAGCACGCAGGCCGTATGTCCGATCATGTGCGGTGGTGCGCGCCGGGCCAATCTTGTTGTAATCCGGTGACCCGCGCAACGCGCATCTACGCATTCACGATGCGCATTGGCAGACCGTTGAAATACCCCGATCCGTCCTGAACGATGCAGGTTCCCGAGATCAGGGAAGGGCAGGCCGATGCGAGGCGCGGACAGTTACAACGAATCGTTGTTCAGCACGGTGAGGCTAGAAGCATTTGTTCCGCAGGCGCATCCGCTGCGACAGGTCATGGTTCGTGGTCTCGAGAAAGTGGACCCACTGCTGACCCTGACGATGGCAGCCGACAACCTGACACGGTTGAGATCGCTGGCCGCGTTGCGCCCGCAGAGCGTCTGAGGTACCGGAATGGGCACCGGGAAGCTCACGACGTCGATCCATTCGCATTGAAATCGGGCGAATGAGCCGGAATCGAACGCTTCGCGGTGGTCATCGCGAACAGCAGATGGAAAATACGGCAGGCCGGACAGTCATTCAACGACCTGCTAGAGCATCAACGAATGACTCATTGCGCGCAGGCAGGCCGTCAGCAACTGACTTGGGAAGATGCCAAGCACGACCACTGCGAGGCCGTTCAGCACGAGGATCACGCGCTTGCTGAAATCGCCCGAGATCGGCGTTGTATCCTGCGGTGCATCGAAGTACATCAGCTTCACGATGCGCAGGTAGTAGAACGCGCCGAACAGCGACGTGATCACGGCCAGCACGGCCAGCCACATGAGGCCCGCGTTGACGGTCGCCTCGAGCACGGCGAGCTTCGCGTAGAAGCCGACGGTCGGCGGGATGCCTGCCAGCGAGAACATCATGACCATCATCACGAACGCGAACACCGGGCTGCGCTTGTTGAGGCCCTTGAAGTCGTCGATCGTTTCGGCTTCGAAATCGCGGCGCGCGAGCAGCATCACCACGCCGAACGAGCCGAGCGTCGTGATCAGGTAGACGATCGTGTAGAACATCGCCGAGCTGTAGGCGTTCGCCGGTGCTGCCGCGTCGCCGTTCACGATGCCCGCGAGCAGGCCGAGCAGCACGAAGCCCATGTTCGAGATCGCCGAGTACGCGAGCATCCGCTTGATGTTGCGCTGGACGATACCGGTAAGGTTACCGACGATCAGCGACAGCACGGCGAGGATCACCAGTGCCATCTGCCAGTTCTGCGCGAGCGGCAGCAGGCCCATCACCAGGAAGCGCAGGCCCCATGCGAATGCGGCCACCTTCGGACCGCCGCCGACGAACAGCGTGAACGCGGTCGGCGCGCCCTGGTAGACATCCGGCACCCACATGTGGAACGGCACGGCGCCGAGCTTGAACGCGACACCGGCGACGATGAAGACGACGCCCAGCATCAGGATGGCCGAGTCGACGTTGCCTTCGACAGCCTTGTACACCTTACCGAGTTCGAGCGAGCCCGTCGCACCATAGAGCATCGAGATGCCGTACAGCACGAAGCCCGATGCGAGGGCGCCCAGTACGTAGTATTTCATCGCGGCTTCGCTCGACTGCGCGGCATCACGGCGCAGCGCGACGATCGCGTACAGCGGCAGCGACATCAGTTCGAGACCGAGGTACAGCGTCAGGAAGTTGTTACCCGAGATCATGATCAGTTGGCCGAGCAACGAGAACATGGCGAGCAAAATGGTGTGATCCCGGAATAAATTCCTGCTTTCCAGGTACCTTCGCGAGTAAACGAGTGTGACTGCGAAGCCCAGCGACACCACCGACTTCATCACGCTGGCAAATGAATCGACGACGATCATTTGCGAGAAATAGTAGTACCTTTGCGGCTCCGTCGACGCATAGGCGAACCATAATCCTGAAATCGTGGTTGCTACTACTGCGATCCAGTAAATCGCGCGCGTCGACTTTATTTCAGACGTGAAATCTCCTACTCGCGATGACAGGACAATTGCAATGACAAGCAGGAAATCTGGGAGCAAATGATACAGGGGCGCGCTTGGCATGAGTTGTGCCTCGGAATACAGAAATACGGATCGGGTATTGATTAACCAAATACTGCGAGTTGTGCGTGATGAATGTCACCACTCGCTTGGCGATTCCGCTGATGAGTGGCGCGTTTCACATGGACATTCGAATGTCGAACGCGACGGGACGGTAGCGGCGCTGCCTCGTAAATAACGCGGCGGCTGTTATCGCGCTGTCATGCGGAATGCCCTCTGGATTCCAAGTCGAAATCAAGAGAGCAATCGCACGGACGATGCCTGCATTTTCTTGGGACATGTGGCCACCACAAACCTGATGCCAAGTTTCTGGACTATGGGGTCAGGTTGGTTTGACGGAATTTAAGACGTCAATGCTGTCGGCCGACGATGATCCAATGGCTGCGACGCGTCAGGAGGCGAGTTTCATTATTACCAAGCCGCTGACAATCAGGAGCGCGGCCAAGATCCGCATGAGGCTAGCCGCCTCACCGAGCACGAAAAGACCTACAAGAAACGCTCCAATCGCGCCGATGCCAGTCCAGATCGTATAAGCCGTTCCCAAAGGAAGAACTCTCATGGAAGCCGACAGCAGACCGAAGCTCGCAATCATGGTCGTGACCGTAACAATGGACGGCCACAATCTCGTAAATCCGAGGGATTGCTTCATGGAGAAGGCCCACACTATTTCCAATAGGCCAGCAAGAACGAGGGAAATCCAAGCCATACGGCTCTCCTATAAAAGAGCCGGGCCGTCCCGGGCATTTCCCCTGATGGGTGAGGGCGTGGCCTCTGATTTGAAGGCAAATTGTAATGTCGTTTTTAAGAAATGGCAAATTCACGGCATCACGATCGGTCGATGCTGACGGTCCGGTCGCCGGCGGGAATGCAGCGCTCTGGCACGCGGGGCGGGTTCCGGTCGGCGACGACGATCGGGGAGGGGGCAGCGTCGTGCTTGACGATTTTTTACGCAGAATCGGAGGGCTCTCCGACCCCGGTGTGACCGCTTTCGCATCGGGCGCGTCCCTGCGTCCGGCCGGAGTCGCCTGCCGCCGCACGGCACACACCGCGGAACAAGAGAAACCGGCGGCCCGGAAGCCACCGCTCGAACTTGGCGACCCTGACTCCGATCGCCCCGGCGTGGCACGCCGATTGCTCGCTCATTTCCGAAAACCGCCAAATCCGACTCCGGCCAAACCCGCACCCAGCCGGCCTTTTCCCGCCCCGCCTCCGCATCCCGTGGCCGATTTTGTCACCACATGGGCCGGATATGACAATAAGAATCCACCGCCCCGGCATTACGATGACCCACGTCGTCGCAAGGGCCTGAGCCGCTATCACCGCCTCTCGTCCCATAGCGCCCCCTCATACACCGTCTGATTGGAACATCGACCATGAGCTATAACGCCCCCGTCAAGGACATGCTGTTCGTGCTGAAGGAACTCGCCGGCATCGACGCCGTTGCGCAGTTGCCGGGCTTCGAGGATGCCGGTTTCGACACGGCGCAGGCCGTGCTCGACGAGTCCGCGAAGTTCTGCGGCGAGGTGCTGGCCCCGCTGAACGTCGAAGGCGACCGCAACCCGAGCAGCTGGAAGGATGGTGTCGTGACCGCGACGCCGGGCTTCGGCGAAGCATTCCGCCAGTTCGTCGAAGGTGGCTGGCAGGGGCTGCAGCATCCGTCCGAATACGACGGCCAGGGGCTGCCGAAGCTGATCGCGACGCCGTGCATCGAGATGCTGAACGCATCGAACCTGTCGTTCGCGCTGTGTCCGCTGCTGACCGACGGCGCGATCGAGGCACTGCTGACGGCCGGCACCGACGAGCAGAAGCAGCGCTACGTGCCGAAGCTGATCTCGGGCGAATGGACCGGCACGATGAACCTGACCGAGCCGCAGGCGGGCTCCGATCTCGCGCTGGTGCGCTCGCGCGCCGAGCCGCAGGGCGACGGCACGTACAAGGTGTTCGGCACGAAGATCTTCATCACGTGGGGCGAGCACGACATGGCGGACAACATCGTCCACCTGGTGCTGGCCCGCACGCCGAACGCGCCGGAAGGCGTGAAGGGCATCTCGCTGTTCATCGTGCCGAAGTTCCTGGTCAACGAGGACGGCTCGCTGGGTGCGCGCAACGACGTGCACTGCGTGTCGATCGAGCACAAGCTCGGGATCAAGGCGAGCCCGACGGCGGTGCTGCAATATGGCGACCACGGCGGCGCGATCGGCTACCTGATCGGCGAGGAAAACCGCGGCCTCGAATACATGTTCATCATGATGAACGCGGCGCGCTTCGGCGTCGGGATGCAGGGGATCGGCGTGGCCGACCGTGCGTACCAGAAGGCGGCGGAATTCGCGAAGGAACGCGTGCAGAGCCGCCCGGTGGACGGTTCGGCCAAGCAGTCGGTGACGATCATTCATCACCCGGACGTGCGCCGCATGCTCGGCACGATGCGTGCGCTGACCGAAGGCGCGCGGGCGCTGGCTTACGTGGCCGCTGCGCACAGCGACATTGCCCACCGCCATTCGGACGAGGCGACGCGTGACCGTCATCAGGCAATCTACGAGTATCTGGTGCCGGTGGTGAAGGGCTGGAGCACGGAGATGGTGAACGACGTGGCGAGCCTGGGCGTGCAGGTGCACGGCGGGATGGGCTTCATCGAGGAGACGGGCGCGGCGCAGTATTACCGCGATGCACGTATCCTGGCGATCTACGAAGGCACGACGGCGATCCAGGCGAACGACCTGGTGGGCCGCAAGACGATGCGTGACGGCGGCGCGGTGGCGAAGGCGCTGATCGCGGAGATCGGCGAGACGGTGGCGGCGCTGGGCAAGCTGGACGGTGCTGCGGCCGCATCGGTGAAGGCGAAGCTGGAGCAGGGCGCGAAGGCGCTGTCGTCGGTGGTCGATTACGTGGTGGCGAACGTGAAGCAGGACCCGAACGCGGTGTTCGCGGGCAGCGTGCCGTACCTGAAGCTGGCGGGTGTGGTGCTGTGCGGGTGGCAGATGGGCCGCGCACTGGTGGCCGCGCAGGCGAACCGCGCGAGCGATCCGGCGTTCTTCGATGCGAAGATCGCGATCGCGCAATGCTATGCGGAGCACGTGCTGGTGCAGGCGGGCGCACTCGAAGCGTCGATCGTTGGCACGAAGGGCAACGAGGGCGTGCTCGCGTTGACGGAAGATCAGTTCTGACCGGCTGACGGTCGGGACGCAGGAGGAGACAGGATTTTGACCACACAGGACTTGCTCGCGCAATACGGCCCGCGCGAATCGATGGAATACGACGTCGTGATCGTCGGCGGCGGCCCCGCCGGGCTGTCGGCGGCGATCCGGCTCAAGCAGCTGGCCGCCGAGAAAGGCACCGAGATCGGCGTGTGCGTGCTCGAGAAGGGTTCCGAGATCGGCGCGCACATCCTGTCGGGCGCGGTGATGGATCCGCGCGCGATCAACGAACTGTTCCCCGACTGGAAGGAACGCGGCGCACCGCTCGACGTCGAGGTGACGGAAGACCGCTTCCTGTTCCTGTCCGAGAAGAGCGCAGTCACCACGCCGAACTGGGCGCTGCCCGCCAACTTCCAGAACCACGGCAACTACGTGATTTCGCTGGGCAACGTCACGCGCTGGCTTGGAGCACAGGCGGAAGCGCTGGGCGTCGAGATCTTCCCGGGCTTCCCCGCTGCCGAGATCCTGTACAACGACGACGGCTCGGTGAAGGGCGTCGCGACCGGCAACATGGGCGTGGGCAAGGACGGCGAGCCGACCGAGAACTTCCAGCTCGGCATGGAGCTGCATGCGAAATACACGCTGTTCGCCGAAGGCTGCCGCGGCCATCTCGGCCGCCAGCTGATCTCGAAGTTCAAGCTCGACGCGAACGCGGATCCGCAGGCCTATGGGATCGGCATCAAGGAGCTGTGGGAGATCGACCCGGCCAAGCACAAGCCGGGCCTCGTGATCCACACGGCCGGCTGGCCGCTGAAGTCGGACACCTACGGCGGCTCGTTCCTGTACCACATGGACAACAACCAGGTCGTGGTCGGCTTCGTGGTCGGCCTCGGCTACACGAACCCGTACCTGTCGCCGTTCGAGGAATTCCAGCGCTACAAGACGCACCCGTCGATCCGCGCGTTCCTGGAAGGCGGCAAGCGCGTGTCGTACGGCGCGCGCGCGATCACGGCCGGCGGGCTGCTGTCGCTGCCGAAGACGGTGTTCCCGGGCGGCGCGCTGATCGGCGACGACGCGGGCTTCCTGAACGCGTCGCGGATCAAGGGCAGCCACGCGGCGATCAAGACCGGCATGCTGGCGGCCGACGCCGCGTTCGACGCGGTGCAGGCCGGCCGCCAGAGCGACGAGCTCAACGCATACCCGGACGCCTTCAAGCAGTCGTGGCTGTATACGGAGCTGCACCGCGCGCGCAACTTCAAGCAGTGGATGGCGAAGGGGCTGTACCTCGGCACGCTGATGGTCGGGCTCGAGCAGAAGGTGATGGGCGGCAACGTGCCGTGGACGCTGCACCACAAGCACGCGGACCACGAGATGCTGAAGCCGGCGTCGCAATGCCAGCCGATCGAGTACCCGAAGCCGGACGGCAAGCTGACGTTCGACCGGTTGTCGTCGGTGTTCATCTCGAACACGAACCACGAGGAGAACCAGCCGGCGCACCTGACGCTGAAGGATGCGAACGTGCCGGTAAACGTGAACCTGCGCACGTACGCTGGGCCGGAGGGGCGCTTCTGCCCGGCAGCCGTGTACGAGTTCGTGAAGAACGACGACGGCAGCGATCGCCTGGTGATCAACGCGCAGAACTGCGTGCACTGCAAGACCTGCGACATCAAGGACCCGACGCAGAACATCGTGTGGGTCACGCCGGAAGGCAGTGGCGGGCCGAATTACCCGAACATGTAACGCAACGTATCCCCGCGCCTGCGGGCGCGAACGAACCGGAGTGAGACGATGAGCAATGCAGCGAAAGAAGTCGTGGTGGTGAGCGGTGTCCGTACCGCGATCGGTGATTTCGGCGGCAGCCTGAAGGATTTCTCGCCGACCGATCTCGGTGCGAAGGTCGTGCGCGAAGTGCTGTCGCGCGCGAACGTGTCGGGCGATGCAGTCGGGCATGTCGTGTTCGGCCACGTCGTGAACACCGAGCCGAAGGACATGTATATCGCACGCGTCGCGGCGATCGACGGTGGCGTCGCGCAGCACACGCCCGCGCTGACCGTGAACCGCCTGTGCGGTTCGGGCCTGCAGGCGATCGTGTCGGCCGCGCAGACGATCATGCTCGGCGACGCCGACGTTGCGATCGGCGGCGGCTCGGAAAACATGAGCCGCGCACCGTACACCGTGCCGGCCGCGCGCTTCGGCCAGCGCATGGGCGACGGCAAGCTCGTCGACATGATGCTCGGCGCGCTGCATGACCCGTTCCAGACGATCCATATGGGTGTGACGGCCGAGAACGTCGCGGCGAAGTACGGCATCTCGCGCGACGCGCAGGATGCGCTGGCGCTCGAATCGCATCGTCGCGCGGCGCGCGCGATCGCGGAAGGGCGCTTCAAGGATCAGATCCTGCCGATCTCGATCCGTACGAAGAAGGGCGAGGTCGCGTTCGACACCGATGAGCACGTGCGTCACGACGCGAGCGAGGACGATTTCACGAAGCTGCGCCCGGTGTTCAAGAAGGAGAACGGCACCGTGACGGCCGGCAATGCATCGGGCATCAACGATGCGGCCGCGGCCGTGCTGATGATGAGCGCGGACGCCGCGCGCGCGCAGGGCGTGAAGCCGCTCGCACGCCTCGTCGCGTATGCACACGCGGGTGTCGATCCGGCGTACATGGGCATCGGCCCCGTGCCGGCCACGCAGAAGGCGCTCGAACGCGCGGGCCTGAAGATCACCGATCTCGACGTGATCGAGGCGAACGAGGCGTTCGCGGCACAGGCGTGCGCGGTCACGCAGGAGCTCGGTCTCGATCCCGCGAAGGTCAACCCGAACGGCTCGGGCATCTCGCTCGGTCACCCGATCGGCGCGACCGGCGCGCTGATTACGGTCAAGGCGCTGTACGAACTGAAGCGCATCGGCGGGCGTTACGCGCTCGTGACGATGTGTATCGGCGGCGGCCAGGGGATTGCGGCGATCTTCGAGAACATCTGATAATCGAACGCTCAGCACCCGAACACACAGGAAATTTCATGGCCATCGAAATTGTCGGCGTCGTGGGCGCCGGAACCATGGGTAACGGCATTGCGCAAACCGCCGCCGTTGCGGGACTCAATGTCGTGATGATCGACGTCAGCGACGCCGCGCTCGAGAAGGGCATCGCGACGCTGAAGGGCAGCCTCGAGCGGCTCGTGTCGAAGGACAAGCTCGACGCAGCCACGCGCGATGCGGCGCTGGCGCGCATCACGACGTCGACCGACTACGCGAAGCTTGCAGCGGCCGACATCGTGATCGAAGCCGCGACCGAGAACGTCGAGCTGAAGGGCCGCATCCTGAAGCAGATCGAGGCCGTTGCGCGGCCCGAAGCGATCATCGCGACCAACACGTCGTCGATCTCGATCACCGCGCTTGCGGCGCCGCTCGCCGATCCGGCGCGCTTCGTCGGCATGCACTTCTTCAACCCGGTGCCGCTGATGCCGCTCGTCGAGATTATCCGCGGGCTGCAGACGAGCGACGCGACCGCGTCGGCGGTGCGCGAGCTGACCGAGCGTTTCGACAAGTCGCCGATCGGCGTGCGCAATTCGCCGGGCTTCGTCGTGAACCGGATCCTCGTGCCGATGATCAACGAGGCGTTCTTCGTGCTGGCTGAAGGGATCGCGTCGGCGGAAGAGATCGATGCGGGGATGAAGCTGGGTGCGAACCATCCGATCGGGCCGCTCGCGCTGGCGGATCTCGTCGGTCTCGACGTGTGCCTCGCGGTGATGGACGTGTTCGTGAAGGACTTCGGGGATCCGAAGTATCGCGCGTGCCCGCTGCTGCGCGAGATGGTGACGGCGGGGCGGTTGGGGCGGAAGACGGGGCGTGGGGTGTACGACTACGCTTGATGACTGCTGCAGATAGTCTGCGAACCCGCGAAACTACGCAAAAAGCCCTGAATGCCGGTTGGCCTTCAGGACTTTTTTCATCCTCGTGCGCTGTATCAATTTTTGCTCGGTCGGGCAGTCGGGCCATTTTTGGCTCGGTCGAGCCAAAAATGGCCCGATAAATTCTCTTTCTTTTCAATGGGTTGATTTTGATCGGGTCAAAAATGGCCCGATTTCCCCTCAAAAAAGACGATTTCTTTTGAGATTCGCTTTGCCAGATATCTGGCGGATGCCCCTCAAATACCCCTAATGCATTGATCCTGAAGGTAAAGCGCGACAACGCGTGTGGGTTGGCACGGCTATTGCATAAAGGGCCCATGCCATTCCGGCGCCAAGGCCCAACCGGCCTTTTCGACAATAACTTCAAGGAAGCAGCCAATGCCGACTCCCGCCTATATCAGCATCCAGGGCAAGACCCAGGGCAACATCACGCAAGGTGCCTTCACCGCCGACTCGGTGGGCAACGTGTACCAGGAAGGCCACGAAGACCAGATCCTGGTCCAGGAAATCGAACACCTGATCGCGACGCCGACCGATCCTCAGAGCGGCCAGCCGTCCGGCCAGCGCGTACACAAGCCGTTCACTTTCACCGCACCGCTGAACAAGGCCACGCCGCTGCTATACCAGGCGCTGGCGGCGGGCGAGATGCTCCCTGAAGTGGAAGTGAAGTGGTACCGCACCTCCACCGAAGGCAAGCAGGAGCATTTCTTCACGACCAAGCTGGAAGACGCCACGATCGTCAACATCAACACCGCGCTGCCGCACGCGCAGGACCCCAGCAAGGCCGAGTACACCCAATTGGTGAAGGTCTCCATGGCGTACCGCAAGATCACCTGGACTCATGCGATCGCCGGTACCGAGGCTTCGGACGACTGGCGCAGGCCGCAGGAAGCCTGAGTTCGGGCGATCCGAGCG
>NZ_CAJNKE010000035.1 GCF_905232215.1 Burkholderia sp. LMG 13014
GACCGTGCCGACGCGGCCCTGCGTGTCGTCGATCAGCAGCAGCGCGGCGCTCAATCCCGACAACGGCGTGCGGGCGGTATGCGCCGACGCGGGATCGCCGAAGCTCAGCAGTTGCCCGTTGCGCAATGCAGCGAGCCAGGTGGCAACCGTTGCCGGATCGCTGGTTCGCATCCGGGCACGCGTCCAGAACGAGGGCGCGTCGTCATTCTTGTCGCCGGACGCCCGCCATTGAGCGGGAGCCGCATCGAACGGCCGGCCGTCGACGCGTGCGGTGCGCAGGTCCAGCGGCACCGTCGCGTAGAGGTCGAGCCATGTTTGGCCGTCCGGGCCGGCATCGCGCGTCACGCGCAGGATGACGCGCGTGCGTGCGTCGTCAATATCGTCCGTGTGACTTTCGGCAATGCAACGGTTGCCGTTGTCGCAGACGACCGACCAGTTCTTGAAGTTGCGCTCGACCGGCGGCCGCGCGAGCGGGCGAGCCTGGGCAACGATCGGGGAAACGGCGAGGAGGGCGGCGATGGCGAGCGAAAGGCGGTGCGACATGACGGTTCGGATCGGCTGTGGATGGGCGGGCGGAAGACGTCGGACTGCAAGCGCATCGTCAGCAAGCGGGGCAGGTCGAGGGCTGCGGCGCATGCGGCGGCGCGCGTTACCGAACGGCATCGAGTATACCGCCGCAATACGCTGCGATCGCGACGACGACGCGTAGTGTGCGGGCATGGACGTTGCTCGCCGGCATGGGTCGGACAAGTGCGGGCGCAAAAAAAACGGTGCGACGCCCGCAGGCATCGCACCGTTCACCTGTCATCGACCGTCGACTACGTCGCGCAGGAACGTGTCGAGCATCGCCACGTCGCCCCACGGCCGCTTGTATTCGCGATCGTGCTCGGCATCGGCGAGCATCGTCTCGACGAGCGCGTGGATTGCCGGCCGGCGTGGCCCGTATTCGCTTTCGTTCGCGCTCATCTTCAGCGCGAGCAACGCGTCGAGCTCCGCGCGCACCGCCGGCTCATGCACGGTGCCGTCGACGAGATCCACGAAGCGCATCGGCGGCATGCCGAGCCCCGAGTCGATCCAGCGCACCGCGAGCAGCGGCCGCAGTACGTACAGGTACTTCTTGTAACGCACCGTGTCGCCTTGCAGATAGCCGCGAAAGTTCTTCTTCGCCATCGCGAGGTAGTGGTGACGCCCGCGCACTGGTGAGAAGAACGCCGACGCCAGCGACCTGAGCCGCGGCGCCCAGCGCGCGTCTTCGCGATACACGACCGGCGAGTCGAGCCATTCGAGCAGCGTCGGGTTCGAGCGGCGCAGCAGTTGCAGCGCCTTGCGCAGTTCCCAGCCGCTGACGTCGAGCTCGTCGTCGAGCGGCCGCTCGATCACGTCGCGTTGCAGTTCGACGCTCAGGTACCAGTCGCGCCGATGCGCATACACGAAACGCACGTCGTAGTCGCTGTCGGGCGACGCGAACCCCCAGCCGCGGCTGCCCGATTCACACGCGAACAGCACGCTCACGTCGTGGCGGCGCTCGACTTCCGCGAGCTCTGCCATCACGCGCGCCCGCACGGCCGGGTCGACCGGGTGCGCGCTGCGCACGGTCGTCAATTTTTCCGTTTTCATTCTTGTTGCTTCCCTTTCGTTGTGCGCGGCCGCCGGCCATCGGCCGCGCACCGCGCTACCCTTTCACGCACACCACCTGGCGCAGCGTATGCACCACTTCGACGAGGCTGCGCTGGGCTGCCATCACCGCGTCGATGTCCTTGTAGGCCATCGGGATTTCGTCGACGACGCCCGCGTCCTTCCGGCATTCGACGCCCTGGGTTGCCTTCACCTGGTCGTCAACCGTGAAGCGGCGCTTCGCTTCGGTACGGCTCATCGTCCGGCCCGCACCGTGGCTGCACGAGCAGAAGCTTTCCGGGTTGCCGAGCCCGCGCACGATGAAGCTCTTCGCCCCCATCGAGCCCGGAATGATCCCGAGTTGCCCCTTCTGCGCGGACACCGCGCCCTTGCGCGTCACGAGCACGTCTTCGCCGAAGTGGCGTTCGCGCTGCACGTAGTTGTGGTGGCAGTTCACCGCGTGTTCGTCGACCGAGAACGGCTTGGCGATCACGCTGCGCGCCGCACCGATCACCGCATCCATCATGGCCTGCCGGTTGCGGCGCGCGTAGTCCTGCGCCCAGCCGACCGCTTCGACGTAATCGTCGAAGTGCCGGCTGCCCTCGGTGAAATACGCGAGGTTGCGATCCGGCAGGTTCGCGATGTGCTGCCGCATGTCGGCCTGCGCGAGTTCGATGAACAGGCTGCCGATCGCATTGCCGACGCCGCGCGAGCCGCTGTGCAGCATGAACCACACGTGGTCCGCTTCATCGACGCACACTTCGATGAAGTGGTTGCCGGTGCCGAGCGTGCCGAGATGCGCGTAGTGGTTCGTCTTTTCCAGCTTCGGATACTTGTCGACGATCCGCTGGAAGCCCGGTTGCAGCGACTTCCACGATTCGGTCACGGCGGCCGGCGTGCGGTCGCCCCATGCGCCCGGATCGCGGCGACCCGGCGCGCGGCCGTGCGGCACCGCGCGTTCGATCGCACTGCGCAGGCCCGCGAGCGAATCCGGCAGGTCGGACGCCGTCAGCGTCGTGCGTGCGGCCATCATCCCGCAGCCGATGTCGACGCCGACCGCGGCCGGAATGATCGCGCCCTTCGTCGGGATCACGCTGCCGATCGTCGAGCCCTTGCCGAGGTGGACGTCCGGCATCACCGCGACGTGGCTGAAGATGAACGGCATCTGCGCGGTGTTGCGCAGTTGCGCGCGCGCTTCGTCTTCAACGGCGACGCCTTGCGTCCACATCTTCACCGGCTTGCCGTTGGCCAGTTCCATTACCTGGTAATCCATATCACTCATGTTCATCACCTTGCTGCTTCGTTCATCGGGCACGACGCCCGTGCGCCGTGCCCGATCATTCATTGCGCGCCCTTGATGCTGACGAGTCCGTTCAGCACCTGGTCGAGACCGCCGAACACCGAGATGCGGTCGATCCGTTCCGCGACGCGCTCGAGCGTTTCCAGCTCCTTGAGCCGCAGCGCGGTCGGGTTTTCTTCCATCACCTTCGCGGTGTTCAGCAGCGAACGCGTGGCCGCCGTTTCCTCGCGGCGGCGAATCACGTTCGCCTGCGCGGATTTCTCCGCTTCGACCACCTGCGCGAGGATCGTCTTCATGTCGCCCGGCAGCACGATATCCTTCACGCCGACGCTGCGCACCTCCACGCCCGATTGGCCGAGGCGGGCACGCACCTGCGTGATCACGACGTCGTCGATCGACTGCTTGTCTTCCAGCAGCTCGTCGAGCGAACGTGTGCCGACCGCCGATCGCAAGGCGAACTGCAACTCGCGATACAGGTGTTCGACTGGCTTCTGCAACTGGCCGAACGCATGCAGCACGTCCGCATAGCACCACGTCGCCGACAGGTTCAGCCGCAGCGCGACCTTGTCGCGCGTCAGGATTTCCTGCCCGCCGACTTCGAGCGCCTGCAAACGCAGGTCGACGAGTTCGACCGTGACGTCGCGGTTGAAGCGCCAGAACGCCGCAGTACCCGCGTCCAGCAACCGCTCGATCTTGCCGTCGATCTTCAGCACGCCGACGTGGTACGCCGGCACCTGCGCCAGCAGCACGCCCGCCAGGCCCGCCACGCCGCGCGCACGCAGCGCCGGTTGCGCGATGCGCTTCACGAGCGCGGCCGGCAGCATGCTGTCCTGCGCGAGATCGACGCGTTCGAGACGATGCGTGGCCAGGCCGCGCCAGTACAGCCGGCGCGTGCCCGGCGCCAGGATCTCGACGAGCACGTCGTCTTCGTAGCGCAGGCCCGCTTCATCGTCGGCGAGATCCATCGCGACGAAGTGCCGGGCGAGCACGTCCGGTGCGTCGTGACGCAGGTAGTCGGCCAGTGCCGCATCGGCGAGCGGCGCGTCGAGACGCGCGGTCTGCACCGACAGCCGCTTGAGCGGATCGAAGGCCTTGAACACACCCGGTTCGAGCACCTTCACGAAATCGCCCTCATTCATCAGCAGCGCGCGTTCGTTTTTTTTCACGACATGTCGCATCCACATATTCTTGTCCTTTTCTTCAATGGCCGCCGGGTGACACGCATCGTGCGGATCGCGGGGCGACGCAATCGGGCGGGCGGCGCGCTGGCCCGGCGCCGAAGGGTACGGTGACGCATCCTGCATCGCGTCGTCGTGCGCCTTCGCGCGGGCCGTGCGGCCGTCCGGCCGATCGCGCGGAACCGCAACCGGTCCGACGCGCGGCGGGCCTTGCGGCCCGCACCGGCGGGTACTGCTTCTATCAAGAGACTGTCCTTGCGGACAGCGTTCGGACGGGATTCGAACCCGCCACCGGCCGGCTTTCGCCGGCTGCTCCACCTGGCTGAGCTTCCGAACAATGGGCGCCCCGGGATTCGAACCCGGACGAAGCATCCTGGCGCGCGCCCGTTTGCCTTCATCTGTCCATGGCGGCATGCGCTGCCGCAACGAACTGGGTTCGGCGGCGGCGCACCAGCAGGGCTTGTTGAACCCTGGCTCGCGGGCCAGCGGGACATCCGGCGCTCTCTATTTAGCGAGGAGCGTGCCAGCGGGCGCGTTTGTGCTTTGAATGTTTTTTTAAGCGATTGAAAATAAAGAGGATTTATTTGTTTTGGGAGGTTGGGTGCCGATGCTTCCCGCATCGCGTCATCGTGAAAATCCGATACAATCGGATCGCTTCTTATCCCATGAGATAAACATGCGAAAGACTGTCGCCATCGGCTTTCTCGGCACCGTGCTCGACCAGGGCGGCCGCGCGCCGCGCCGTTACCGCAAATGGCGGCCGACGATTTCGCTGTGCGAGCAGCCCGAGCTGCCGATCGACCGGCTCGAACTGCTGCATTCGCTGGACTACACGCGTCTCGCCAACCAGGTGCGGGACGATCTCGCGCGACTGTCGCCGCAGACCGACGTGCGGCTCACGCCGGTCACGCTCCACGACCCGTGGGATTTCGAGGAGGTCTATGCGACGCTGCATGACTACGCGCGTGCGTATCCGTTCGACCTCGAGCACGAGGATTACCTGATCCACATCACGACCGGCACGCACGTCGCGCAGATCTGCTGGTTCCTGCTGGCGGAAGCGCGCTACCTGCCCGCGCGGCTCGTGCAGACGGGGCCGCCGAAGCAGACCGACGAGGGGCCGAGCGGGCCGGGCACGATATCGGTGATCGATCTCGACCTGTCGCGCTACAACCGGATCGCGCAGCGCTTCACGCGCGAGCGCGACGAAACGGTGTCGTTCCTGAAGGCCGGCATTGCGACCCGCAACGCGCGCTTCAACGCGCTGATCGAGCAACTGGAGCGCGTGGCCGTGCGTTCGCGCGCGCCGATGCTGCTGGTCGGGCCGACGGGCGCCGGCAAGTCGTTTCTCGCGAAGCGCGTGTACGAGCTGAAGCGCGGCCGCCATCGGCTCGCGGGGCCGTTCATCGAGATCAACTGCGCGACGCTGCGCGGCGACGCGGCGATGTCGACGCTGTTCGGTCACGTGAAGGGCGCGTTCACCGGCGCGCAGTCGGCGCGGGCCGGGCTGCTGCGCGCGGCGGACGGCGGCCTGCTGTTTCTCGACGAGATCGGCGAACTCGGGCTCGACGAACAGGCGATGCTGCTGAAGGCGATCGAGGAGAAGCGTTTCCTGCCGGTCGGCGCGGATGTCGAGGCGACCAGCGATTTCGAGCTGATCGCGGGCACGCACCGCGACCTGCGGCAGATGGTGGCGGCCGGCACGTTCCGCGAGGATCTCTATGCGCGGATCAACCTGTGGACATACGAATTGCCGGGGCTGGCCGAGCGCCGCGAGGACATCGAGCCGAACCTCGAATTCGAGCTCGACCGTTTCGGCCGCGAGCAGGGCGAGCAGGTGCGGTTCAACGTCGAGGCGAAGCGGCGCTATCTCGCGTTCGCCGCATCGGCGCGCGCGGCGTGGGCCGGCAACTTCCGCGAGCTGTCCGCGTCGGTCACGCGGATGGCGACGCTCGCCGATGCGGGGCGGATCACCGAGGCGCTTGCCGAGCAGGAAGTCGAACGGCTGACGCGCACATGGTCGTCGCCGGTCCCGGGCGGCGCGGGTGCGTCCGATGCTTGCGTCGATGCGGTGTTTGGTGCCCGTGCGGCGGAACTCGACCTGTTCGATCGTGCGCAGCTCGAACGCGTGCTCGACGTGTGCCGCGCATCGGCTAGCCTGTCGGAAGCCGGGCGCACGCTGTTCGCGGTATCGCGGCAGAGCAAGAAGCAACCGAACGATGCGGACCGGCTGCGCAAGTATCTCGCCCGGTTCGGGCTGGATTGGGAAGGCGTGCGGCAGGCGCTCGACGGGGTGCGGTGATGGGCCCGTGCGCGTCATGCGGTCAAGGCGCCATGCGTGCGGTATCGCGTGTGAAAACTACAGGAGTGTTGTCGTGATCGAGATTCCGTCGACGGTCAGGCCGTTGTTCGTCGCAGCCGGTTGGCGCGGCGATGCCGATGGCCGCGTGTCGTCACGCGCTGACGACCATCCGGGCAATGCGATTCTGCGCGCGTTCGACGGGTTGATCGTGGGAACGGATCGCGCCGATCGCCGCGGGGAAACCTGCGCGCGGATGGGGCTCGCGTTTCATGCGCTGGCGCGCAAGGATCGCCAGATTGCCGAGTGGGAACAGGCGCTCGGGACGACGATGATCGGTATTGCCGAGGACGATCTCGGCTACGTCGAGTTTTATGTCGATGCGCAGGGGCGTATGTTCGCGGCCAATTGCGTGGTCGACGGCGTGTATCTGTGCGGATTCACGTTCGGCGAAGCGGTCGAGCGGACGCTGTGCGGGCGGGTCGCGATTCCGCTAGTGCTCGACGATCGCGCGACGATTGCCTATTACGGCGAGGATCTGACAAGCGACGATCCGCGCGTGATGACGGCCGCGCAGCTTCTCGCCGGGCGCGACGGTTAGCGCCCGTGCCGTGATGCGCTTGCGCGGCCGGCCGTGCTTCAACCGGCCGCGGCTGCCTGCCGGAACGGCGCCAGGAATGCCCAGTCCGGTTGCGCTGCCGCGACATCCGCGAGCCCGCGCGCGAACGCGTGCGCCGGCAGCCACGGATACCCGAACGCCGCGTGCAGCGCATCGAGTTTCGCCGATCGCGGATCGTCGATCGTATCCATCCGTGCGATATGAATATGCAGCGCGGCGATCCGAGCGGCTTCGTCGTCGTTGCCCGCGAACTGCCAGCGGTACGTGCCATGCCCGATCCGCAACGCACCGTTGTCCTTCTGCCGCATCACGACGAGCCACGACATCGCGCTGACGCCGTGTGCGTCGACCTCGGGTTCCGTGCAAACGTAATACGTCCGGCAGCGCTCGAACCGCTCGCCGAAATCCTCGACCAGCGTGCGTGCAATCGCGGCCGCACCCGTCACGCGCGGCGGAAAATCGATATCGTCGTTCGCGAGCGAAAAGCTCAACTCGGCATCGGCCGCGAAGCAGTCGGCGATCAGCGCGGGCCGGTTCAGGTCCTTCGCGCGCAGATAGCACTCGAGCAGCGCGCGAACCGTTGCGGGATGAAGCGGGTAGGGCATGAGCGAGCCTCCTGTATCGGGAAATTGGGCCGCATGCGCCGGCCGGCCTTGGCCGTGGGCGTATGTGCCTTTGTCGTATAATTTCGTTTCAAAGCTAAATTCGCATGACCGTACGGAGCGTCGAAGTCATGGCCAAGCAGCAAGAGGAGTCCGTTCTGACCATTACCAACCCGGCCTGCCTGATCGATGGCACGGACACGGAATTTCGCCATCTGATCAACGGGCTGCTGCCGTTCGCGGCCCGCCTGCTGTCGGTGCGCGACGGTTTCGGCTCGCTGATGGGCCTCACCGGCATCCAGTATTCGCTGCTCGTATCGGTTGCGCATCTGTCGCACGACGACGTCGTGACCGTCAACCGCCTCGCCGATCACCTGCACCTGAGCGGTGCCTTCGTCACGATCGAGACCGGCAAGCTGAAGAAGCTCGGCCTGATCGACAAACGTTCGGATCCCGACGACAAGCGCAAGATGCGGCTCACGGTCACGCCGGCCGGCTCGAAGCTGCTGAAGGCGCTCGCCGATACGCAGCAGCGCATCAACAACGTGCTGTTCGAAGGCGTGACGAAGACCGAATTCAAGGCACTCTGCTCGGTGGTCGACCGCCTCGTCACCAACGGCGACCGCGCGACGCTCGATCTCGCACACCTGATCGCGCGCCAGGAAAAAGGCTGACGCAAGCGAGCCGCAGGCCCGCCCGCGATCGCCGGCCGGCCTGACGCTTGGGCCACGCTCAGTGCGCGGCCCACTCGATCGTATTCAGGTCGACCCCTTCGAGATGCATGTCCCACAGCGGGCTCAGCTCACGCAGCTTGCCGACCGTGTCGCGCACCTGCGCGATCACGCTGTCCACTTCGGCTTCGGTCGTGAAGCGGCCGAGCGTGAAGCGGATCGAGCTGTGCGCGAGCTCGTCGCTGCGGCCCAGCGCGCGCAGCACGTACGACGGCTCCAGCGATGCCGACGTGCACGCGGAGCCTGACGATACCGCGACTCCCTTGATCCCCATGATCAGCGATTCGCCTTCGACGAAATTGAAGCTGACGTTCAGGTTGTGCGGAATCCGGCGGGTGAGATCGCCGTTCACGTAAACCTCGTCGAGCGTCGACAGGCCGGCCAGCAACCGGTCGCGCAATGCGCCGACGCGGCGGCTTTCCTCCCCCATCTCTTTCTTCGCGAGCCGGAACGCCTCGCCCATCCCGACGATCTGGTGCGTCGGCAGCGTGCCCGAGCGCATCCCGCGCTCATGGCCGCCGCCGTGCATCTGCGCTTCGATCCGCACGCGCGGCTTGCGGCGCACGTACAGCGCGCCGATCCCCTTCGGGCCGTAGACCTTGTGCGCGGTCACCGTCAGCAGGTCGACGTTCAACGCATTCACGTCGACCGGAATCTTGCCGGCCGCCTGCACGGCATCGCAGTGGAACACGATGCCGCGTGCGCGGCACAGCGCGCCGATCTCGGCGACGGGCTGGATCACGCCCGTTTCATTGTTCGCGAGCATCACCGACACCAGGATCGTGTCGGCGCGCAGCGCCTGCTTTACGGCATCGAGATCGAGCAGGCCGTCTTCCCGCACGTCGAGGTACGTGACGTCGAAGCCCTGGCGTTCGAGTTCGCGGCACGTATCGAGCACGGCCTTGTGCTCGGTCTTCACCGTGACGAGGTGCTTGCCCTTGCCCTGGTAGAAGTGCGCGGCACCCTTGATCGCGAGGTTGTTGCCCTCGGTCGCGCCGGAGGTCCACACGATTTCGCGTGGATCGGCGCCGAGCAGCGCCGCGACGTGCGCGCGCGCTTCCTCGACGGCCTGCTCGGCATCCCAGCCGTAGCTGTGGCTGCGTGAAGCCGGATTGCCGAACTGCTCGTGCAGGAACGGCACCATTTTGTCGACCACGCGCGGATCGACGGGCGTCGTCGCGCTGTAGTCCATGTAGATCGGACGGGATTGCATCGAAGCGGCTCCGGAAAGCGGTGTCTCCCGCGGTGCGCAACGCCCCGGGGAATAGGGTAGCCGCAGTGTACGTGGACATTCGCGGGCGCCGCGCAACATCCATCACGCCAGTAGGGTTGTCTTTCAAACAAAGCTTTCAAGGTCAGGGTTTACGACAGCTTGAACCCGCCTTTGTGTTTACATTTAATAAAAGCTAAATAACAAAGCTAAATAACGGTGCTTTGTTGGGCTGGATTCCGCAGCGGAATCCAGCGATGCAACCCAAGGAGGACGAGATGAGCGAGAACCATGCCGGAGCCGGAGCCGGAGCCGGAGCAGGTGCCGACGCGCAGCGGCGCTTTCGCACTGCGCTGTCGATGTTCGCGACGGGCGTCGCGGTGATTACCGCCCCGCGCAAAGAGGGGATGCCGATCGGTATCACGGTCGCGTCGTTCAATGCGGTGTCGCTGGATCCGCCGCTGATCCTGTTCTCGGTCGACCGTCGCAGCCTGAGCCTCGGCGATCTGGCCGGCGCGGGCGGCTATGCGGTCAACGTGCTCGACGAGACGCAGCAGCACCTGTCGAACTGCTTCGCGAAAGCGAACGGCGACAAGTGGGGCTGGCGTGCCGACGCGGCCGATGACGACGGCGCGGTGCTGCTGCCCGACGCGCTCGCGACGTTCGAATGCGAACCGTATGCGCAATACGACGGTGGCGATCACGTGATCTTCGTCGGCCGCGTGACGCGGCATTGCGCGCGCTCGGAAGGGCGCCCGCTGATCTTCTTCGGCGGTCGCTACCGCACGCTCGACGGCGTGCTTGCGCCGTCTGCCTGAATGCAATCCACGCTTCATTCCACCCAGGAGGACATCATGATCAAGAACGGGACTCAGCACATCGCGTCGCTGCGCGACGGGCGGCAGGTCTATCTGAACGGCCAGCCGGTCGGCGACGTGACCGCGCACGCGGCATTCCGCAATTCGATCCGCAGCTACGCGAGCCTGTACGACTATCAGGCGCGCGACGAGAACGTCGAGAAGATGACGTTCGTCTCGCCCGATACGGGCAACCGCGTCAGCCGGATCTGGCAACTGCCGACGTCCTACGACGAACTCGTCGAACGCCGTGCCGCGATGGAAGCGTGGTCGGAGCTGCATTACGGCTTCATGGGACGCTCGCCTGACCATGTCGCGTCGTGCCTGTCGGGGATGTATATGGGCGCGGACGTATTCGAGCAATACGATCCGGCGCGCGCGGGCGCGCTGCGCGACTACTACCGCTATGCGCGCGACAACGACCTGTTCCTGACCTACGTGATCGTGAATCCGCAGGCAAACCAGTCGAAGGCGGCGCACGAGCAGGAGGACAAGTATCTCGCGGTCGGCATCGTCGATCAGGATGCGGAAGGCATCACGGTGCGCGGCGCGAAGATGCTCGCGACGAGCGGGATCATGGCGAACGAGGTGTTCTGCAGCTGCATCCAGCCGCTGCGCGAAGGCGACGAGATGTATGCGCTGTCGTTCGCGGTGCCGATGAACGCGAAGGGCATGAAGATCCTGTCGCGCAAGTCGTACGAGGAGAACGCGACGTCGGTGTTCGACAACCCGCTGTCGAGCCGCTTCGACGAGAACGACGCGGTGCTGTATTTCGACGACGTGAAGGTGCCGTGGGAACGGATCTTCGTCGCCGGCAACCCGGCGATGTGCGCGAAGCAGTTCCACGCGACACCCGCGCACGTGTACCAGAACTACCAATGCCAGGTGCGGCTGATGACGAAGCTGCGCTTTCTCGTCGGGCTCGGCCTGAAGATCTCCGAGGTCAACGGCACGAATGCGTTCCCGCAGGTGCGCGAAACGCTGGGCCAGCTCGCGGCCGAAGCGTCGATGGTCGAGGCGTGGGTCTACGGGATGGAAGCGAAGGGCACCGTCGTCAACGGCTTCTACGTGCCCGATCGCAACATGCTGTACGGCTCGCAGGTCGTTACGCAGCAGCTCTATTCGAAGGTGCTCAACACGCTGCGCGAGCTCGCTGGCGGCGGAATGATCATGCTGCCGTCCAGCGTGCGCGACTTCGAGAACCCCGACCTGCTGCGCATTATCGAGAAGACGCAGAAGTCGCCGGTGTGCTCGTCCGAGGAGCGCGTGAAGTTCTTCAAGCTCGCGTGGGACGCGGTCGGCTCCGAATTCGCGTCGCGCCACAACCAGTACGAACTGTTCTATGCCGGCGCGTCGTTCGTCACGAAAGGGCACGCGTATCGCACCTACGACTGGCAGCGCGCATCGCATCTGGTCGATTCGATGCTCGGCAGCTATTCACTGAACCAGGAACTGTCGACGCCGCGCGCCGCCTGATGCGTCGCATTGCGCCCGACTGACCCGCTATCGCTACAGGAGAGACAGATGGCCATCAACAAGCTTCACGACGAATTCCATACGCTGGACATGCAGCGCGACTGGCGGCTGCCGGACGGTTATGACCCGGCATCCGGCGCGCAGGAACTGATCCTGTCCGGCGCGCTCGACACCGAGCACAAGCGCGGCAGCCGCACGCGCCTGTTGCGCCTGCCGGCCGGGCTGCACACGAAGAAGCCGTTCGTCCACGACTACTGGGAAGAGGTGTTTCTCGTCGAGGGCGACCTGACCGTCGGCAACGACGAGCACGGCAACGGCGGCACGCCGTTCAAGGGCTATACGTATGCGGTGCGTCCGCCCGGCGCATGGCACGGCCCGTTCAAGTCGAACGGCGGCTGCGTGCTGCTCGAGATCCACTACTACGACCCGGCGTAAGCGCGGGCCGATCCACGAAACACGGCGGGCGGCGGCACATCCTGCGTGCGCTGCTCGCCACGAGGAGCATTCGATGAAAACCATCACGTTCGCGATCGACGGTCGCGACGGCCGCACCGAGCGCGCGATCGCGATCGACACGCTCGTGATCGCGGGCTGGACGGGCCGCGATACGGTCGCCATGGAGAAGCACATCCGCGAGCTGGAGGAACTCGGCGTCAAGCGCCCGGCGACGCCGCCGGTGTTCTACCGCGTCGCGGCCGATCGTCTCGATCCTGCGCCCGCGATCCAGGTATCGGGCGGGCAGAGCAGCGGCGAAGCGGAGTTCGTGCTGGTGCGCGACGGCGGCGAGACCTTCGTCGGCATCGCGTCCGATCACACCGACCGCGAGGTCGAGACCTACGGGATCACGGTGTCGAAGCAGATGTGCGGCAAGCCGTGCGCGAACACGCTGTGGAAGTTCGACGACGTGGCCGGGCACTGGGATCAGCTCGTGCTGCGCGCGTACGCGACGATCGACGGCGAGCGCGTGCTGTACCAGGAAGGCAAGGTGACCGCGATGCGCACACCCGACGACCTGCTCGCGCAATTCGCACGCCATGACGGCCGCTTCGTCGACGGCACCGCAATGCTGTGCGGCACGCTTGCGGCGATCGGCGGTATTCGCCCGGCCGAGCGGTTCGAGGTCGAGCTGGAGGATCCGGTGCTGGGCCGCACGATTCGGCACGCGTATACGGTGGATACGCTGCCTGTCGCGGGCTGACGCGTTCTCGACGAAAACACCATCACGCGCGGCAGATCGCGATGATATTTGCGCGGCGCACGATGCTTGTGCGACCCGGCGGCCACGAAGCATCGTGGCACCGGTTCCGTTCGCAGTGGCGCTGCCGCGCGACCGCTCGTCGGTGCGACAGGATCGAGCAAGCGGTTGGCGTTTCCTTGCTTGAATGGATCGGTCTGCGGGCACGAAGGAGGAGGTCGCCTCGCTTGGCAGTCTCCAACAAGTGGCACTGGCGATCAAAAAAGATTTGATATATATCTAGTCTACAAAGCTAAATGATGTGCCATCAAGGAGTGGCTGCCATGGCGAACCTGAACGACGAGCGCATCCTGTCCATCACCACCGGAGCGTGTCTGGTTGACGGGACGGATGCCGCGTTTCGTTGCCTGGTCAACGGGCTGTTGCCGTTCGCGGTGCGGTTGCAATCAGTGCGCGACGGTTTCGGTTCATTAATTGGGCTGACGGGCATCCAGTACGCGTTGCTCACCTCGATTGCCCATTTTCCGCCGGATGACGCGGTGACGGTGGATCGTCTGGCGGACCAGTTGCACCTCAGCGTCGCGTACGTCACGATCGAAACCGACAAGCTCAGGAAATACGGGCTGGTCGAAAAACAGCGCCGTCCGGAGGACAGGCGGAGCACGCGGTTGACGATCACGTCCGCCGGTTCCGCGCTGCTTCGGGGGCTTGCGCGTCGGCAACAGGACATCAATAACGTGCTGTTCGAAGGCATCACATCTGCCGAATTCAAGGTGCTTTGCTCGCTAGTCGACCGCCTTGTGATCAATGGCGATCGGGCGACGCTGGATCTGAATCAGTATCTGGCAGACTTGGGAACGATCTGACCCGCACATGCATGCCGATGGCGAAGCGCTGTCGGGGCGCGCTGCCGCAGCTGGCAGGATCGGATGCGCGTGGCGACGCATTGGCGTCACCCCAGTTCTCTGCAACCTCCTTGGTCGATCGGTTCACACGCACCCATTCCACCGGTCACCTCGCACACGCGATGAACAATGCAACGGCTCACTGGCCGTGCATTGTTCGTGCATTCGTTTTTTTAGTGTCGTCTGCCGTCAAAATTTCCTTGTGTACGTGAGCGCCACGTAGTTGTTTTGCAAAAACGGGTTGGTCCCTGCACTCAGGCCGGTTCCGTTCACCTGCACGCGCGGCGAGATGGCATACGCGAATGACAGTTCCGACTGCTTGTTCATCCGATAAGTCGCGCCGACCGTGTAGGTGCGATTGAGCGTGATGGGAACGAGGAACGTAAATGCCGTATTCGCCGGTGTCACGAGCCGGTTCGTGATCTCGAAGCCTCCCCGCAACGTGAGCGTGTCAGTCACGTCGTATTGCACGCCGATGCGGTAAGCGTTGATATTGGCCAGGCCGAACCCCGGACCGTTCTCCGCACCGAGCGGCGCGGAGAACGTGACCGGATTGCCGAGCACGTGCGTACCGCCGTAGTTGAAGCGAATCCAGTCGAATCCGATCAGCCACTTCGGCGTCGGCCGGAAGGCGATGCCGATGCCGTATTGCTCCGGTTCGTCGAACCGGCCCCCGTCAGGGAAGATCGCGCGGTATTTGTGCCAGGGCGTGTACCGGATCTTCGATGCGTAGAACGCACCCATCGACAGCTGAGACGTGATCTGGCTCATCCACCCGATCTTGAAGCCGTATCCCGGCGTCCAGTCGCGACCCTGGTTCGGTAGCCCGGTCTGCGCCTCGACACCTTCGACGTCGATGGTCGACAGTGCGCCGACCACGGACAATGCAAGCGCGTGGTTCCGTTCCGCGCCGAAGCGATACGCGACGGTGGGCGCGACGTGCATGAAGACGCCCTGCGCAAACGTGTTCGAATTCCCCGGGATGCCGCCGTATGGTGTTCGGTAACTCATCAATGCGCCCGATGCCCAGGATGCCACCCCGAACACGAGCGACGGAGACAGCGACTTGACATAGCCGAATTCGGGCATCGGCACGATGCTCGTTCTCGTGTCGTATGTCGCTCCGTTGACTTGTGCGCCGCCGTGGATCGCGAACAAACCGCCGCCAATCTCCACCCGATCGCCAGAGAACGCGATGCCGGCAGGATTCTCTGCCGGTGCCAGCGCCGACTCTCCGGTCGCGATGCCAACGCCGCCCATTCCTTGCTCACGGGTGCCATAACCGGTCGTATAGATTCCGGTGCTGGCGATGCACACATTCGCCACGCTCGCCGATAGTGCCACGGCCAGCGAAATGACTTTACGCTGTTCCATCATGTCTCACTTGTCCTGTTGTCGCTTTTGTTCTGTTTGCCATAGCGTTGCGTCTTGCTATGTCGATATGGGGTTAAGCTGTTAGCTCAGTTGAGTACGTAATCCTAATGATTAGGGCGAGGTGAATTTCCAGAGCGATTTATCTGCCGCTGAGGTCCTTGCTACGACGAAGCGTTCACTATCGATTTCCACCCGTCGCGACGGCGTCTACGCGGATGTTGGTTTCAGTCATGACAGGAAGCCACGACGCGGTGCATCGAGAAGACGATTGACCCGGATCGCGAACACGTTGCCACGCTCAGAAACCGAGTGCGGTTTCGCGTGGCGCGGGTGTCACCCGTGTGCGATCAAGCGCACCGCCGGTGCTTGACGCTATCGAAAGCAGGCCAGCGTCGTTGCCGGAAGGCTTGAGCCGTGGTGTGCCGACGTGAGCAAATGCCAGCAGAGGCGCGTTGTTGCTCCAGCGATGTCCGGCACAAGGCGGCATGCGTGGAGCAACCCATCCGACATTCGTGGCGGCCTACTTGGTCGGCATCGCGGGCGAAGGCGCCGTAAGCGTGATGGCCAACGTCAGGTGCTCGAACATCCACCGTCCGGCTTGCCGTGTCATTCGGCCGATCAGCTTCGCGCAACCGAGGATCTCCACGGGGCGCCGATCCATGCCGAACTTCACGACGTATCCATGAATCACCGGCGCATCGTTGCTGCCTTCAACAACGAAGTTGGTCACCGTATGCATCGCGCCGTTCTCCGCTCCCTTGTCGATATGGCTCTGAATGAATGCTTCGATTTCCGCGCGCCCGTGGAACGCGCCATAGATCGCTTCGAACTTGCCGTCCTGGGTGAAGGACTCGGCCCATGCGCGCGCGTTGTGACCGTCGAGCGCCTGATAGGCACGCGCGACGGCCTCCTGGACTTCAAGTTTGGTTTCTGCCGATAACGTCATGTTGATTCTCCTTGGGGGTGGCTTCAGGCGGGTGCACGAGCAGCGCTTTGCCAGAACTGTTCGAGCACATCGTTGAAAGGTTTGCCGATCCGCTGGACTGCATGCGTTGAGCCGGGAAAGACTGCTCGTTGGGCACTCAGCTCAGCAGCCAGCGTGTCGCAGATGGCTTCGAACACCGGGCTGCACTGTCCCGAGACGATCAACTTCGGGAACCGGGCGCGCTTGATCTGCGCGAGCGGAATGTAGGTTGCCCACGGCGTCTCGGTCTTCAGGTTGGCCGTTGCCGCAGTAAGTCCCGGCGGAAGCGGTGAGGGCAGTTGCAAAGGCATCTGCAGCGCGGCGGCAAATCCGTCGAGGAAGGTGGCGGCGTTTGCCGTCGATGAACTGGCCCAGTGCCTTTGCATCGCCAGCGATGCTTCGGCCACGACCGGATGGCCCGCCGCGTTGGGAAATGCCGGTGGTTCGATGAGCGTGAGTGAACGAACACGATCCGGCGCGAGTGCCGCGGCACGCGCTGAAATGACGCCGCCCATCGACGTACCGACCACATGCGCGCCGTCTTCCAGCAGTTCGACGATATCCTGGGCGTCCGCTTCGGGATCGACGCAGGTGATCGGCGGATTGTTGCCGTATCCGCGTCGATTCACGATGACCAGCCTGTAACGATCGGCCAGCGAGCGCTGTTCCGAAAAGGCCGCTCGCCCGTCGTTCAGGCTGCCGTGAACCATCACGACTCGGTCGCCGTGGTCACCCAGTGTCTCGATATCTAGTTTCATTGTCTTGCCCCTCATCACGTTGAATTCGCTCGTGATGGCGCCGAAGCGTGTGATTGCTTCAGCACACCACGATTCAGGAGGATTGCGGTGCCGTTTCAGCGGTGGTCGGCCGGAACAGCCAGGTGCGCAATTTCTGAAGACAGGGTAGGCGGCCGGAAATCCGTGAACTAGCGGAAACGCGAAGACTTGCTATCGGAATCGCGCAATTTGCAGCAGCGTGATGGATGCGGCTGGACGCATCGTCCTGTTGAGTCGGGAGCGACGCAGGGCGGGCATAGGGGAGGACGTAGCGTCAGGCCGAATTTGTGGCTCACGACGCGCGACGCGGGGCGCAGCGCAGCTGCGTTCAGAGGAAGAGGGCAGAGGCAGGTGCCTGATCGCGCCTATTTGTTCAGGACTTCGGAGGGCTTCTTTCCGTAGCGACGCTTGAAGTGGGTAGAGAACTCGCCAAGATGGGAGAAGCCGCATTGGAGCGCGACATCCGTCACGGAAGTGCTGCCCGGTGCGGCGAAAGCAAGCGATTCGTACGCGCGTTCGAGGCGCTGGGTGCGCAGCCACTGGGCTGGCGTCACGCCAAGGTCGCGCTGGAAGCCCAGTTGCAGGCTGCGCAGGCTGACGCTGCATTCGCGGGCGACTTCGCTGAGCCTGACGGGCTCGCCAAGGTGCTCGAGCATGTAGGTCATGGCCCTCCGGATCTGTGCAGCAGGCGCGCGCTGTTGATTCGCGTTGATCGACGCGCTGAAATTGTTGGGTTGTGCCAGAAGGAGCGTTTCGATCAACAGCTCCTCGATCTGGACGAACAGCCGCGGGTGAGCTTGCGCATTGGCGAGTGCGGTCAGGCCCACGGCGGTTTCAATGAGCGTCAGCCACGGCGTGGGCAGGTCGACTAATGAAAGATTGAAATGCACGGGCTCGAATGTGGTCTTCCCCAGCATGCTCGCGCAAACCGACTCGACTCGCCGTCTATCCAGACGTAGCATGAGTTGGTCGAAACTCGCGCCGATATCGAGCCTGAAGTCGTGGTACGGTCCGACGATCGTGCCGCATCCCCTGGATAACGGGGCCATCGACGAACCATAAGAGAAACTGGCTTTCCCGCCCAGCGGGATCGAAACGATGAACGTGTCTTCTTCCGGCATGGCCGGTACGATGGTGACATCGCCACCGTAAAGTAACCGGCTGAGCGATAACGGCCCCATTGGCAGGTGATGAAGTCGCGCGGCAATCCGTCCATGCCGGCGCCGCAGCACGAGCTGGTGCGGGCGAAGCGCTTCGGCACAGCCGCGTACGACAGCATCCGGGTCTTCACTGGCGAGCATGAGGTGCTCGGCCTGCAAGAGATTGTCGGCAATTCTCGATACGGACGTGCTCATCGACTCGCTCCATCGTCGTCGGTCCTGACGGATCGCTCGCGCGTTCTGGCGTGGGCTGGCTCGCGGCCGTTGGCGCTTGTCCAGGCTTGATGTCGGCCCGCGCGGTGATGGGGGCGCCTGATCGCTTCCTCGCCGATGTTACAGGAGAGCCAGACCTTGTGTTGCCCGTGGTGTCGGCTGACGGGTGGCGCTTCGACGCGGTGCTCGTCTGATGAATCCGGGCACGGATTCAGGAGAGCGTAGTCGCCATGACGAGGTGCCCGATGTCCACGCAACGATGGGCATGTTCCCCGGGGTTCGAACAGCGGGCCGCGAGTCGGGTGCTCGACCTGTTCATGCCGGGCGTTGTTGGCCGCGTAGTACCGCATTCGCTCGATGACGGGTTGGCATCATCTGTTTCGGAAGCAACACCTCGATGCAATGTCCGGAAGCCGTTGGCCACGACACTCACGCGCGGCAGATCGCGATGATCTCCGCACTGGTCGTTTCGTCGAACGGTGTGCGCTGCCAGTCGCCGAACCAGTCGACCGATGCGAAACCGGCTGCCGTCACGCGCGCGTGCAGGTCGGGTTGCGCGATGAAGCGCAGCCGGCTCGTGTTCGTCAGTAACGTGTCGTCGCGACGGAAGCGGTAGTGCGTGTCGAACGTCACGATCGCGCCGTCTGCCGAGCGCACCGCATGATGAAGATCGACGATGCCCGATTCGCGCGATTCGACGCGGCGTGCCGAATGCTCCGGCGTCCATGCACGCCACGGCGCGATGCGCGGATTGCGGGTGTCGAACAGGAAGCGGCCGCTGTGGGCGAGCACGCGCCGCACGCCGCGTAGCGTCGAGTCGATCTCGGCGTCGGTCAGCAGGCACTGGAACGCATGCCCGGTCATCACGACCGCATCGAACGGCGCGCCGGGCGGCAGGCGCTCGAGCCCGCACGCGAGCCAGTGCACGGCATCGGCGCCTGGCTGGCGTCGGGCGTAGTCGATCATCGCCGGTGCGGGATCGATCGCGACGATGTCGTGCCCGGCTGCCGCGAGCCGGCGCGCGAACGTGCCGGTGCCGCAGCCGAGATCGAGGATGCGTTGCCGCGCGGTGCCGATCGCTGCTGCGTAGAACGCAAAATCCCGATCGCCCGCGTTGAACAGGTCGTAGACCGCGACGAGGCGCGGGTCGGTATAGAGGGCTTCGCCGGCGGGCGCCGCGGCAGACGTCATGCGGCCGCGTGCGTCAGCGCTGCTGCACGGCCACGCGCAGCCCGAGCGCGATGAAGATCGAGCCGATGATCTTCCCCTGCCAGCGCGTGAGCCACGTGAGCCGCTTCACGATGCGGCCGAGCGGGCGGATCGAGCACGCGATCAGCGTCGTGTAGAGCGAACTGAGCACGACGAAGATCAGCCCGAGCACCGTGAACTGCACGAACGTCGAGCCGCGTTCCGGATGCACGAACTGCGGCATGAACGCGAGGAAGAACAGCGCGGTCTTCGGATTCAGCACTTCGGCGGGAATCGCCTGCAGGTACGCCTTGAGCGGCGTGACGGGCGACACGCTCGGCAGCGACGGATCGGACGGCTTCTCGATCAGCGCGCGCACGCCGAGATAGATCAGGTACGCGGCGCCGACCACCTTCACGACGTTGAACGCGAGCGCCGACGTCATCAGCAGCGCCGACAGGCCGACGGCAGCGAACAGCGTATGCACGAAGTCGCCGCTCGCGACGCCGAGGCCGGTCAGGATGCCGGTCTTGCGGCCGCCCTGCACGGTGCGGCTCAGCACCAGCAGCACGGCGGGGCCGGGGATCAGGAACAGGCCCAGGACGACGGCCGTGAAGGTGGTCAGCGTGGTCAGGTCGAACATGGCGGCTCCGGCAGGTGGGTGCAGCTACGGGGGGATCGGGGCATTGTATTCGCTTCGGCGTGCGGTTGCTGAGGTGGCACGGGCACCCGCCCGACGGCAGGGCCGCGCCGGCACCTTTCTGGTATAAGCACGAAAGGGCGCGCGAGCAGCGCGTCCGGCTCCCTCCATCGTCCACCGTTTCATGCGCAAGCTTCCACCGACCACCGATCCCGCCGCGGATGACGACGTTTTCCACGTGCCGCGCCCGCTCGTCGTGTTCGGCGGCTCGGTCGTCGAGCCCGAATGGCGGCTGGAGCGGCACAGCCATCCGCAGGCGCAACTGCTCTACACGCTGAGCGGCGTCATCTACTGCGAGATCGACGGCGGGGTGTGGAGCGCGCCGCCGCAATGCACGGTGTGGATTCCGGGCGATGTCCCGCATGCGGCGCGCGGCTCGGCCGGCGCGACGTTCTACGCGGTGCTGGTCGAACCGGACGCCGCACTCGACCTGCCTGCGCGCTGCTGCACGCTGTCGGTGTCGCCGCTGCTGCGCGAACTGCTGCTGAAGGCGGCGAGCTTTCCGAACCTGTACGACGTCGACGGGCCGCAGGGGCGGCTGATGGCGACGCTGCTCGACGAACTCGTCGCGGCGCCGGTCGAGGATCTGTACCTGCCGATGCCGGTCGATCGCCGGCTGCGCAAGCTGATCGACCATCTGCTCGACGACCCGGCCAACAAGTCGCCGCTGCCCGAACTCGCGCGGCGCGCGGGCATCAGCGAGCGCAGCCTGACGCGGCTCGCGGCCAAGGAACTCGGGATGAGCCTCGGCGACTGGCGCCGGCGGCTGCACGTCGCGCTGTCGCTGCGGATGCTGACGACCGGCCGCCGCGTGCACCAGATCGCGATCGACCTCGGCTACGAGAGCGCGAGCAGCTTCGTGACGATGTTCCGCAAGGCGACCGGCAAGTCGCCGACCCAGTACCTGACCGACCGGCAACGCTGAACGTCGACGTCCGCGTCGCCCGTTGTACGCGATTGGCCGGATTGAGCAAGCGGTTGGCCGGGACGATAAATGACGCGATGGGCCTCGATCCATAAAATGAGAATCGTTCTCATTTGGAGGCCAACATGCAGATCGTCACGACCGAATTCCCGTTTGTCTGGTTGCGTTATACCGGTTCGACGCACACCGATCCCGCCCGTCTGATCGCCGAACTCGACGCGTTGCTGGCGCGTCGCGAACCGTTCGTTCTGCTGACCGACGATGCGCCGTCCGGCGACGATCGCGGCGCGGACGATCACGAGTTGCGCAAGCAGCTTGCGAAGTGGAGCAAGGCCAACCGTGCGCAGTCGCGCGAATGGATCCCCGCGATGATCGCGATCGAGCCGGACGCGTCGCGGCGCGTGGCGCTCAACGCCTTCTCGGGTGCGTTCGAGAAGGTATGGGGCTATCCGCTGAACGCGACGGCAACCCGCGACGACGCGCTCGCGCTGGCGCAGCGGCTGCTCGACGAACCGGCGCGCGGTGCCGTGGCGGCGAACGGCTGAACCGTCTGCCGCGCCGGCGGCGCGGCGTTCCTCGATACGCATGCACGGTGCGCAAGCGCGCCGCGGCATGCGGCAAACATGCAGGGGTGTCGGGTGGACAATCCGATCCGCGCGATGCGCATCTTCACGCGCATCGTCGAAATGAACAGCTTTACGCGTGCGGCGCAGGCGCTCGGCATTTCGCGCGCCACCGCGACGCGGACCGTGCAGGAACTCGAAACGGCGCTCGGCATGCCGTTGCTGGTGCGTACGACGCGTGCGCTGCGCGCGACGCCCGAGGGCGACGCGTATTACCGGCGCTGCGTGCGCATCACGGCGGACGTCGACGAGCTCGAAGCCAGCATTCGCGGCGCCGCGTTGCATCCGAGCGGGCCGCTGCGCGTCGAGCTGCCGGCGGCGGTCGCGGACGCGATCGTGCTGCCGGCGCTTGGCGGGTTTCATGCACGGCATCCCGATCTGGTGCTGAGTTTGGGGGTGTCCGGCCGTGTGGCCGATCGCGTCGGCGACGTGATCGACTGCAGCGTCCGGCTCGGCGAGCTGCCCGATTCGTCGCTCGTCGCGCGCCGGCTCGGCATGCTCGAGCGCGTGACGTGCGCGAGCCCCGCGTATCTCGACCGCCACGGCGCCCCGCGCACGCTCGACGACCTGGCCGTGCATCGTGCGGTCAACGCGTCGTCCATTCCGGGCCAGCGTACGGCCGAACTCGATTTTCTCGTCGATGGCGCGGTGCGCAAGGTGCGGCTCGACGGGATCGTCAGCGTGGACGACGAGCACGCGTATCTGGCCTGCGGCGCGCATGGCCTCGGGTTGATCCAGCCGCCGCGCGTCGCCGCGCAGCCGTTGATCGACGCGGGGCAACTGCGGGAAGTGTTGTCGCGGTGGCCGCCGGCGGCGCTGCCCGTGTCGGCGGTGTATGTGAAGCGTCCGCATGTGTCGCCCGGCGTGCGCGCGTTCGTCGACTGGATCGCGGAGCGGTTCGAGGCGGCGGTGCGCGAGCAGGCGGGGCTTGTTACGGGCCTCGCAGCGAGATGGCCCGAGCCGGACCGGCTCGATACGCGGGTTGTCGAAGTGTCAGCGGCACTCGCGTGACTGCCGTTTGATTGCGATTGGCCGGGGTGGCGGTGATGACACGTCGGCGGGGCGGAATGCCGGTGGTGGCTCTCCAGTCATATGAGCGAGTGCCGATATTCCGGCGATGGTCGCAATGAAATCGCCGGAATGTTGGCTTCTTGCGCTGGATGCTCGTGTGACGCGCCGTCGATCCGGATGGACTGCGCTCGACGTGGACCTTGATCCGGAGTCGCTCGTTTCCGGGTGACGGTCATTCGGCTTCACCCGCGCGTCGCCCACGATCGGCCAGTCACTGTAAAACACCGACCCAAGCGGCTGCGTTCGGCGCGCTATGCCAGCACCGCCGCGTACAACGCCTGGAGTTCGTCCGGTGCGCTGGCAATCAGTTGGTCGGGATGACGGTTCGCCGCGTCGCCCCAGATCGCATGCACGACCGCCTTCCACACATGTTCCGACACGCGGCGATCGCCGTCGAGGCTGGCCTTCAGCCGGCCGATCGCCGAAGGCGCTTGCTGCGAGGCCGCTCCGCGCGCCTCGGCGAGTGCGGCAAGGCTGTCGCGGTTGGCGATCGCCGACGCGTAAGCCTTGATCGGTTCGAGGTGCTGGATGTTGCCCGCGCACGCTACCAGCAGCGCGATCGCGTTCGGCGTGAAGCCGTGCGCGGCGAGATACGCGTGCAGGAATTTCGCGTGGATCGACTGGTGTTCGCCGTCGCACCGATGCAGATAGTCGAGCGCGAGCGGCAGGTAGCGATCGTCGGCCAACGCGAGCGCGAACACGGCGAACGTGCCGGGCATCGCCGCGTTTTCGCCGTCGAAGTTGGTGTACCACTCGTACTCGCGCATCGCCGATCGCGCATAGCGCTCGATTAGCGGCCACAGTGCAGGATGGCCGGCCGCACTCGCGAACAACGCGTGAACGCCTTTTTTCGGCAGCCCCTTGACCGGCAGGTATTGGCTGGCCGGGCTGCGGAACTCGATGGCGTACGAGCGGGGGAAATCCGCTTCGAGCAGCCGGCACAGCAGCGTCAGCGCCGTGCGGTAACTGTGTTCCGCATCGTCCTTCAGCGTGATCCTGATCGTGCCGAATGCGTCGTTCGCGACGCAGGAAACCGTATCGTCCCGGTGCCGCACGAGATCGGCCGGCAACTGGCCGGAGCCGTGCGCCTTCAGGCGCGCGGGCAGGTCGGAGCCGAGCGCGGTTACCTGGTCGAAGATCGCGTTCGCATTGACCGAGTCGAAGCTCATCCCGTACTTCATGAAGCCCACCGCGATCCAGCACGCGAAACGCAGCCAGGCAGGATTCACGCGGGCGGGATCGGCGTCCGGTTTCAAGGCCCAACGCGCCACGGAGAGCCAGCCGCCGCCCGCTTCGTCGTGGAGAAACGGATCGCGCACGGTCGGCTCGTACCAGCTCGACGTCAGCGTGTAGCTGATCGACGTCCAGCCGAGCAACTTGCGCATCTTGTCGGTGAAGGCCTGAGCGGCATCGGCGTCGAAGCCCTCGGCGTTCTGGCGGGCCAGGAAATATTCGAGCACGGCCTCGCCGAGCACGCCCTGTCCGTCGACCTTGAAGCCTTCAGCGCGGCTCAGCTTGCGAACCCGCGCGGTGCCGGCCTCGATCTGCGCGACGATCGCGTCGAATACCGGTTTCGTGTCGGGTCGGCGAATCGTGTCTTCGTAGATCAGGTAGTCAATCGACATTGGGGGCTCCGTGCGGGGGAAGGTGTCGGGTTGAAGGTCAGTGGCTGGACGGTGTTCGACCGCGCGAGATAGCGTCGACGGCAGCCGCGCAACGCACGCGGTGCGTGCTTCACGCGGCAACGCGCACCGCTATGCGCGGGTCGCCGCGACGCGTCGCGCGATGTCGTCCGCGCACGCATCCGCCGATGCGGTCGACGTATCGATCAGGCAATCACTGAACGCACGCGACGCATAGCCTTCGCGATACATCTCGGCGATCCGGTTGCGCTCCCAGTCCGTCAGCGCACGCGCGCCGCGATTCGACGACGCGACCGCTTCAGGCGGCGCGAGCGTCACGACGAACAACCGCGCATCACGCGCATCGCAGGCAGCACGCAGCCGCTCGAACTCCGTTTCGCCGATCGGATAGGCGATGACCAGATAACGCTCGCGTGCATTGGCGATCTGCGTGACGAGACGTTCGAGCGCGATGGCCCACTGCACGTCGAACGGTGCGTGTTCAGGCGCATCGTGATCGTCGCCGTCGATGAAGCGCGCATCGGGCAGCACGCGGGCGAGCGCGAGACCGATCGTCGTCTTGCCGCTGTTGATCGGGCCGTTCAGATGGATGACTGTGAGCGAGGGCATGAGACTGCGCATAGATCGGACGAATCGCAGCTTGCCACGATTGTGGCCACGTTGCAGCAGTGTTTGCGCGATAGGACGAGGAGGGTGACAGCTCGCGTAGCAGGAGGCTGCGACGTCGATGCGCGGGAACCCGCGGGAGCACGCGGTCGCGACGGGAAAGGCTGGAAGGGGGAAGCGGAACAACCGGCAGGCCGCGATATGCGCCAGCGCACACACGGCCTGCCCGACCGGACTGCAATTGATGCAGCCCGGCCTCGGGCGTATTGCGACTTACTTGTCGTCGCCCTTGATCTGCGGCAGCGCCGATGTTTCGCCCGGCGTCAGCAGGCCGACTTGCGAGTACACGCGCAGCTTGTCGCGCGTATCGGTGATGTCGAGGTTGCGCATCGTCAACTGGCCGATCCGGTCGCGCGGCGAGAACGTCGAGGCCACCTTCTCCATCGACAGGCGTTCCGGCTGGTACGTGAGGTTCGGCGACTTCGTGCTCAGGATCGAGTAGTCGTTGCCGCGGCGCAGTTCGATCTTCACTTCGCCGGTGATCGCGCGCGCGACCCAGCGCTGCGCGGTTTCACGCAGCATGATCGCCTGCGGGTCGAACCAGCGGCCCTGGTACAGAAGGCGGCCGAGGCGGCGACCGTTCTCGCGATACTGCTCGATCGTGTCTTCGTTGTGGATGCCGGTGACGAGACGTTCGTACGCGATGTACAGCAGCGCGAGGCCCGGGGCTTCGTAGATGCCGCGGCTCTTCGCTTCGATGATGCGGTTCTCGATCTGGTCGCTCATGCCGAGGCCGTGGCGGCCGCCGATGCGGTTCGCTTCCAGCAGCAGCTCGACCGGGTCGGTGAACTCGACGCCGTTCAGCGCGACCGGCTGGCCGGCTTCGAAGCGTACCGTCACTTCTTCAGCGGCGATCTTCACGTCGTCGCGCCAGAACGCGACGCCCATGATCGGGTTCACGATCTTGATGCCGCTTTCGAGGCTTTCCAGATCCTTCGCTTCGTGCGTCGCGCCGAGCAGGTTCGAATCGGTCGAGTAGGCCTTCTCGGCCGACATCTTGTACGCGAAACCGGCCTGGTTCATGAATTCGGACATTTCGGCACGGCCGCCGAGCTCGTCGATGAACGTCTGGTCGAGCCACGGCTTGTAGATCTTCAGATCCGGGTTCACGAGCAGGCCGTAGCGGTAGAAGCGCTCGATGTCGTTGCCCTTGTACGTGCTGCCGTCGCCCCAGATGTTGACGCCGTCTTCCTTCATCGCGGCGACGAGCATCGTGCCCGTCACGGCGCGGCCGATCGGCGTGGTGTTGAAGTACGTGACGCCGGCCGTCGTGATGTGGAACGCGCCGCTTTGCAGCGCGGCGATGCCTTCGGCGACGAGCTGCGCGCGGCAGTCGATCAGGCGGGCGCCGGCTGCGCCGTATTCGATCGCGCGTTTCGGGATCGCGTCGTAATCGTCTTCGTCGGGCTGGCCGAGGTTCGCCGTGTATGCGTACGGGACGGCGCCCTTGAGTTTCATCCAGTGCAGTGCTGCGCTGGTGTCCAGGCCGCCGGAGAAGGCGATACCGACCTTCTGGCCGGTCGGGAGGCTTTCGAGAATCGTGCTCATAGGAATTACCGTGGATTGAAGCCGGTGGGATCGTATTTCGCGGAATATGCGAGTATCGGCTGTCCGGGAGGTTGGGGCAAGGGTTGATTTTCGTGCGGAACCGTCGTCGGGCCTGTCGCGGCGGGCCTGACGGGCGGTTAACCGGGCGGAGAACGCCGCGCAAGCCGGGGCGAAATCGCCGCAGAAACAGGCATCGACGCACCCGGCCGAGGGCCGTATTTCCGGGGCCGGATCGGCCGAAGCGTGGGGCTGTTGCCGTCAGGGTGCCGGTTTGCCGCAAAGAAAGAGAAATGAAAGGTCGGGGCGCGAAGCCCGGATTCCCGCAAATCTCAGATATTCCACGACTGCGCGGTATCGAGCAGCTTCTCGCGCAACTGGTCGACTTCCCCGGCCAGCTTGGCCGTGATCGACACGTACCCGGACAAC
>NZ_CAJNKE010000036.1 GCF_905232215.1 Burkholderia sp. LMG 13014
TCTCGACGCAGATTACGAAGGAATACGTGATCGGCGACGAAAGCGACTGGCTACAGCATTTCAGGAAAGATCTCGAAGCGGGTGCCTTCGACCGACTGGAATGATATCCCGACGCGACGCGCCGCACTTGGGAGGAAGTTCGGCTCACGAGAGTCGCGGACTTCGAGGATGCGGAACGCATGCGGCCCGATCTGGCGGTGATGAGCCCGTTGGAGGGAGTGCTTGCTGCCTTGGTCTGTGGCCCTCCAAGGATGGCCATTCTCTCGACCGACCTTCGACACCGCGTCAGCCTGCTTTGGCAGCAGCATGTATTGCCGTCGGCCTCGATCCCGGCGACGCCCTGATTGCTCGGGCGGCTGGCGTGCCACCCGAATTTCAATTCATCGACGCGGGGAGATCGTCGACCAAATTCGCGTCGAGCCATTCGAGCGCCCAGTTTTTCGCAAAGGCAATCGCATCCTCGCGCACGTCGAAGCCAGCCAGATCTCCGCTTAGTTGAACGTCGCACTCACTGCCGTCTGCACGATCGATGCTAATCCGCGCGTGTGCCATGTATTCCCCGTCGGCCCTGCGCGGTGTCGGGTCGATATGGAATCGGGTTGAGTCGAGTTGCATTTTCCTTCCTCCTTCAGTTGCTGCGGGGCCCGTGGCCACCGCGAAGCGTATCGTCGCGACCAGAACAGTCAAAGCTTGAGGAGTGCCATGATCTGGCCTGCTTCCTGGTCCGATTCGTAGCTCGCCATTCCGCCTTTGCGCAACAGCGCGCGGATCGAGAAAAACATCAGGAAGGCATCCTCATCGATTTCATGACGACGATCGAGAATGACGCCGTCCATCTCGGCACGAGCGTCATACGGCAGGAACTGTTCGATGACACCAGAACCATCGCGTCGAATCCATTTCAACAGGTCTTTCCTGTTCATATCCAGCCTCCCGACGTTGCCGGCGCGCCATGCGCCAGGCGTGTTTGAGTCTGTGGCGGCGCCGCGGACGCAGAAACAGGATGGACCGAGGAAGAGATCAGGACGCGTTATCCAACACGCTCGTGTCCTGTAGACATGCATCGATCAGGCGCTTCGCATACTCAGCCGATACGCGGCGCGCTCGTCCGCATTGCGCGGTTTCGATGAGAGGCCCGATCACGTTCGGAGGGGGGCGCCTTGAGTGGCGCGGGAATCGGTAGCGAGTCAGTCAACAAATCCATCCTACGCCCATTGGCGAACTTGTACAGCGAAAGTTCTGCGCGAACCGCCGCATGGCATGCCGCCCCGATTGGGCGCGGCACGGACCGGCTCAGCCGCGTGTGAACAATCGCCGATACGCGGGGAGATGGTGCCCTGACGGTATCGTCGAAATTTCAATTAGACATTCGAAGCAAATCAAAACCGAGGAGCCAAGGGTATACAACCGGGGCGAGCCTCGCCGATCGCGGCGTGTTCTTGCGCTGCCACCCGAAATGCTCCGACCGAAACAGCTTGACAGGGTGTTTGGTCCCCCGTAGGGTGGGTGTCTGAAGCCTTCAAGAAGCGCGATTGCTGCTCATCACTGACCGCGGAACGCGGTATTCGTTGTCCTCTCCCTCCTTGATCCTTTTTCGTGCCCCCCTATCGGGGCGCATACATTTGTCCAATATCAGGAGAATTTCCGTGGATACCGGTACCGTCAAGTGGTTCAACGACAACAAAGGTTTTGGCTTCATCACGCCTGACAGCGGCGGCGACGATCTGTTCGCGCACTTCTCGGAGATTCGCGGCGATGGCTTCAAGACGCTGGCCGAAGGTCAAAAGGTCAGCTACGAGACGAAGCACGGGCCCAAGGGCCTGCAGGCGTCGAACATCGTTCCTCAGTAATCCACATCATTCGTCGGTCCTGCGTGCAGGATCGGCCACGCAGTCATCGTCGGGGATCTTTCGCATCTGCCGCAGGCGCCCACATTCCTGCTGCGGCTACCGTTTCGCCTCAAGACGTACACCCCAAGGAAGAAAGTGGGGGATGCCGCGCATCCGGCGGCGAACAATCGGGCGCTCATTCATCGTGAGTTCGCGATCGACGCATATGGAGGTGACTTCGACCATGAGTCAGTTGCGCAACAAGAAATCACTCGCGAGACCACGGCGCTCCAAGGATTTGCCGGTGCTCGGCGCGGCGCTGAACTGGGTGCCACCGAAGGCACCCTCTGCGCCCGCCAAATCGAGCGGGAAGAAGCGCTCCACCGAGACGCGATAACGAGACACGTTAACGCCGGACGAGGTGCGGCCCGCATGTCGCGTTGGTACGCGCCCCCCACGCATGGGCGTTTTCGATATTTGCACTGAAACCGCTCCCTGTCGGGGACCGGATATCCGCACGCCGCTGTGATTGCGGCGCGTCACATTGATTGGAGAAATTGATTTGGCAAAGGAAGAATTGCCGGAATTGGACGGCGTCGTGGATGAGGTGCTCCCGGACAGCAGGTTTCGCGTTACCCTGGAAAACGGCGCGGTCGTTGCGGCGTACGCATCGGGCCGCATGCGCAAACACCGCATCCGTATTCTCGCCGGCGACCGGGTTAGGCTGGAATTGTCGGTCTATGACCTTACCAAAGGGCGTATCAATTTCCGGCACAAAGACGAACGGGCTTCGCCCGGTGTGCCTTGAAACCGATTTGTTCGACGCTAACCATGTAGCGCCGATACAGGATTGATTGCACTCGTCTACGCAATTCGTAGCCATCAATCACCAGGAGTTCATCATGAGTATGCGTACCTATCGCGGATTCGAAATATATCCGCTGATTTATCCTCACTTTCACACAGGCGCTGGCCGTACTCACAACCACGAAGCCGGTGTCGACGCGGCGGTCAAGGTTTGCCTGCGCGGTACTGACACCACGCTGACCCGGAGCCAGACCTTCAAGCTTGTAGACGGTTCGCCGTTTGCCAGTGCCGGTGACGCACGCCGGGCTTCGCAACGTTACGCAGAAGACATCGTCGATCAGAACCGAGGCGAACATTGGATGTTCGACGCAGTTCTTTGATACGGCTCTCTGTTGAACAGCAGCGCGCGTCAATCGGAGACGCGCGTCCCGATCTGAAATTGCGCGAGCCGACGCCATACTGCCGGTCAACGGGAAACTCGCGTCGTAACACCGACATTCCTTTCTGTCCCGTGCTCTCAAGGCAGATCAACGGACGAGCGGCCGCATTGTGCGACTGGCGCGCTACGCGCTGATGGACGTCGCGTTGCCGATCGACGTTGCGTAACGACCAGGCCGCCGACGCAGATTCAATCGATGCCTTGCGCCTTTTCGTGCCCTTGGATTTGCTCTTCGAGCAATCTGCGCGCGAGCGTTCGTGCGGCGTCACGGGCCTCCACGTCCGATGCAAAATCCCCTTCGGTATCGTATTGCTCAGAGGTGCCGGGATCCTCTCCGATGCGGTGCAAGTGGACGATTCCGCGATAGCGCTCAGACGTGGTCTGCATCACGCGAAGGCGTGCCACGTGCGTGTGGGTTGTACACACTTCATCATCCATGATGTCTTCCTTGCCACGCCCCCCTGGTGAGACAACCAAATGGTCGACTTCATGCGCCCGCCTGCATCGGTGCGTTTGGTCCCCGGTAAACTTCGGCAAGGCGGGGTTATCGCCGCCAGCGCGGAGATGTCAATGTTTGCGGTGTATCCACCCCAAGTGATGGGAATCCAACCACTGAACGACTTCCATACTTGAATGTTCGCTCTGGTAACGGCGCGCCAACGCGACTGCAACCACCGCGACCACCGCAAAACCAACCACCCAACCAATCATCGACTGAGTCATGACAGTCTCCTTGCGGAATGCAGCCATGACTGAATTCTAGGCGTCTTGGGGGAAGGATTCACAAGTCCTGCGCCACGCCGTGCGGACGAAGCGCCTCCACATGCACGATCGTGGGGAAGGTACGCTCGACCTCCACCTGATCGGTCGCGCCCCATATCCAAGGATCTGGGGCGCAAGCGATTAAGCAGGTCATACACTGGAAAATGGTCGCGTCGGAAAGCGAACCTCTGCTGTCTCGGCACCAGGATGTCGGCAAACGCGCGCTCATGCGTCGTGCGACAGGCTGCGTTTGATCAGCCGCCGGGCCAACAGGCGCCATCCGATCGCTTCAACGCCGCCGACATCCAGAACGGATCGCTGCTCTCAGGTCGCCCGGGCGATAGGGGCGCATGCTCGGTCGAATCCGAGATATCTGTCGCCATGCGTCTCAGGGGTCGAGGCGGAAATCCTGTTGACGTACGAGCCGCGGTGAGGCCTGACCGTCACGCGGCCCACACATCAAATGATCATAGAACTGTACTCATTGCGTGAAGCGCTCGAAGCCAAGGCGGCGAGCCTGGCAGCGCAGCATGCGTATCTGCTCGATACAGACGCCGTTCGCGACGCCGTCCCAATTGTGCGCTACACCCGATGTTGAGGTCCGCAAACTACCGTTCGTTGTGTGCGAGCGGGTGCGAAATACACACTTTCGCGCGGACATACGGACGAACGGGAGCGAAAAAGAAAATGCCCGCTCATCAAGCGGGCATTTGAAGAGGTGGGGCGAGAACATGCCGCGGAACCACGTCCAAGCCGGTAAGCCCCGCTCCCTGTTTTCTTTCGCCGAACATAGCTGGCTACGACGTGAGAGTAGCCGCTATTTTGCAGACCCGCAACGGGTGTACCCGACCCTATCCGGCTGCACCGGCCTCGAGCGATGTAACGTAACGCAGCAGGTCTTCAGTGCGCCCTTCTGAAACGAGCTGCTCAGCAGTCTTGTAATCAAAGGTCGGCAACGGTTCATTGCGATACCAGAAGAGCGCCCTCTGAACGTCGCCGGAGATATCGGTAGCCGCTCGGATGATCCGAAGTGTGTCCCGAAGGAACTTCTGCACGCTTTCGGAGCCCGCCAGTCGGCTCAAGGTATTGCGATGGACATGGGCCAGCCGTGAGAGCGTTTGCATATCGATATGCAAGGCGGCCGCGAACCGGCGAGCTGAGACGATCGGCGCGCCGCTATCACGGTCCCTCAACGACTCCATGAACTGGTCGAAACCACCAGATGGCGTTGGGTCGTAGTCGACGTTTGGATCCATAGCAGATTGATCAACGCACACGATATGCACATTTATAGCACATGCCGATCAGCACGATCGGATTCTGATGCGCACTTCTGCGCCGATGCTTGTTGCCAAGCTCCGCCGAGACGCGTAGTCGGAAGTGGGCAGCATCCCGAAGACGACTTTTCTGAGAATTCCCGTGCCCAAGGACACTTTTTCTGAGATGTGCGCCATGCGGTTGTCTCAAAAAAGATGTCCAAGTCCTTGATCTGTCTAGGGGGCCAAAGACACCTTTTCTGAGAGCCCACACTTCACCGGCCGCAGCCGTTGTCAGCATCCTCCTACAGCCGTTCTCCAAACCTTACCTGACTTTCCATCGCGGCCTATTTCAGACCGGCCGCGGGCGAACCATACTGCTTTACATGGAGGCCCGAGCGCCGAACATGCCGTCGCCAGCCTTGCCCGTCGATTGCACCGCACGGTTCCGTGTCCCGGGTCGCCGCCGCTTCGCAGACGAAATCGCCAGGTTCCACGCTGTGCACAGCCGGCCAATGACCAGGAACGAATTTTTCGACCAGACCGACCGCGCCACCACATGACGCCCCCCACGCAGTGGCGTTGCACCCAACCGAGTAACCAGGAGCAGATCATGCTGACTGCCCAACCCCACGAAAATGCCTGTCCCGCCGTCGCGTATGCGATGACGATCGCACTTCATCCTGTCGATCGGGACGAGCGGGTGAAGCGTCCCGGCGCGCGCCGCTCGACCTGCTCGGTCCGTTCGGCGTGCATGTCGGCGGAACTCGACGATGCAGACCTGGCTGTCCTTGACGAGGTGGTCTGCACGCCCCGCTCGGTCAAGCGGGGCGAGTCGCTGTTCCACGCGCACGATACGTTCCAGAGCCTCTATTCGGTCCGCACCGGCTCATTCAAGACGATCGTCATGCATCGCGACGGCCAGGAGCAAGTGACCGGATTCCAGATCGCCGGAGAAACGCTCGGTCTCGACGGCGTGTGCAGCGGGCGTCACAACAGCGATGCGATCGCGCTGGAGGACAGCATGGTCTGTATCATCCCGTTCGGCCAGCTTGAGAAGGTTTGCGCCAAGGTGAGATCGATGCAGCACCACCTCCACAAGATGATGAGCGGCGAGATCGTGCGCAAGTCGTGCCTGATGATGCTGCTGGGCACGATGTCCGCGGAACAGCGCGTCGCGGAGTTCCTGTTGAACTTGTCCGAACGCTTCAGGGCGCGCGGCTATTCGTCGGCCGATTTCAACCTGCGCATGACGCGCGAGGAAATCGGCTGCTATCTCGGGATCAAGCTCGAAACGGTCAGCCGGATGCTGTCGAAATTCCAGCGCGCCGGCCTGATCGACCCGCATGGCAAGCAGATCCATATCATCGATCTGGCCGGGCTCGCCCGCGTCTGAGCGCTGGCCGCCGGAGCCGAGTCCGGCACCCACGTATCCCGCAGGCTCGACCCGGTTCCGTCGAATACCCTCGCGTGCATCGCCTATCCTCCCGGTTCCGCCCCCCCCGGATGCCCGCCTGCAGCGTCCAGTGACTGCATGCGCCGGCTCACGCGACGAATCGCGAATATCCGCAGGTAATCATGCACGCGGGCATCTTTCGTCAGCGCCGCGATTTCGTCGTCGAGCATCCGCCGCAACGCGTCGTCCGGAATCGACAGGTCGCGCGCCAAGGCCGCCAACGAGGCGAACAACCGATCCTGGTTCATCACTGCCCTCCTGCAAGGACACCGCCTTCATCCGAGGTCGTCCTGGCTGAATCCATTGAAACGCACGGCAGCGCCACCGCGCTTGACATGCGTCAACGCGCCACGGATCGATGCGCGGCCCGGGCCGCGGATCCAGGCGGCCGGCGAGCGCGTGGCGGCGTTTGACTTGCATCAACCGCGGGCCCGCGACCACGCATAGACTGGGGCGGACTACTTGCAGAACACCGCGCGATGACGACCGCTCCAATGACACGCATGCCGTGATACCTACTCGCCTTCGCGTGGCTCGCGTTCGGGACGGCGTCGGCCTGGGTGCAGGAGCCCGCCGTGCTCGTCGATCGGCAGCATTGCATGTTCTGCCACACCACCGACATGCCGTTCCTCGCACCATCGTTTCGCGAGATCGCGAAACGGTGTCGGGACACGCCGCATGCCGAGGACACCCTCGTGGACAAGCTGAAACTGGGCGGCAGTGCGCACTGGGGCGACACCGCGATGCCGCTGCCCGCCGAGCGTGTCGGCACGCTGTCCTCCGAGGACACGCATACGCTGATTCGCTGGGTCATGAGCAAGTAAAAGCCTCGACCGCCGATGACGGCGGCCGCCCTCCTTTCGATTCGGAGCCCATCGTGCGAATCACCCTGCATCTCGATACTTTCGCCTGCGACAACCCTTCGGCCTATGCCATTCTCTGGATCGACACGGCCATGCGTCGCTGGTCGCGCGAGGGTCATGCAGGGATGAACCTGCCCGTGTGGGGGACGCTCGTCCGCGAGGGCGGCGCCACCCTGATGACGGGTCCCGACAACGCCGGCGCCCTGTGCTGCCTCGACGATTTCGATCTCGACGCGCCGTCCGGGCCGTTCGAAGGCCAAGCCGGCCTCGCGCGCTGGCTGCGCGATGCCCGGCAGGCACCAGTACCTGGCGCATGGCGGGTGCAGTGTGTCGACGATACGGCGGAGGTGCCGGAGCACGAGGTCTTCACGGGCGACGAAGACAATTAGCCGGACCAGAGGTACCGACCGTGCCGCTCCCGTCATCGCGGCGGATCGACTCACGCCTGACGAACCGCGGCAGGCCGGTGCATCGTGCCATGGCGAATCGCGTCCGGTGCGCGAGACGTGTCAGCGCAAGTTCTCGTGGGTTTCAGCGGCCGCGGTCCCGGCGAGTTGCCGCTCGGCGATGTCGAATGCCCGCTTCAGCGCGTCCACGGGATCCACGCCCGCCATATGCGGAACGAGACGGTTCCCCCTTTGCGCGTGATCAGATCGAGTCGTACGTCATACCTCGGCTGGCAAGTCGACGCGTCCATCGCTTCGATCGCGAGATGGCAGCGAGACAGTTGCGTACAGAACGGCTCGAGGCGCATCAACTGGATGCTCGCTTCCGCCTCCAGCAGAGCCGCCCCCGCGAAGCCGAAGTAAGCGATCTGCATCCCGATTCCCATGTTCCGTTCCTGTTGATCACGCCGATTGAGTGCGAGAGCCGGTTCATCAGTGTGGTGCGCTCGCAATACCCGATTTCGGGCGTTCATCCTCCGCGGTGAGGGTCCTGCCTCGCTGATGTGAGTCAAGCGACGGACATCGCCGCACGCTGTCCGCCAACCGGCGCCGGTCTCCTGAAGTCGGCGCCGACCTCCAGCCCACCGGCAGCGCGGCGCAGAAATTGACCGGCAACACCCGCACATCGACCGCTCGGTGCGCGGGTCGGACAACTGAAGCTTCGGCGACACGCAGGACCGGACCCGCGCGATTCGCGGGATCGTTCACTGCCGCATCGCGATCAATCCCGCGACGCCCGAACAACAGGACAGTATGCCAACATAAAGCGCCGAGCCTTCGTCGACCAGCATGGCGTGCACCGTTGCGATGAGCCCGACTTGCGACGCGAAGATTGCAACGTTGGCAAAACACTGGCGAAACACGTTGGGAAACATGTCGCCCTCCTGGAAAGGGATGATCAGTGCGATGTTTCAGGCATCCGCATCGGTAGCCCGGGAGGCATAAATCATCAGCACGGGCAGTCGGCCACGAGCAGGAACCGTTCGGCCACGCTACCCGGCACCGCGTACCGGATACCGCGGCGGCCTGCGGAGCGGCAAGTCGGATCATACATCTGCCCACGCTGATCGCCGCGCGAAACCATCGAACGTGGAGAACAAAGCCACGCCTTCATCTTCGAAGCTTCGGAAGCCGCATCGTTGACTTTTATCAAGAGCCGTTGCGGTTCCGACTGTCCCTCGGAAAAAGCAACGGCGCCGCCCGGATTGTGTGGCGGCACGGTCGACGACGCACGGCGTCCCCGTTCGCGCTAGGTAGCGCGCGCCAGGCGCTCACTGCCACTGCGGCCCCTCGTTCCTCTTGGCATCGCGAAAGTCTTTAGCGACCACGTGCTGCCAAGCGGCGGTGTGAGCGGCACAATGCTGGTCGCGCGCGGACTGATTCGGCGACGCGTCCCTGCCGAAATTGCCACGGCGGCGATGCTGATCGGCTTGCTCTCGTATGACACCGCCTATCTGATCGTCATGCTCACCAGTGCGGGTAGTCGCGCAGGCATGCAGTCCTATCGCACCGAATCAGGCAAGCTCATTAAGACTTGGCTTTCGATGCAGCCACTCGGCTCGACTTGGACCGGCACGCCTCAAGAGCATTTGACCAGCCAGCCGGGGATCGCGTAAGGTTGCTGCAAGTCAGCACGCCAACGTCTAATGTTCACGCTGGATCGGACGTTCGTGAATTCCCGTAGGCAGAATTCGAACGTCCGTATCTGGCTGCGGATTCAACCGGTCGATGCAACGGCAACTGGCCTAAAGGCGAGCTTCGCGCTTGCACATTGGGGCCGCTGGTAAGTTCGGACGGCCAAAGCAACTTTTCGCGGTCACATGAACACGCAACCCACCGATGCACCTACCAACGTCACTCCAATGAAACGGCAAGGCTGGAACTGCATACGCCAGCCTTGGGTTCGCCCCGCCGACTAACGCAGCACGGTGCGCGCGGTCGCATCGACCGCATCGCGCATCTTGCCGATCAGCTCGTCGATCTGCGCGTGATCGATGACGAGCGGCGGTGCGACGATCAGCCGGCCGCTCGTCGAGCGCACGATCGCGCCGAGCTCGAAACCGACCGTCCGGCTGTGCCAGGTCAGATCGCCCTCGTTCGCGAAGCGCTCGCGCGTCGCCTTGTCCTTCGCGAACTGGATCGCGCCGACCGCGCCGACGCCCTGAATCTCGCCGACGAGCGGATGATCCGCGAACGCGTCACGCAGCGCCTTCTGCAGATACGGACCGGTGTCGGTCTTCGTGCGCGTGACGAGCTGCTCCCGTTCGAGCACGTCGAGGTTCGCGAGCGCCACCGCCGCGGCGACCGGATGGCCCGAATACGTGAGCCCGTGCGCATATACGCCGCCGCGCTCGACCAGCGCCTCCCCGATCCGGCGGCTCATCACCAGGCCGCCCATCGGCACGTAGCCCGACGTTAGGCCCTTCGCGATGCAGATCAGATCCGGCTCGAAACCGAAGTACCGGTGCGCGAACCATTCGCCGGTACGGCCGAAGCCGCCGATCACTTCGTCCGCGCACAGCAGCACGTCGTACTGCCTGCAAATCCGCTCGATCTCCTGCCAGTATCCGTCCGGCGGGAAGATCATCCCGCCCGCGCCCTGGAACGGCTCCGCGACGAACGCGGCGACGCGGTCCGCGCCGAGTTCGAGAATCTTCTTCTCCAGCGACAACGCCGCCTGCTTGCCGAACGCCTCGGGCGTCAGGTCGCCGCCGTTCGCGTACCAGTAGGGCTCGTCGACGTGCGTGACGTTCGGAATCGGCAAATCGCCCATCTCGTGCATGAACGACATCCCGCCGAGCGACGCGCTGCCGACCGTCGAGCCGTGATAGCCGTTCACACGCCCGATCATCACCTTCTTCTCGGGCTTGCCCATCACGTCCCAGAAGCGGCGCACGGTGCGGATCAGCACCTCGTTCGACTCCGACCCGGAGTTCGTGTAGACGACGTGGCTGTAGCGATCGCCGAGCAGCGCGAACAGCCGCTCCGACAATTCAACAACAGCTGGATGCGTCGTATGAAAGAACATGTTGTAGTACGACAGCTCGCGCATCTGGCGCGTCGCGGCGTCGACAAGCTCGCTTCGCCCGTAGCCGACGTTCGTGCACCAAAGGCCCGACATGCCGTCGATGTAGCGTTTGCCGTCGTTGTCCCACAGATGGACGCCCTGGCCGCGCACCATCACGCGCGGCCCTTCGGCGTTCAGTGCCTTCTGGTCGACGAACGCATGCAGATGGTGGGCGGCGTCGCTCTTCTGATAGTCGCGCGTTTCGCGACGCGGGATCTCACGGGTGTTCATAGTCGTCTCCTTGCGGGAAATAATCAGATGTTGAGGGGAATTCAACGCGCGGCTCACCATGTGATCCACGTCGTCTTGAGTCCGGTGTACTTGTCGAGCGCGTGCAGCGACAGATCGCGGCCGAAACCCGACTGACGGAAGCCGCCGAACGGCGTCTGCGTGCTCAGCGCGTCGACTGTATTCACCGACACCGTGCCTGCACGCAGCTTCGACGACACGCGATGCGCGCGCGCGAGGCTGCCGGTCCAGACCGACGCCGCGAGCCCGTAAATCGAATCGTTCGCGATCCGGATCGCTTCGTCTTCCGTATCGAACGGGATCACCGCGAGCACCGGCCCAAAGATTTCGTCGGTCGCGAGCGGGTCGCCGGGCGCGACGCCGGTGAAGATCGTCGGCTCGATGAACCAGCCCTTGCCATTCACCCGACATGAGTAGCCGCCCGCGACGAGCTTCGCGCGTTCACGGCCGCGCGCGATCGCTGCGCCGACGCGCTCGAACTGCGCGCGATCGACGATCGCGCCCATCCCACTCGCTGGATCAAGCGGATCGCCGGGGCGATACGCGCGTGCCTGCTCGACGAGCCGCGCGACGAATTCGTCGTGAATCGAGCGCTGCACGAGCAGCCGCGAATTCGCGGAGCACACTTCGCCCTGATTGAAGAAGATCCCGAAGCAAGCCTTGCGCGCGGCGAGATCGAGATCGTCGGCGTCATCGAACACGAGGTTCGGGCTCTTGCCGCCGCATTCGAGCCAGACTTGCTTCAGGTTCGACTGGCCCGCGTATTCGAGGAATTTCTTGCCGATTTCGGTCGAACCGGTGAACGCAATCACGTCGACGTCCGGATGCAGGCCCAGCGCGCGGCCAGCCGTTTTGCCGAGACCGGGCACGACGTTCAGCACGCCGCGCGGCAGGCCGGCTTGCTGCGCGAACTCCGCGAGCCGCAGTGCGGACAGCGGCGACTGCTCGGCCGGCTTCAGTACGACGCTGTTGCCGGCCGCGAGCGCGGGTGCGACCTTCCACGCGACCATGTCGAGCGGAAAATTCCACGGCACGACCGCGCCGACAACGCCGAGCGGCTCGCGCGTGACGATCGCGAGATTGCCGGGATCGGTCGGCGCGACTTCGCCGTACAACTTGTCGGCCGCCTCGCCGTACCATGCGAACAGACCGGCCGCGCCGGGCACGTCGACCGCATAGGCGTCGGCGACGCGCTTGCCCATGTTCAGCGAATCGAGCAGCGCGAACTCGTGCCCGTGCTCGGCGATCAGTTCCCCGAGCCGGCACAGCACGCGCTTGCGCTCTGCCGGCGAACTACGCGACCACGCGCCGGATTCGAACGCGACGCGCGCCGCGCGAACCGCGCGGTCGACATCGTCGACATCGCACGACGCGACGTTGGCGATGAGCGTCTCCGTCGCCGGATTGATCGCCGGGAACGTGCAGCCCGATTGCGCGTCGACAAAGCCGCCGTCAATCCAGGCCTGCGTCCGTGGCTCGACACGTGCCGCGAGCGTTTGCCATTCCGCATGGCTGGGTTGAGTCGAAGACAGATCGGTCAATGCGAACTCCCACTAAAGATTCAGATTTCCTGCGGCCGCCGCGATGATTTCAGGAAGCGACGTCGTACACTGGCTCCTTGATCGCGCGCGGGGTCCCGCCGCCACCCCGTCTTCCGCAATGCGTCCAGCAGACGGTCAATACCGATTGATTGGACATTAACGCCCTGCCCGTCCGTGTCGACCGCTGCAACAAGGGCATTGAGAATCGCCTCCTCGACCGCATCGGCAGCCGCAACAAATAGCGACGTCATGAAATCCTGATTCACGCTTTGCACCGCGGTCAGAAGAGCGCTTCGGCTGCTGTAATCGGCCGGAGGCATTCCATCGTTGCCGACCGAGAACGCGAGAAAAATGTCCCCACTCGAATACTCGGTTCCGCCACCGACGCGTGCGAGGCCAATCCCAGCACGCCTTGCAAGCTGGGTGCATTGATGCGGCAGCAGCGGCGCGTCGGTCGCAAGTGTGACGACGATCGAACCCATACCCGGCTCTCCCCGCTCAGACTGCGCAAACGGCGACGGCACATCGCGCAGCACTTCCCCGACTGGATAACCTGCCACGCGCAGTGCATCGCGACGACCATAGTTCGCCTGCACGATCGCGCCCACCGTCCAGCCACCGTCGGCCGCATCCAGCACACGTGAAGCGGTACCGATGCCGCCCTTGAACTCGTGGCAGATCATTCCGGTACCACCGCCTACCCCTCCCTCGGCAACAGGCCCCCCCTTTGCGTCTTCAAGGGCCTCGCGTACGTGCGCAGCAGTGACATGCTGCCCCCAAATGTCGTTCAGCACCCCATCGAACGTTTCCAGCACGACCGGCATGCACCAGTAGCGGCTTGTGCCCACCGACGCGCGTTCGGCCTTGACCAGCGCGTCGCGAACGATGCCAACACTGTGCGTGTTCGTATATGCGATGGGGGTCGTCAGCAAGCCTGATTCGCGTACCCATTCGAGACCAGTAGCGTCGCCGTTACCATTCAGCACGTGGCAGCCCGCATAGCACGGCGACAGCCGCGCGCTACCGGGACGTGGCTCGATAACTGTGACACCGGTCCGCACGGACTGGCCCGCGTAGTCGCAAACGACCGTCGCATGGCCAACCCGAACTCCGGATACATCGGTGATGCTGTTCAGTGGCCCCGGCCGACCCTGGCCAATCCGGATCCCGAGATTATGGATACGCATCTATGTTCTCCGTTAGGCGGTGCGACATGTGTCGCACCTGTTTTTTACTGCTCGCTTGCCATTTCTGATAGCCACGGCATATGTGGCTGCAACCATCGGCGAGATTGAACCAAGCTCTGAACTACAGCCAACAATCCAACTCCGCGTACCCATGCTTTGTCGGTGAGTGGAAAGGGATCAAGCGAGCGGCCGCAATTCAAAACTTGTGACGGATGCCAACGCGGGCCATGAATTGCTTGCTGGTTGACGACGGGCCAGCAGCATCAGGATTCACGGCAAACTCAAGCCCGGTTCCGGTGACACCTGAATCGCTCGCAACCTTGACGTAAGCAGCCTGAGCATAGACATCGGTTCGCTTCGACAGGTTGTAATCGGCCATCAAACCAAACTGATGGTATTTCGGCTTAGCGCTGCCACCTGTTGCACCATCCAACGTCGCCTGCGTGTAGGTGTACATGCCGGCGGCATAAAACGCCGGCGTGAACTGGTACTTGGCGTTCACCTCGTAATTGTTGAATTTGAGCGATGTTGCCGCTCCGAGTGTCGGGCTGGCCGCAAAGTTCGCGTACTGGGTCGCCGTCGGCTGCGACAGGTTTGTGTGCGTGTACGCGAAACCCACCGTTGCGGATCCGGTCGTGTACGCAATGCCCGCTCCGAAGACGCGTTGATGAATGGCGGTCCAACTACCGTCCGGGTTGCCGTTCGGACCGATAGCTACGGCGCCTGCCGTGCCCGCATTGGGGCGATCGACATTCATATAGGCGGCGGCAAGACTAACTGGACCATTGCTGTACTGCGCGCCTACGCTGATCGCACGGTTCATCCCGAAATTGGTCGAGTTGCTGAACGCATAGGCACCGCCAAACGAGAAGCCGCTGTAATCGACGCTCGTGTACTTGACCGCGTTATTGAGTCGGAAGGTGTTGTCGGTGTTGTCGTTATCGTAGGGGTGCGTGAACATCCCGCCGCCCCAGTTGCCATTAGCCGTCATCGGCGCCAGGTAATCGACGACAGAGTCATATTGGCGACCAACGGTCACCGTGCCGAACGTCGCGCTGGACATTCCGATATAAGCCTGACGTCCAAACTCCGCGCCTTCTTGACCCAGCTTGCCGCTGTTGACGTCGAAACCCGATTCCAGCTTGAACACCACCTTCAAACCAGCGCCCAGGTCTTCCGTGCCTTTCAGGCCCCAGCGGGTACCCTGCACATCACCGCTCGACAGCGCATAGAGCTTCTTGCCGCCGACATTGTTCGTATAGTCCAGACCTTCGTCGATCAGGCCATACAACGTCACACTGCTTTGCGCCTGCGCAACGCCCGTGAATACACTCAACACACCCACTGCAAAAAACGTCCTTTTCATTTCGATCTCCAAGATTTCACCTGATCTGCCCGGATGTCGCGTATCGCGTCGCCAGGCAGGCCTCAGTTGCTAGTTCTATTTTTTACGTAGTGCGACGAGTCACGATTCAAATAACGTGCGCAAGTCGATACCAACGCACCGTCGATCGGTACATCAAGACCAATTTCTAAAATCGTTCAACGCAATTTCGTATACCTAATCATATGCGTTAAATGAACGCGCTGTCATGGCGGGATGTGGGGCAGACCCGGCTACTCCGAATCCGGACCCGCCCCTCCTCCCGTTCCCGATTGATAACCGCACATCGCCATGGTCTTGAGAAACGCTTCCGATCCGGAGCGATTCCATTCCCGTCCGTTGCCAGCGCATCTGTAGTCGGCAAAGACCATGACGTTAAATGGACGCGCCCGGATAAAGCACGGATCTGCGCGGGCCGGCTCGATTGCGTGGCCGTTCCGCTTAAAATCAGGCGTTGGTACGCATCAGCGAATCGAGTTCGCGCTCTTGGGTGGCCCATTTGCCGATGATCGCCTCGATCGCCGCCGCAACCGACAACAACGCCGCTTCGCCGCGCGGACGGCCCGCAATCTGAATCCCCACCGGCAAACCATCGCTCGTCATGCCGCAGGGAATCGAGATCACCGGAAGTCCCAGCAGCGTCAATCCATAAGTGATCGCCAGCCAGTCGATATACGTACTGAACTGCCGGCCAGCAGCGCTGGTCACGTAAGTCTCTTCGACGGGAAATGGCGGAACGATCGAGGCCGGACAAATCACGACCTCGTATTCGTCGAGCAGGGCCATCATCTGGTGGAACAACGCGCCGCGCGTGCGTTGTGCCTCGGCAATCGACGGGCCATCGAGCGACAGACCATACTCGATGTTTCCGATCACATTGGGATTGAGCAACCCGCGATGCGCCGCCAGCTCGTCGGCCAGATAGGTGGCATAGGACACGCCGCGCAGCACATGAAATGCGCGGGTACCCTTCGACAGGTCGATAGTCGGTAGATCGATATCGATGCCGGCTCGACCAAGACTGTCCATCGCCGTAGCACAAATCGCCAGGATTTCGGGTTCCGCCTCGGCAATGCCGAGGCCTGGGCTGTAACCCACCCGTGCGGGCTTGCGAGGGCGCAGTGCATGATCGAGGAACGGTGTAGGCGGGTTCGGCATCGAGAGCGGTGCACGGCTGTCGGTGCCGCACATCGCGTCGAACAACAGCGCCGTGTCGGCCACATTGCGCGCCATCGGCCCCTGGACCGCCATCGTGTCGAACGGATCGGGTGCCGGCCCGGACGCGAGCCGGCCTGGCGTCGGCCGCAACCCGACGACACCGCAGAATGCCGCCGGCGTACGCAGCGAGCCGGCCAGATCCGAGCCGTGCGCGACCCAGGCGGTTCCAGAAGCAAGTGCCGCTGCAGCGCCGCCGGACGAACCACCTGCCGAGCGCGACAGCTTCCACGGATTGCGCGTCAATCCCAGCACCTTGTTTATCGTGTGGGCACCCGCGCCGAATTCCGGCGTGTTGGATTTCGCGTAGACGATGCCGCCGCTCGCTTCGATACGCGTGGGCGTCGCGTCCGTCGCGCCAGGCACGAAGTCCTCGTACACTCGCGAGCCATAGGTGGTACGCACCCCTTTGACAGCCGAGAGATCCTTGATCGGCACCGGCAATCCGCAAAGCAACCCCCGCTCGGCGACCGGCTTGCGCAGCAGCGCGTCGGCGTGCTCATGCGCACGTTCCCAGCACACGATCGGCAATGCATTGACATGCGGCTCGACGCGATCCATTTGCGCGGCCAGCGTGTCGAGCAGATCGTGCGGGCTGATCGCTTCGCTGCGAAGCATATCGACCACCTCACAGGCAGATCGATCAATAAGGGATAATTGAATAGTCATACTAAATACATACCCTATGAAAAATTACAGATAAGCTCAGTCGCGTAAACCTTCAATTACTTGAGCAGTTCCGTCCAGATCCGGTCATGCAGGCGGATCGCCGGTGCCGAACAAGCTTGCTGCTCGAAGACCAGTTTTGTGCCAGCTGGCGGATTCATGGCTTGTGCACCCTTCACGTCGGCAGCCACGTATGCATCCGATCCGTCGATCGCGTTCTGATATTTCAGGAAGTTGGTATTCATGGCCGCTGCCTTCGGTGTCAGCAGGAACGCAATAAACTTTTTCGCGTTTTCGGGGTTCGGCGCCCCCTTCGGCATCACCACGTTGTCAACCCAAGCGATCGAGCCTTCCTTGGGATACGCATAGCGGATCGAATGCTTGAGATCAGTCGCACGTTGCGCTGTACCGCTCCAGATCGCCGACATGGCGATTTCGCCGGACACCATCGATTCGCGAATCGCCCCGGCCTTCGAACTGTATGTTTTCACGAACGGCTTCTGCTGCTTGAGCACGTCCAGCACTTTCTGCATCTGCTTCGGATCTTCGCTGCAGAAAGGCACGCCGACGTAGAACGCTGCCACCGCGATGGCGTCGTTGGGGGAATCGAACATATTGAGCTTCCCGCGCAACTGCACCGGTGGATCGAACAATACCTTCCAGCTATTGATGTCACCGCCGTACACACCCGTGTCTACCGCGAAGCTCATCGTGCCCCAGACATACGGAACGGAATAGGTGCCATCCGGATCCCATTGGGGCTTTCGAAAGCGCGCATTGATATTGTTGTAACCCGGAATGTTCGTTGCATCGATTTTCTGGATCAGACCTTCGCGCGCCAACACCGGGACCATTTCCTGACCGCTCACGGCCAGGTCGTATCCAGCGCCGCCCTGCTTGAGTTTTGCGAGCAGAGTCTCCTCGGAATCGTAATTGTCGATATTGATCTTGATGCCGGTCTGCTTCTGAAACTGGGCAATCAGATCCGGTGCGATGTAGCCGGACCAGGTGTACAGGTTCAGGCTACCCTCAGCATTCGCAACCATGGCTGGGGCAACGCAGGCGAAAACGACGCCGGTGGTGCTCAGAAATTTCTTCATGACCTCTCCGTTGGGTGTGATGTCTTGCCGTGTAGAAATGGACTACGAACGCTTACGGCCACCATTGCCGATCATGTGCGCCGCAACGACCAGTGCCACCGAAACCGCGAGAATGATGGTCGAAGCCGCGTTGACGTCGGGTGTGACGCCCATCCGCATCAGGCCGAAAATGAAGATCGGCAAAGTCGTCGAACCGGCCTGCGCGACCAGTACTGAAATGATGAAGTTATCGAGCGAGACCACGAAGGCGAGCATCAGACCCGACACGATGCCCGGCATCAACAGCGGCAGCGTCACATAGCGCAACGTGGCCCATTCGCGTGCATAAAGATCCATCGCCGCCTGTTCGAGGCGCGTATCCATCCCTTGAAGACGCGCGCGGATAGGTAGGTACGCAAACGGAATGCAGAACACCGTGTGTGCGATGATCAGATTGCCCGCGCCGAGCGAGAGTCCGATCGCACTGAAAAATCCCAATGTCGCCACGCCGACCACGATCTCGGGCAAGACCAGCGGCAGCATGACGAGCCGCTCGGACATCGCGGTGGTGCGCGTGCGCTTTCGGCGCGCGATGGCAAGCGCGGCCATCGTCGCGAGCACTGTCGAAAGCGATGCCGCGGCAAGCGCAATCACGACACTGTTCTGGGCCGCATCGCGCAACGCCGTATTCTGGAAGACCACTTCATACCATTGCAGGCTGAACGATTTCCAGACGGTGGCCGACGTGCTGCCGTTGAAAGACAGGACCACAAGCGCCACGATCGGCGCATACAGGTACAGATAGAACGCCCCGGTGATCGCGCCGAAACCACTGAAATGGTTCGCGCGAAATCGGGCTGGCCGTTGAAAAAAGCTCATTGCGGACTCCGTGCACGGGATGCGGCAAGACTGGATCGAACCAGCGAAATCAGCGCGCCGGCCGTGACGATGGCTACCAGCAGCACCACGGCGAACACGGAACCGAACGGCCAGTCGCGTGATTCGGTGAACTGCCGGTAAATCAGATTGCCGAGCATCATTTTCTTTCCGCCTCCGAGCAATTCGGGGGCGATCATCGCGCCGAGACAGGGAATGAAGGTCAGCATGCAGCCGGCGACAATGCCCGGCGCGGCCGCGGGCAGCACGACGCGCAATAGCGCCTGGGTTTTGGTCGCGTACAGATCATGCGCGGCCTCGATCAGGCGAATGTCCATCTTCTCGACGCTCGAGTAGATCGGCAGCACCATGAAGGGCGCATACGTATAGACGAGACCGACAAGCACCGCGCCGTCGGTGTAAAGCATGGCGATAGGATGGTGAGTGATCCCCAGCGCCTGCAGAACGCCGTTGATTACACCCGTATCGCGCAGCAGCAGGATCCACGCATAGGTGCGCACCAGCAGGTTGGTCCAGAACGGAATCGTGATCCACAGAATCAGCCGGTTGCGCCGGGCAGCGGGCTGCAACGCGATATACACCGCGACCGGAAAGCCGACCAGCATCGTGATCAACGTCGTCATGCCGGCAACCGAAATCGAACGCAACGCGATCATCAGATACGCGTTGGTGAAGCTCAGACTATCGTCGAGATTCCGCTCGAACAGGAGCTGGACATAGGCGTCGAGGCTGAATTGATGCAGCACACCGCCGTAGCCGTTCGCCGCCATGAACGAATACGCCACCACCAACAGCAGCGGTGCCACCAGAAATACCACGATCATCAGCGGCGCCGGCAGCAGACTGACGAGTTGCAAGCGCCGTTCGCGACGGCTCAATTGACTGGGGGTGGCAATGAGCGGTGTCGATTGGGGAAGGTCTGTTTGCAGCATCTCAGCCCCTCAGCAGGTTAACCGCGTTCACGGCAACGTCGAGCCAGACCGGCTGACCGATTTGCGAACGGCCAGCGTGACAGCCGCCAGTCATATCGCGAACCACGATGCGCTGGCCGTTGCCAAGCCGCACGTGACAGGCCGTGTCGGTGCCAAGATAGACCGTGGCGGCGATCTCGCCCTTGATCCGCGGACCGACCGATACGGACCCCGTGGCGAAGGCTAGCCGCTCGGGCCGAATCGCCACCGTGACCGCATCGCCGACCGCGTAATCGTCGTGCGGAGCCGCCACGAATTCGCCGACCTCGGGCACCGCGACCCGCACAAATCCGGCGCCTCGCTCCGTGACATGTCCCGCCAGCATGTTGTTCTCGCCGATGAAGTCCGCGACGAAGCGGGTGGCGGGCCGGTCATAGATGTCTTCAGGCGTACCGATCTGCTGCACGAGGCCCTCCGACATTACGGCAATGCGATCGCTCATCGCAAGGGCCTCTTCCTGGTCATGCGTGACGAAGACAAACGTGATGCCGGTCTTTTCCTGCAAGCTCTTCAGTTCGAGCCGCATTGCCTGGCGTAACTTCAGGTCGAGCGCGGACAACGGCTCATCGAGCAGCAGCACGCGCGGCTGCGGCGCAAGCGCCCGGGCGAGTGCGATACGTTGTTGCTGTCCGCCCGAGAGCTGGTTGGCGTGCCGGTCGGCGAACTTTTCCATCTTGACGAGCGCCAACATCTCGACAACACGCCCTTTGATGTCGACCGGGCTGCGCTTGAGCATACGCAGGCCAAACGCGATGTTCTGAGCCACCGTCATGTTGGGAAACAGCGCGTAATGCTGGAATACCGTATTGACCGGACGGCGATACGGCGGCAGCGCGTGGACCGGCTCGCCGGCCAACAGGATTTCTCCCGACGAAGGCTCCTCGAACCCGGCCAGCAGACGTAGCAACGTCGTCTTGCCGCAACCTGACGGCCCGAGCAAGGTAAAGAACTCGTTGTCGTTGATCGATAGGGACACGCCTTTCAGCGCGTGGGCAACGCCGGACGCGTCGCCCGGATAGATCTTGTGAGCGGCGCGCACGTCGATAATGGGCGTGCCATGCGCGGCGGACGAGTTTGCGGCGCCGGCAACCGGCGCCGCATTGCTGCGGGCGCGGGAGCCGCCGAGGATCCGCGCAGTCTGTCGCGCGGCCGGTTCGTTGACTCTGTTGATGGACATCGACACGGTGTTGCTCCTTGGCTTTGCTGTGAACACTTGACGTTTTACCGCCATGCGATTATTATTACTGCAATTAGATTGACGCAATCATTGTTCGATCAAAAGTCGATGTCAATCGCTTTTTGCAGCCAGTAGAGGAAACCCTAATGAGTGAAGACCATCGTTCTCGGATCGCTGCACTGGGCAAAGCGCTGGCGGTGCTTGAGGCGTTTGGCCCCGCGGCTCCCGATCTGCGCATTGCCGAAATCGCCGCGTTGACCGGCATGAACCGCAGCAGCGCGCAACGCATCACGCATACCCTCGTGCGTTGCGGGTATCTGCATCGCGATGAGGTGTCGTCAGCGCTTTCGCTGACATACCGGAGCGCGTGCATCGCGCACACCTTCCTCAGCACGAATCACCTGATTGATCTGGCCGTTCCGGCGCTGGTCGATCTGAGCGCACGCACGAATTTGCGCGCGGACCTGTGGGTGATGCAGGGAGCGGATATCGTCAACATCGCGCGCGTGCCGTCCGCCGCCCATTCACGGACCATGGCGCCGATCGGCGAGCGCTTGCCCACACTCACCTCCGCGCCCGGACGCGCAATGCTGTCGACCCTGTCAGGCAAGGCCCTCGCTCAACGGATCGCCGAGCTGGCAGAGGCGCCCGACCGTGCCATTACGCCCGATGAGCAGGCCGCACACGAATGCACGCTGGCGGACGCAGCCGCGCGCGGTTACGTCTTCGAAGCGGGTAGCAACGTCCATGACGAAGGGACGATCGGTGCCGCCGTGTTCGGCGCGGATGGAGCGTGTCTTGCCGCAGTATCGGTATCCGGATGGCTTGGCGAAGTGAACGAGGAGGATGTGATAAGCCAGGTGGTTCAGCCCGTACTTGCCACTGCACGTGCGCTGTCCAGCCTCAGGATCCAGACCTGGTCGCGCGCGGTATCGCGCCCTGCCGAGGGCAAGGATGCATTGCCTGCCCCCGAAGAAGATGAGGACGATCCGTTGTTCATCTCGTCGGTCGCGCGCGGTTTCCAGGTACTTGAAGCGTTCACGCCCGCCAACTCGGTACCTACCCTGACCGCACTGCACCGGTTAACCGGACTCCCGGTAGCGACCGTGCAGCGAATCGTCGACACGCTGATGGAATGCGGCTACGTCGAGAAAGATGCGAGGCACAAGACCTTCCGGCTGACTGTGAAGACGCTCGACATGCTGTTCAATTTTCAGATGAGCAACCGCGTTATCAAGACGATATGGCCACGTCTCGTGCAATTGCGCGACGATTGCGGCCAGCGTTGCTCGTTCTGCATACTCGCGGGAGCAGACATCGTTCACTTGCTGCATGTCCAGAGCTATCCGCACGCCGACTTCCATACTGTCTACGTTGGCCGACGGCTACCGGCGCTCAGCACCTCGGGCGGGCGCGCGATTCTTTCGACGCTGGATAACGATCGGCTCCAAGCCGTACTCGCACAGAGCGCGCCCAAACCACTCACGCCGTTCACGATTACAGACAAAAGTGAGCTACAACAGATCATCGTCGACGCGCGCGAAAAGGGCTACGCTTTCACGGATCAACAATCGGTCATGTTTGACCTCAACGTCGCGACGCCGATCGTCGATTCCGATGGTCACGTGCTTGGTGCAATGGTGGTGTCCGGCTCCAAGCGCGACTGGACAGTGGAGCGAATGGAGGAAGAGATCGTGCCTCGCCTGGTGGCTTACGCGCGCTCGATGTTTGCCTGAAGGGGCAAAGCTCGCCGATTCTCGGCTTCGTACAATCCTGAACGCCTGCGGTCCGTGGTGCGATCACTCTCCGAGAGCGTCTTCGATAGCGCTTTAGGTGGATGCAACGCTGGCGCGACCGGCAAAGTTGTTTGGAAAACGACTGGTGGAACTGCGCGAGGCGAAAGGCTGGTCGTATGAAAAGCTTGCGCTCGAGTCAGGCCTGGCGCGGTCGAATGTCGGCAAGATCGAACGCGACCAGCGGAAAATCGCGCTCACAATATCCGCGTGCTGGCCGAAGCGCTGAACGTGACCCCAAGCGAAATACTCGCATTCGATTCCGACCATGAGAAAACACAGCGCCGCAAGTAGTGTGTCGCGACATTGCTGAGTGAGTTGATGACGATGGCGATGATCACACGACGCGAGCCAAAATTCGACGTTGCGCCTGATACTGCACGTTCTGTGCATCGCCTTGCAATTCCTCCAGTGCCTTCGTCAATACGTCCTGGAGCAACGGCAACAGCGCCTCCAGTTGCCCAGTAATTCCCGCATCTGACGCGAGATTGCTGACGAGACGCTGGTAGCCATCGAAGCCAAACATCCTCTCCCGGATCGGGCGAAGCACACACCGGCGACTGTCGTTTTGCTCCTCGGTAATGTCATGCGTACGTCGAGCACGATGCAAGCCGGCGCACTTATCTCAAAGCGCGTCAGAAAATCTAATGGACTCTCAAATTCGATAGGCCGTATGTCTACAGACGCCAACAGCCAAGACAATGACGTCCGCGAACAGGTATCGTCATCCACGATATATACGGTCGGAGCAACCTGCGACATCTCACATCAGGTGATGAGAGGGATTTCCCTCCACCGTCAACTGTCGTGGGCCCATTGCAGTAGTTGCCATTTGGTCCGAACACCAAGCTTCGCGAACGCTCGCTTGACATACGATTCGGCAGTCGATGTCCGAAGATCGAGACTCTGCGCACACTCAGGAATCGTTTGCCCTGAAAGAAGGCATTTGCAAATCTCATACTCTCGGCGGGAAAGGCGAATTTTCTGATTAGCAATCCGCTCATCAAACCTCGACAGCGCACTCCAACCGCCCTGGACAGTACTGATCCGACGTGCAGCAGTGGTTCTGCAATGGACCTCAAAGAGAGGGAACAGAAACTCACCCATCTGACGCAACAGCATCATTTCCGCGAGCGTAAAAATTGGCTTGCCGTCGATTCGAACAAGTGCAAGCGAGTATTGCTCGACACGCGTACCGTGCGATAAGACACATTCCTGGGCCACTCGTCCCGGCTCGAAGACATGCTTCATCAGATCCTGATCGGTAATCGCGGTGACGTCCCGTTGGATCAGCTGTGTCCCAACCACGCCGCGCAAAGCCGAAAAGAGCGGATCGCTCTGGCTATAATATTTGTAATACTCCCTCATTACCTCGCAGATCAGATCGTATTGCTCACCTGCGCTGCCGATCCATTCAGTCGAGAAACCAGTCGCGCTAGCGGGATCTGGACGGGTGCGCTCCAGATGAACCGCGTCGGCCGCAACATTGCTCGTGAGCAGAGCATTGAGCGTCGACACGAAACTCGGCGTGCCGATACTGCGAACGAGCTCGCCCAACGCGTGCGGCGAAATCGAAACCGCTTGTTGAAGGTGCCTCGAGACGGAAGATGCCGGTGGATACATCGTTGTCGCGGTGTGTAGCGTAGAACACATCAGCTTACCTCATCCAACGATAACCGTCTCTCGGGGTAGGAACCAGATTCTTAAGCATTATGAGAATCTGTTTCTCCAAACGTGCACTCAAGCACATGTTCGATTTCTGACCTGGTCCGCCGCGAAGGCTCGACACCACCGTGTTCCGGGCAGGTAATCCCATCGGCCTGATCTCGAAAAACGTCAGCGCCAGACCGCCCGCGTCCTGTGACATTTCAAGTTTTGCCCCCCCAAGAGGGGGCAGACCGCCCCTTCCTCGCTAACTACATTTCGTTTGTTTCTGAAACTGCACGCGAATCGTCAGCGATTTGGCGCGCGAAACTCACCAGTAAAACAGTAAGTGTGATCGGAACGACATCGATGCAAGGAAGTCTCGAGTGTCGCGAAGGTCATCTACCGCACACTGTAGGTCGCCAAGGCTGGGACGGCGCCAGCAATGAGCGGGTCGGTAAAACTAACAGAGACAAAGAATGAACGAGATTCAACGCTCGGGGGCAATCCCGGCATTCGCAGACGTAGTATTCAGAAATGCGAAGGTCTATACAGTCGATCCGCATAAACCGTGGGCGGAGGCTATCGCGGTCCATGGCGACCGCATCGCGTACGTCGGTGACGAACTCACTGCCTTGACCCTTCGTGGGCCAAATACAAAAATCGTCGACGTCGGTGGACGCTTGATATTACCGGGCTTCGTCGAATCTCACTGGCATTTCTCGACAACCGCATTCGCTTTCCAAGCGTCGGTGAACTATGAGGACCCGAACAAAGTTATCAAGGCGCTCCGTGAATACGTCGAATCTCATCCGGACGAAAAGTGTATCACGGGGATGGGGTGGATTCAGGCGACGATCCCAGCTGGAATGCTTCGTAAGGAGACGCTGGATGCGGTATGTGCCGACCGCCCCGTCTGCCTTTTGTCGACGGATTTTCACACCATGTGGGTCAATTCAAAAGCACTCGAAATCGCGCAAATCGATGCCGATACGCCGCCAGTCGAGGAAGGGGCGAGTTGGTTCGAAAAGGATGCCGCAACGGGAGAACCGACTGGTGTCGTCATTGACGGCGGTGCGTATGCACTACTGATGGGGCGCCTCACGGACGCTGGCTACCTTCCCAAAGGCATCGACCTTTACTTGCGCTCTATTTCGGTATGGCAGGAAAAGCTTGCGGCTGCCGGTATTACGACCGTATTTGACGCTGGGTTCCTCGACCCGGGCGGTGACCAAACGCTGCTGTACGAGACGCTGCAAACGCTGGAACGCGACGACAACCTGAGGTTACGCGTCGTGGGCAGTTTTTGCGCACTAGGGCCCACCCACGATCCTGTAGAGACGCTCCTCGAATATCGCGAAAAATACAACTCCCCTCTGGTCAGGGCGCAGACACTGAAATTGTTTCTGGACGGCAGCGAAGCGAATCACACGGCCTATCTACTCGCTCCCTATGCCGACCGACCTCATACCTGCGGCGAGCCAATGATGCCGATCGCTGACTTCAACCGCCTTGTCTTGCAAGCGGATAAGGAAGGTGTCGATGTGATGGTGCATTGCATCGGCGATGCAGCGGTCCGCACGGCGCTCGACGGATTCGAGTTGGTCAACAAGACGAATCCGTCGCGAGATCGTCGCCACGTCATTACGCACGCGTTTCTGACCCACCCCGACGACATCCCGCGGTTTCGCAGGCTGGGGGTCATGGCGAACACCCAACTCCAATGGGGGGTAGTGGATCTGTATACCGAACTCATTCGCGAGCACTACGGCACGGAACGCTGGAGCAATATGTATAAGTTCCGGACCTTCGTTGAGGAAGGAGTGACCGTGTCGATCGGAATGGATGGTCTGGTATGCCAGTGTCGGTGCCAGCATCGACCAGTGGAACATATTGAATCGGGCTATACGAGACAACTGGCCGGCGAGGCCGATGCCCCGGTTCTCCCAGACATCAACGAACGTCTGAGTATCCCTCAGCTGATCGCCGCATATACGATCAATGGCGCTTATCAGCTTCGGCTGGAGCACGAAGTTGGTTCTCTGACAGCGGGAAAGCGAGCAGACCTTATTGTCCTTGAGGATAATTTGTTCGAAGTACGCAAGCACGACATCGGCCGGATCAACGTTGCTTTCACGATGATGAATGGCGTCGTCACGCACGCACAGGGTTCATTACAGAAGCAGATCAGGCCTCTGGATCGCACCGAATCACGACCTGACAATTCATCAATCGAAGGCCGGACATTCGTCCCTTCACACCTCCGATGACGCTCGCCCCCCCCTGATCCGACGACGCACTGTGCGTTTTTCGCGTTGCGAAACAACGGATTGAGGCCGAGCGTTGTTGATGTCCACGCAGAATTGACCCACCGGGGATGCGTCCAAAATCTTGGACTACTTTGG
>NZ_CAJNKE010000037.1 GCF_905232215.1 Burkholderia sp. LMG 13014
GTGCCAGTTGCGTCGCGCTGGTCAGAACCGACTTCAGCGGACCATCGATCTGCTCGAACACGCGACTACGCGACATGTCTGCTTCGTTGGCCACTTGCTGTGCTTTGTAGCCTGCGCGATCCGAGACGACAGCAAAGTTGGAGTCGACGGCTTGGCCGGAATCAGCTCGTACTTTCGACAACACATCCTTGATGTAGTCCGGATTCTGCATGACGGCCACCATAGCCATCGTGGCCTCGCGATCCTGAATTACCTGGCCGAACGCAGAGCCCTGCAGGATGTCCGCCATTGCGCGGTATGTGGCTTTTTTGTCTTCGCCAGTCTGTGTTGCGGCCTTTGCCCGCAACTTCATGTAGTCGGGATTCTTCTCGACGAACTGGCGCCCGAAGTCGATGAACGCCGAAACCGGATCAAAGCCGCGCTCACGCGCTCGGGCAAGTGATTTTGGCAAATTGATGCCGGCCCGAGCAAAATCCTTTTCCGTATCGGCGCTGTTGATCTTCAACAGCAAGTTGAGGAAGTTGTTTCCGCCTTCGTCTGGACTGCCGGCGGTGATGACCGATGCTTGAGCGTACGAAAGAATACGCTCGAAGTCCGGTAGTCCGCGCATCCCAAGCTTGCCGCTCGACGCCGCCATCAGCTTCGGAAGCCATTTGCTCATGTCACGCAGCTCGAAGCCCCCAGCCTGGCCGGCCACGACCGCTTTCGAGAGAGCCCCGCGAACTTCTGCGACGCTCAAGCCGAAAGTCTGCATGCCTCGAATTGCGATCTGTGCGAGTTCGGTAACGTCAGCGTTGGCGGCCGTCGCGGCCTTTTGCAGGTCGGGCAACATCGTCATCGCGTCGTTGATGTTGACCGTCCCCGACGCGATCATCTTGTCGAGCGCGTCTGCTGCCGAATCGCGGCTGCCGCCGCCTTGCTGAACCGCTCGATTGATCGCTGATTCGAGCGTTTGCATACCAGAAACGCGACCTGCAAGCGATCTCTCTGGATACGCGACATTGACCATATCCGCGAGGCGCTTATCGAACTCGACGGGACGTTTCAGCGTAGCGACAGCAGCTGCGCCGCCAGCAGCCGTCCCGGCCGCAATCGTGCCGGCCGTCTGTCCGGCGCGCGCCAACACCGCCGCCATGCGATCGGCATCGCGGCGGATATCGTTCATCCGGCGCGCCACGCTGCCCAGGTAGCGAAACGTTCGGTCGAGCGACGACGAGCTGCCCAACCGGGCGAGTGCGCTGTCGGCACGCTGCGTTGCCGCTGTAACGCTGCCGAGCGCCCCGGTGGTTCGATTCGCCGCGGTCGTCACGTTGTTCAATCCGGACTGCATCTTGCGCGCATCCGCGTCGACCTTGCTGGCGTTGGTCTTCGCACCGATTTTCTCGATGGACTTCTCGGTCTTCTGCGCTGCCTTGTCCGTGTTCGTCAGTGCGGTCGTCTGACGCTTGCTGGCCTGCTCGACGGCGCGCGCATTCTCGGCCGCTCGCCGCTTCAAATCGCCGGTCAGGTTGATGATGTACCGCAGAGTCATGCTGCTCATCGTCTCTTCCTCGCTTCAGCGCGCTGGGCCTTATGCAGTCGTTCCAGGTCAGCGGCTTGCGCCATCAGCTGCACCTTGGGCATCTCGCGCAGCGAAGTCAGCGAGCATCGAAGGGCCAGACTGAGTTGCCGCGCCAGCGTCTCCCAGTTCTGCAGCCTGGCCCTCGGATCGCGGGCCGGCGCTCTCCGAATTGGTCGAGTCGGCGAGCATCGAATCGAACGCATCCTTCGTGATCAGGCCGTGGCGATACTGGGCGGCCAAATCCACCAGCACGCAGCGCTCTTCGATTCGCGCAAGGTCGAGCGGTGACAGGCGCCCGAACATTTCCAGCGTCAGCAGCTCGAGCTGGATGTCGTCCAGGCCGGCGCACTGGAAGCGTTCGCAATGCCGCATCGTCAGCGCGATGCGATAAAGATCGTCCGACACCAACAGCGTCGGCTTGCCCTTCACGTCGACGACGCGCTCGGCCAACTGCATCGCGACATACTCGTCGGCAACGGTCGTCTCGCGAAGGCGCACGGTGCGATAGCGCACCTCTTTGTCGCCGACCTGCGAACGCAGACCGTCGACCAACGTGATGACATGAATGTCCTGTTTGTTCATGGTGGGAATCTCAGAAATGGTAGGTCTGAATGCGCCGAAGGCAGGAAAAATCCTGCCTCCGAGGTGAGACTTCAGCAGATCGTTACAGCCACTGGAACGGCGTGAGCACCGCGAACTGGACGTCGACCGGCCCGGTGCCGATCTCGCCCATGCTCATGAACGAGCACTTGCCGGCCCGCACGCGCCGACCGGTATGCAGGTTCGTCATCACGATCTGGGCTTCGCAGACCTTGCTGACGTCGTCGGGCGTCTTCGCGCCCGTGAACTGCAGCTTCATCTTGATGAGGCGCTGCACGCGCTTACGCGTCGTGTAGTCCTGGCCGTTCGAGGATGGCGAGATGTCACGCTCGAAACCAGCCGCGCCCTCGATCGTCGCGCTGTCGTCGGTGAACGGCCATTCCTCGCCGTCGACGGTGAAGCTGTCCACCCGGAAAAGTTCGCTATCGCAAGCCATGTTTCACTCCGTTGAATATCGAAAAATGCGGAAAACGCTGACCGATCAGACGTGGCCGGCGACGAACTCGCTCGTGATTTCCGTCTGGTAGTGCTGCGTGACAAGCACGGGCTGGTCGATGATCTTCAGCTTGCCGTTCGTGCCGTCGACCTCGACCTGCATCGTCTGCTTGTAGTACTCCATGTTCTGGAACAGGCCGGCCGAGATGAACTGCTCGTAGTTGTTGAGCATGATGTCGGTGCCCAGCGAGGCGGTCATGATCTTCTGGCCGGGGATCGGATCGACCATGTACTCCGCCAGCTTGTAGCCGCGATAGCGCGTCTGGAACACGTTCACGGTGAACCAGCGGAAGTACGACAGCGTCTTGACCCAGTTCAGATTGCGCCAGCTCTTGTCGTTGGCGCCGCCCGAGTTCTTCGTGTAGTTCGTCACCATGCGCAGGATGTTCGCGGTGCCGTCTTCCATCGACTCCAGCACGGAGCCACCTGCGACGAGCATGTTGTTGCGCTGCTCGACCTCCCAGTCATCCTCAAGACGCGCGGCCACGTAGCCGGTCAGCGCCACGCCCGTGAACGGCAATGCAGGGTCGGTGGCGCAATGGCTCTCGATGGCTGCAGCTGCGGCCGCTGCGGTTTCCCACGGGTTGGTCAGGTCGCGCGTGACGCAGATCGTGTGGCACATCGGACTGTTGCGCGGCGACAGCCATGCGGACACTTCGCCTTCGGTGCCGCGTACGACGGTCACGGCCTGGCCGTCCTTCATGTTGTCGAACTCCCAGCGGCGATTCAGCTCTTCCTCCAGGATGCCCATGTTCGTGCTGTCGGTGTACGGCATCGCATACTCGGTCGGCGCGATCCCCTTGATGGCGGGAATGACCGGCGTGATGTCCGGATTCACCGCGCCACCGGAGAACGGCGTGATCGTCAGACCGACGCCGAGCGGCACCGAGTCGTCGGCGTAGTACGTACCGCGCATGTCGATGCTGTTGCCCGTCGCTCCCTTCCAGCGGCAGGTCAGTGCGATTTCACCAGCAGCAGCGCCGACGGCCGCCGTAACCGGAAGAGCAGGAATCGCGTTGATCGCGTTGACCATCTTCAGGGCGGCCGTTTGCGCGGTGTCGTTCACGGTGACGCCGATGCGTACGCGAGTGCCGCCGATATACAGCGGCAGCTCGCCGGCCGAATGTTCGCCGGCAATCGTGATCGTGGCCTTGCCCGTTGCTGCGATCGCGGTAGCGTCGTCGGCGACGATCACGACGTCGATCGGGATGCCCAGGTCGGCGTTGCTCTTCGCCATGCGCCACATCGCAAGCAGCATCGAACCTTCGCCCAACAGCGCGATGGCGTCGGACTCGCTGGTGATGCGATGGCGCTTCGTGATGTCGACAACGGCGGGCGGATGGGCCTGGCCGATCAGCAGCACGCTACGCGGCATACCGACCAGGCCGCGAATTGCCTTGCTGGCATCGAATTTGTGTGCGACGAACGGCACGAGAAAGTTGACGGAAAGCAGGTTCGGCAGCATGTCGAATGTCCCTTAAATGGTCGTTGAAAGTGCGTTTGGCCCGTTATTGCGCGTCGGCCTGACGGATCAGGTCTTCATCGTCCAGCAGCCGCAGGATGCGCGGGTTGACGGTGGCCGGCATCGCATCGGTCTCGCTGTAGACGCCGCCGAACTCGCGGTTGACGACGTGGCGACCAGGGCCGGCCACAACCGTAATCAACTGCCCCATACGCGGCGCGGGCATGCTCTTCGAGCTGGTCGTCGTCACGGCAACGTCGTAATCGGTCGCCACGTCACCGGTTGCATCGGCGACACCTGCGCCGGTCTTAGGTTTCACTGCCATATCTCACTCCCTTGATTTCATGCTCGACGATCAGATCGGGCAGTTCGCCCGGCGTGGTCTGCGGCGCGATGGTCGGATCGCTCGTGATGTCGACCACTTCCAGCTCCGGCAGATCGGCGGTTGCCGGAACGCCTTCGAACTCGGCTTCCTGCCACCACGCAACCATCCAGACCGTCAGCCCCTTGGCGTCGAGCTTCCGGTTGTATAGGTTCTCGGCCATCAGCCCTTCGGGTCGACCGGTGCATTGCGGATAGACCCATGACTGGAACACGCGTGACAGCACTTCGGCGCGGACCATCGCGTCGCGCATGCGCTGCGGCCGCGTTGCACTCTTCGTGACAATGAAGACCGCGAAGCGCGCTTCCCACACGTACTTGCTGCCCAGGTACTTCCCACTGGCTGGCGACTTGCGCCATCCCAGGCACGTCGTGAAAGCGGCCGGTGCAACAAACGACTTCGACGACACTTCCTCTTCGTCAAACTGGCCGCCGTAGTCCTCGACCGTCTTGAACTGCGATCCCATGCGCGCCCGGATTTCATCCTTCATCGCGTCGAGAATCGCCGTGGACATCAGTGCGTGCGCCATCACATCATCCTCACCGCGTCGAGCAGCATGTCGCCGATCACGTTGGCGTCGCGCTCGTTAACACCAAGCACAGGCCGGGCATCGATGTGCACCGAATGATCGCGACCAGCATCGCCGCCTTCATGCTGGATGCGGGCATACACAACGTTGCTGCCGATTTCGAGCCCACCGCTGACCAGGCGATAGACGTAGCTCTTGTAGAGCCGGGTCGTATCGATCAGCGTCTTCCCACCACGCGCAGTCGCCGCGCGCGACTGCGGCATGGCCGAACCGTCCCAAAGCTGCTGATAGTCGAAGCGATCCTGAATCTGACCGAGCATGTATTCGCCAATGTCCTGGCGAACACGATCGAACGTCGCGCCACCGATTGCAGCCAGGTGACGACGGATCGAACTGTCGTCGAATGCCCATTGCACCGAAACGCCGTTCATTTCCCGTACCTATCCCAGTTGTAGGCGCTCGGCACCTTGCCCCACAGCACGCGGCGGCCGCTCGCGGCGGGCGGCGGCAGCAGCCGCACCTTGCCGGTCGAAACGTCGCGCAGCCAATCGTTCCAGTACTTGCAGCGCTTTTCCTGCTGCTCGGTTGCGTTGTCCGGATCGTCCTGCAGCGAACAGCGCGTGAGCGACAGGCAGCAGGTTTTCAGCGGCGTCTGGTCGATGTCGGCCTGGTCCAGCGGGAGCCGCACATTGGCGCGCAGATAGCCATCCATGAACCGGCTGGACTGCGCCAGCATGGAAGTCAGGCGGGCCATCGCCTGGTCACACGTAGCACGCTCATCGTCGGTGCGATCGGGCGCGTACTCGCCGGCGACGCCTTCGCGCAGCAGCTCGGGCGTGAGCAGCTCGCTTTCCTCATCACGCAGCAGTTGGCTGGTTTCTTCCAGGCCGAACTCCTGCACGTACTCGGTCAGCGTGGCGTACGCGCTCATTTGCGGCCCTTCGAGGCGGCACCGCGCTTCGCAGCAGGCTGCGTCGCGCTGGTCTTCGCCGACTTCGTGGCGGGCGGAGCGACGGGGCCTTTCGCGGCTTCGCTCACCGGCTCTTTCGTGCCTTCGCCACCTTGCGGGGCACCTTCACTCCCAGCCGACGTGCTCGACTGGGAAGCGTCCATCGCGGTGCCGGAACTGGTGTCGGCTTCGAGCTGCGAACCGTTGCCGGCCGTCCGATCTCCGCCTGTGGCACCGACTTCGCGCAGCACGCCGCTGCGCACCAGGTCGCGGACGTGATCGGGGTGCGCGTCAACGAACGCACCCACAGCACGCGACTTGCGATGAATCCGAACGGGCTCCAGCACTTCATAGGTTTTCTCGCTCATGATCTCTCCTGCCTGCACCCGGCCGACGCCGCACATCCACGTCGGCCGGGGTCGCTGGCGCTCTCTCGCGGTTGTTATGCCGGCGTGATGACGTCTTTCAGGAAGAAACCCAGCTCCGGCGCGCAGACGATTTCCTTGACGGATTCGCCAACACGCACGCGGCGACCGCCACGCAGGCCGATGCGGTCGTCGAACTGGGCACCCGCGATACGCGTGCCGTACTCGGCCGTGAAGCCGAACGTCACGTTGGCGCCGTCGACCACGCCCGCGACCTTGGCCGCTGCGGTGTCCTGGTACAGCAGCGACATGCCACCGCTCCAGGCCGGCGCGATCTTGGCCTGCTGGCCCGGCTTCGACAGGTTCACGCGAGCGCGGCCGACCAGAATCTGGTCAATTTCCAGCAGCTCGGCGACCTGCTCGCGCGTGGCCGCGCCCTTGTCGCCAGCATTGCCGTGAACTGCCTTCGCGATCACCGGATGCGTGCGCAGCGCGCGCCACTCCGACTGACCGAGCACCGCGACGTTCGGGCGCATGATCGGGCGGTCGAGCACGTCGAGCAGGAATTCCAGCGGATCGCTGTTCGGGTTGTCGAAACGATCGGTTGCCGCGACGTTCTCCGCATTGCCCTTGTACGTCGCCGGATCGAAGACCGTACGGGACACACGAATTTCGCGATCCAGCAGGATCAGGCCGGCCAGCATCTCGGTCGTGAGCGCTTCGAGGCTGGTGTTGTTCGGCGCGTTGTCGATGTCGGTCTGCGGCAGCGGATGATCCAGGCCGTAGTCTTCGGTTTCGGCCTGCAGGCGCTCGCCGTTGAACTCGACCTGGTTGACCTGCGAGCGACGGCCGACCTTCGTGTCCGGAACAGTGAACTGCTGGGCCGGCGGGTAGTACTGGTATGCGAACTGCGTTTTCGCGAGCGGCGACGTACGCGGCAGAACTTGATCGGCGATCATCGCCTGGTTGCGCACGATCACTGCAATGGCGGTCAACTGCGGATCGATCGGAAACGGACTGGGCATGGATAGCTCCGGTATAGAGTGATTCGAGGGGTGGCCGGTTATCGTCGCGATCAGCGACCGATGAGCACCGAGCCGATGTCGCCGACAACGCCGCTCAGCAGCGCTTCGCCGATCGATGCATCACCTGTAGCGGCCGGGATGGCTCGGCCCTGGGCGTCGGCCTTGATACGGTCGCCACGCGTGACGGCCGCGCCGTACATCACCGGCGTCGGGCCGAGCAGCACGACGTCGATGCGCTCGCCCGCAGCCGCGCCAACGTCGGTCGTGGCGCCCAGCAGCTTTTCGCCAGCCGCGCCGGTCGGCGCCGTTGCGTGATCGTCCGCGTCGCCGTATGCGGCGAGCAGATGCGCGCCGAGCGCGGCGGATGCGACGTAGTTCGCAACCAGAATGCGTTTGTTGGTCAGCATGTGAATCCTCTGTCAGGGTGTCGGTAAAAGGCGTTGCAGCGAGCGTCAGCCCTTGCTGACATGCAGTACGGCGTCGGCGTACGACACCGTGATGCCCTTGTCGGACTGGCTCTTCATGAACTCGGTGGCCGCGTTCGCGATCGCCTGCGGGTCGGTGGCATCGGTCTGTGCGTCGCCGATGTCGCGCTGGCCCAGCTTCACGACCGGCGCGCGTGCCGACATGAACTCGGCGAACCACTGCGCGGGCGTCTTCTTCACGGTGCCGTTGCTGGCGGCGAATTCGAACGACTGGCCGCCGGCTTCAATCTGCGCCATGAACTCGGCCAGGCCGGACTGTTCGGCGGGCAGCACGCGGCCTTCCTTGACCCAGCCAGCGATCTGCGTCGAGATGCGTTCGGCGCGGCGCTCGCTTTCGATGGAAGCAGCACGGGCATCGGCTTCGGTGATGCGCTGGCTGAATTCAGCGGTTGCGGCTTCGCGGCCTTGGTTCATGCCTTCCTGGCGCGCGCGGTCCAGGTCTTGCTGCGTGATGGTCACGTCGTTACCTCCGGGGTGAGAAAAAGCGGAAGCTGCGACGACGGGCTCAACGTCGTTTGCCGCACGCGCAGCTTCTTCGATGGAATCGATCTGCCAGTTGGGCACCACGGCATCGGCCACGTCCTGGCCACGGTCGCCGATCAGCCATTCGCGAACACCACGGAACAGGCGGGCAGCCGTTTCAAGCCCCCAACCGAGCTGCGTGACACCGGGCGCGGCAAACTCGAAATACTCCTGGCCGTCGGCGAACTCGACCGGCCGCAGGCCGTCGATCGCGGGGGCGACTGCGCCGAGCCAGCCGACATGGCGCACGCGCCAGCCGCGCTGCTGGTCCTTGAACACGGACACGGAACGGTTGCGGTACGCGCCGGACTCGACGCCGGCTTCGAACTGCGGGTTGATGTCTTCGAAGCGTGCGAACAGCAGATCGCCGTCGCGCTTCAGCTCAGCCGTCCATGCATAGGCCGGATCGTTGTGCTTCGGATGACCGAGCACGGCGGGCGCTGCGCCCAACGCGTGATTCGCGACCATCTGGTCGAGATCGGCGCGCGAGAAGCTGATTGGTCGCCCGTCAGCTGCAACATGGTTGCCGGCGCGAAACACCTCGATCCAGTTGGCGAGGCCCTTGGCTTGGGGAGAAGTGGTCGTGTCCATGCCTCGCAGTCTGCGGGGCGCGGATCAGGAAAAAATGGTGAACCATTTCACAAGCAAATGGTTCTCTGTGACGATCTGGGAGGGCGACGGATTTAAACGGCCTAGGAGCCGTTGGCGGGGTCGGACGACCGTAGAGTCGTCCAACAGGTCATCAGCGGTTTTTGATGACGTTTCAGCGCTTTTTGAAAAGGGTCTGGCTGGAGGGAGCGGCGATCACTCGAACAGGTCGCCGCTGGACGGTTCTGCGGGATGCTCGCCGAGAATCTGGAACACGCGGCGCATCGTGTACCCGGTGCGGATCGCGATCTGGTCTACCGTGAGGCGTTCCATGCGGAGCTGGCGAACGATCTGATGGCGTTGCTGGCGCGTCACGGCGTCCTTCTTCGGCAGCATGACAGTCTCGCCGCCGAAGCGCTCGACAAGGGCAACGAACGCGACCGGGCCAATGTGCTCGACCAGCATGTGCTGCGGATCGACGCGCTTGGGCACCGACAGGTACGCGCCGCCGCGCCAGTCGATCAGCGCGAACGCAGCCGCCTCACCAACGCAGTCGATGAGTTCGCGCAGCAACTCGGGCAGCGCAGCACGGTTGATGAGGGGCGGCGTATTCATGCGGTCGTTTCGGCATCAGGTTGCACGCGAAGCAACCATTTCTTCGCGGCTTCGATCAGATACTGCAGCTGGTCGGCGCGAGCGAAGCGCAGCGCGGCAAGCGTCGGGATACGGCCTGTCGCCCACGACTCCAACGCTTCGGCCGTGTTCACGCGCACCGCGCCGCACGCCGCGAGCTGCTCCCACAACGCGGACAGCTTGCGCAGCTGCGGTTCGTTCCATGCACCAGCAACGGCCTGCGGCTTCATCGAGTCGAGCAGCTTGTGCAGCCGTGCATGTGCCTCGCGACGTTGCTTGGCCGACAGCTCGGTGGCCGAGCGCACGCCGAAGTGCGCCAGCAGCCAATCCTTGTACTGGTCTTCGCTCATGCCGGCCTTCATCGCCTTCAGGCGGACCATCTGGCTGTCGCGCTTCGACGGATCTGTAGACAGCGCCATGTCAGCGGGCCTCCGCTTTACGTCGCAGGTGCTCGAGTAACACGCGGGCTTGGGCAGCGTTCGCAAACATCGACGAGAGGTGCGGCTTGTTTTGCTCGACGTACGCGACGGCGGCTGCGAATGCCGCATCCCGCGTGCGGCCCGTCCCGACCGGTGCGCCGGACAGCAGGTGCGTGACGGTCCAGCCGACGGTTCGCCCCCATGTGTCGCAGTCCGCGTGCATGCCGAACGAAGCGTCGGTGTATGGCAGTCGAATGCTATCGCCGCGCACGGTTTCCACTTCGTCGCCGTCGACGACCTCATAGAAGATTTTTACGTCCGTCACAGCGTCGCTCCCCGCGAGGTTTCAGTGGGCACGGTGCACACGAGCGGATCGGCACCGAAGTAGATGCGAACGTGGCCGATGCCCAAGCCGTCGAGCAGCATGGCCGCGACGACCGCAGCGCCAACGGCAGACAGCGCGATCACGACGTAACGAACTTGCATCATCGTGCCTCCTGCGCGGCAGACAGCAACGATTCGAGTGCGAGCACGTGACGCTCGCCAGCAACGTGGCCCGCGCACGCGCCGAGCGCGAACTCGATGGCAGCACGCTGGTCGTCGGTCAACGCCACGAAACGCTCCAGTTCGTGATCGATGCAGGTCAGGCACACGTAGCCACCCATCCAGTCGATCCGAAGCGGCGTGTGCTTGTGCTCGCCACACGACGCGCAATTCGTCGCCTGCGTACTAGCGTAGGTATGTGCCTCGCGTGCATCGGAATGCGCGCCAACGTTCATCGCACTTGCAATTTCCGTAGCAATTGCCTCGCTCGACGCAACGGCAAGCTTTGCCCCGCCTTGCCAGAGCTCCGTCCCGTGCGTGATCGTGCGAACGAAGCGCCCTGACGTGATACTCGGCTCACACGCATCGAACTGTACTGCCGCGAATGCCGCCTCATACATCACATCGGGGCTGTTACCGCCGTCGTTCTCTTTCGCGTACTGGCGGGCAGCTGACACCATCGCCTCACGCATGCGCGGCGTCAGTCGGGATGGCATTGCCTTGGTGTCAGTGGACGATACCGCGCGCTGATCGACACGGGAAGACAGCAGCGTCATCGCCTGCTGCAGCACCGAGTATTGCCACGCTGGCAGATTCGGGTTCTCGCCGATTCGAAACAGGTCAGCGGCGACCTGCTGCGGCGTGCGCTTCGATGTCGTCGACGTTTCGTTAAACATTGGCGCACTCCAAGAAGAGCTGAACGCCCCGATGCGGGCGGCTGTTCAGCCATTTCAACCATGCGGCAAGCGCGTCGCCTTTTGCATCTTCATCGGACGCTTCGGGTACGCCAGGTACAAGCAGCGATTTGTTGTCGTGCGCCAGTCGCGCGGTCGCACCCATGAGGCGATCGACAGCCGCGCGCGCCCCATACGCGACTCCGATTGCACCGTCCGGCACCTTGGCACCGAACTCGATCAGGCCAGTGGCCCAGCAGTACGCATAGATTTTCATATTTGTCCTCGGCTGCATCATCAGTACCCGGCCACCACGCCGGATAGACACCCGCTTGCGCGGGCGTTTCGCATCAGTTCACGGCGTCTTTCAGTGCCTTGCCGGGCTTGAACTTCACGGCCTTGCTGGCGGCGATCTGGATCGACTCGCCCGTCGCCGGGTTGCGGCCCGTGCGCGCTTCGCGTGCCGACACGGCAAAGGTGCCGAAGCCCGACAGCGCCACGTCGCCGTCTTCCTGCAGGCCGAGCTGGATCGCGTTCAGCACGGCTTCGACGGATTGAGCGGCCTGGGCCTTCGTCAGCTCGGCGTTCTTCGCCACGGCGTCGATGAGTTGCGACTTGTTCATGAGGGTGTTTCTCCTGGTTGAGGTAGGTAGCCGCGAAGCGCTCGCGGCGGGCGTTACTGCAATCAGACGTACGACGGCGTGCGGTTCCAGCCGATCAGGTTTCCGGTGAACGGCAGGCCGTACCGGTCGGCGAAGTACGCCACCATGTCGCGCCAGCCGTCGAAGCCATCGGCGCGGGCCAGCGCTTCCGCATCAAGCTCGTCCAGCAACCGCGCGCCGACGAACACCTGCGGCACACGGTCGCCGAGCGGCGGCAGAATCTGGATGTCCGACACGTATTCGCAGACTTCCTGCGCGATGATCCGAGCGCGCGGCGAGCGCTGCTCGACGTACATGCGCAGCACGTCGCCGGGCTCCGGGTCGCGGCCATCCGCACGTTTCGCACGGATGGTGTGTGGCTTGTAGCCGCCGGTTATCAGCGGCTCAAACTGCAGCTGGAAGTTGAGCAGGTGCATGGCCGGCCCCTCACAGCGACGCGAAGTCGAGGCTGATGGGCGTGTACTGCTCGCTGCCCTCGACGCGCTCGTAGAAGCGCATGTACGTCTTCGTGCCGACGACCTGCACCGACTCGCCGATCGCCTGCATGGCGCGTTGCCACTTGTCGTCCGTGATCTCCAGGCGGCGCAGCGCGAGTACGCGGCCGACGTTGATCTTGCCTTCCTTGTCCGTCTCGAACGCCTGCTGCACCAGCACCTGGATCTTCGGATCGCTGCCGCGTGCCCATTCGTTGATGCACTCGTCGATGAGGGTCTTCGCCGCCTGCAGGCGCTCGTCGAACGACATGTTCTCCGCGCGCTGGATGACGACCTTCAGCGCACCGTCAAACGAATGCAGCGTCACGTTGCCCTTGGCCCCGCCGATCTTCACGTCGTACTTGTCGGCCGACAGCGAAATGAATGCGTTGGCGTCGCCGAATGCGCGTTCCTTCAGCTTGCGCAACGCAGCCTGCTGCGCCTTCACGGCGACGATCAGCTCGCGCACCAGGCCATCGCGCTCCAGGTCGATGTCGCGGATCGTGGCTTCCGGCACCAGGTGGCCCCGCGCGTTCTTGCGGTAGCCGGCCGGAATGATTTCAATCGTCTGTTCGGTCATGATGGTTTCCTTGGTTTCAGGTTCAGTTGTTGGCGGATGTGTGCGGGCATTTCAGCTTTCGGCAGCGTGGCGTCGACGTGTATCGGGCCGGGCTCGGGCGGCACTGGTGTTCGCCGCTCTTCGACCGTTCCAGTGCCGGACACGCCACGCAGCTGCGCTTCTCGGGCATCCTCGACTCGGCCAGCCGCGCGGGCGCTTCGGCTGGCCATCACCGATCGAAGCCAACCGTGCGACTTCAGGGGCAAATCGAGCTTCCCGGCGTGCGCCTGGTCGACGGCGTATGCCAGCGCCGCCGCCCAGGTGTCGATCGGTGCCGCGTACGTGGTCCCGTTCCAGCTCACCTGTGCCGCGCGCATTTCGGGCACCAGCTCGCGCATCAGCGCAGCCATGCGGCCCCATGCCATCTGCGACTTGCGCGGCCCGAACAGGCCGAGATAGCGCAGCAGCGGCTTGACCAGCGTTTCGCCGGCCGGGTGAATGTCGGCGAGCGCCATCACGATGTCGCGCATGCTGTCGTCGGCCAGGATCACGTCCAGGCTCATGCGGGCACGGCAGTTCGGGCAAACGACTTCAGGAAGCGGCATTGCTGCCTCCCGTACGCTCGACGGCGGTGTCCTGCAGGCGACGGTAAAGCGCGCGCCGCTGATTCGCATACGCGCCCTGGAGCAACGTGAAGTTCGTCTGCGTGCGGTCCAGCTCACGGCGCATCCAATCGAGGTCACGCGCCGCACGCCGCTCGTCGCGATCAATGCGGCGCAGCTGGCACTGCGTGCGAACACGCACGACCAGGCGGCGCAGCTCGGCACGCACGCGACGCAGGCCCGACAGCAGCTCGGCCAGCACCGGCCCGGCAGTCAGATTGCGCAGGCGCTTCATGCCGTCACCTCGCTGGCTGTACGCGGCTGGAACGTCAGCCACGCCGAGAATGCGGCGGCTTCGCCGGAAGGCGCACCGTTCGCGAGCGCGTCGAGGAACGGTCGCGCATAGCGTCCCGTGGCACGCACGGTGGTACGACCGGCCGTGTGGCGGATCGTGATGTGGGAATCGGTTTGATTCGTCATGATGGCCTCACGCGTTGCGCTGGTCGCCGAGCAGCAGCGCGTCGCGTGCGACCGCGTGCACCAGATCGGCCGACAGATCGTGGTTCTTCTTCAGGCCGTAGTCGCGCAGCGCCGGAATAAAGTTCTCGATGAGCATCCGGGCCGAGCCGCGGCAGTAGTGCCAGAGTGCGTCCAGCACTTCGCCGGACAGCTCGCCCTGGTCATCCAGCGCAGCCTGCGCCAGCGCGTCGGCATCCTCGCGCGAGACACCGCGAACGACCTGCGGCCAGAAACCGACGCGCGAGCGGATTTGATCGAATTGACCGTAGCTGGGCTTGATGAGCTGCAGCAGCCGATCGGTGCCGACCAGGACGATACCGATGCCGGCCTTGTCGCGAATGCGGCGCAGGTAGTGCAGGCAGCTCGGCATCATCGTTTCGGCTTCGTCCACGATGATGAGGTACGTGGTGCCGGTCAGTGCCTCGGTGATCGACGCGAACTTGGCATCGAGCGTGCGCGCCATCGGGGCCGACGATGCCGTCAGCAGCTCATCGAGCATCACGGCTGGCGACATGTTCGGGTTGGCTTCGATGATGATGGTGTGGCTGTTCTGTTCCTTGTATTGGCGCACGGCGTCCGTCTTGCCAACACCAACGAAGCCCGTCAACACGCCGAAATTGCGGTACTTCCGGGCGCGGTCGCACACGACATTTGCGAGCTGCGACACGCTCGTCTGGACGTGCGGCATCGTGTTGATCGTCGCGCGACCGGTGTACGTCGACAGCGCATCGGACATCATGCGCAGCCACTTCGTCGGCTCGGTCGTGTACTTGCCGTTCAGCACCGTGGACATGGTGCCGACGTTGACGCGCGACAGGCGCGAGAGCCACGAGCGCGTCTTTCCGATCTCGGCGAGCTGCGCCACGATGGCGGCTGCTTCGGCCCGGTTCGCTTCGCTGTAGTGCTCGGGCCACTCGACCGGAACGGCCACGGCGTTGTCATTTTGGTTCTTCGAAGTCATGGTCACTCCTTATTCGTTGTCGAGCAGGTCGATCACGATGCCCTTGCCAGGGCGATCCAGATCGATGACGGGTTGGACGTTGAGGTCCGGCAGGTGGGCAAGCTGTTCGTCGACGGTGATGCTGTCCTGGGCACGAGCGCGCGCTTCGTCGGCCTTGCGTTCCAGGCGCTTGACCTGGCCTTGCAGACGCTTTTCGCGCTGCTCTTCCAAGCGCGACTGCGGTACGACACCGATAGTGCGAACGATCGCGGCCTGGCACACGAACCGGTCTTTCGCGTCGTACAGCCACACCGTACGGTCGTCGTGCAGGTCGTATTCGATCGTCAGCGACTTGCCGTCGTACAGCGCCAGCTCGGCCGCGTAGTACTGGCGCTTGTGCAGCTCGACCATCTGGCGGCGCACGGTGCGTTTCTCGCGCGGTCGGACGATCGCTTCGGCGGACAGCACGACCGAATTGCGTTCGAGCGACGCCCATACCTGGGCCGGCGTGCGACCGTCCAGCACGTCCATCGGCGTGTGGTTGTATTCGTGGATGAAGTTCGCCAGGCTGGCCATGTACTCGGCCAGTGACGGCAGGCGACGCTTGCCCGAACGCACCTCGACGGACAGACGGCGATTCACCTCGGCGGCCATGTCGTTGCCGCAGTAGAACTGCCCGCCCGCGAAGAACTTGTCGTGATGGTCACGCACGGTGCGAAACCAGCGTTCGATCCAGCCCTTGCCGTGTGGATTGCCCGGCAGCGCGCCGATCACGTCCATTTCGAAACGTGCGTAGAAACCCGTCGCCTGGTCGTTCAGCATCTTGGCGCGATAGCCTGCGCCACGGTCCAGGTAGAGAAACAGCGGCAGGTGGTCATAGGTCTGCATCGCGTGCGACAGCGCAAACACGGTCGAGAGCGCCGATTCGGACTCGGACAGATACCAGCCCGGCACGTACCGCGAACGAATGTCGATGAACGCCGTCAGCTCCGGCCGGAACAGACCGCCCGTATTCGGATGCGCCACGTAGCAATCGCTGGTGTGGCCGTCGCCCGCGTAGATGTCGCCCACCTTGATCTGTTCGAGCGTGCGCGGCTGGTACTTCTGGTGCCGCAGCTTGTGCAGGTGTTTGCCGACGCGGGCCGGGCTGTTCTCGCCGAGCGTCGCCGGCAGCGACTTCAAGTAACGCGTCACGCGCGAGTCGGTCGCAGTGTCAAATCCCTCTTTGCGCAGCTTCAGCGCGACCGCTGCGTAGGTCGGCTTGCTCGGCAGGTTGTACAGAGCGGTCGCGCGCAGCTCCCAGCCGTAATCCTTGCGCACGCGGCCGGTATGGGCCGACAGCAGGCCCACCTTGCCTTCGCGGCGATAGCCGGACAGCCAGCGCTTGAGCGTGGACACGGACGGCACCTCACCCAGGCGTGCCAGCAGTTGCTTTTGCACGGCCGAATCGGTGTCGCGCAAGCGCTCGGCCAGCAGCGCCGCAACGTTGTTGACGCTGGCGCCGGCCTGGATCAGCTGCACGCCGGGGCCGATCAACTGGAAGCGCAGCTCAGCCGTCTGCCGCTGCGCTTCGGTGGCGATCAGCCACGGATCGCTGTTGAGCGCAGCCGGAACTTGGCTGGTCATGATGTCGGATTTCAAGAGTACAGATCGCATATCGCACCTGGTCGGGCGGTAGTCGGTCGGGTGGATGGGGTTACTTCGTCGGGGCGGTGCGCGGACGGCCGCGTCGCGGGCGCTCCATTTCGCGTTCCCACTCGCGCGCCTTGGCCTCGTGGTCGTGCTCCTGGATCAGCGCGCGATATTCGAGCGCGCAGCGTGTGGCCTCATCCGGCGAGAACGTATCGAGCACAGACTGTTCGCCGTTCAGCAACGCGCCGAAGCTGCGGTGCATGTCGGCGATCTGGCCGCCAATGACCGCATGCAACGCCGTGAGCGAGCCGTACAGGTGCCGGATGACGGGGGTGTTCCACTCGGAATCGTCGGGCAGACCGTTCGTCAGAAACTCGCGGCCGAGCCGGCCGATGTCCTCGACCGCCATCAGCGCTTTCTTGTGCAGGGCTGCGCATTCCAGGCGAATGTCCTGGACGACGACCGGAACGTCACCACCGGTCTTGACGCGCCCTTCGCGCAGCACGCGCAGCTCTTCCTGCAGGCGGTCGCGCTCGCGCTCCAGCTTCTCGTTACGGGTGGAAAGGTCAGTCCGCTTCGCGTTCGCATCGCGCAGTGCGACGCGCAGATCGCGCACGGACAGCGCGGTCAGCTCGCCGAATTTCGCGTCATCTTCGAACAGGTCTTGCAGGACTTCGGGGTCGGCCTTCGCCAGTTCCAGCACCTTCGTTTTCGGCAGTTCGATGACGCGATCGCGGTCATCGGGCGACAGCGACGCCGCGAATTTCGCGTAGGTCATCGCTTCGCTTGCTCGCGGCTGCGGCATCCCATGCTCGGCGAGCAATTCGAGAAACCGGCCATGCTCGCATTCGGCACGAACGCTCAGCAGGACCAAACCGGCCTCGATTACCAAGCGCAGTGCGGAATTGGTCTTGCTGACGGCATTGTTAATGCGTTCGGCGTGGCCACCTGCGACCGAGATACCCAACGCTTCGGCGAGATTCGTTTCGGCGTCACCGAATCCAAAGTATCGAACGTTCGATACTTTGGTGTCGGAGACGAGCGCAGGGGCGGAATCCTGCACGGCGACGACTTCGGCGGGCTGCCGGGATTTTTTGGCGGAAGTGCTCATGCATCCACCTCCCCAGGCTTCTTCATGCCCAGGGCAACCGCTACATCATGCCCCTTGCCGTAGTTGGCTTTCTGGACGCCACGGATGACGCGCGAGACCAGCACGTAGTCGTAACCGTGCTCTTGCGCCCACTCTTTGATGGTCTTTCCCTGGTCGCGCAACTTGCGCTTGGCTTGCTCACCTGTCATATTGAACCCCATTCTTACGTCAATATAAGTACATCTGGGATTCATTATAGGAACATTTGGTTATATGTCAACACCTATCGGTACTCATGATCGCCTTCGCGAGGAGCGAATTCGTCTTGGATATAACCAAACGGACTTCGCATCCATAGCTGGAACGACGCAACGCTCTCAGACTGTGTACGAGACGGGAAAGCGATCGCCGGACCTCGCATACTTGGCCGCGATTGCGACGGTCGGCGCAGATGTTCAGTACATCGCGACCGGCAAACGGGCGATAGCAAACAGCGTCCCGGTTGATTCCATGGAAAAGGCGATCGCGACCGCCTTTGAGATGATCAAAACGTCCGGCGTAGACGTAACGTCCGGCCAATTCGTACAGATGGTAAAAACGCTTTTGCCCCAGCAGGTTAGCGATGAACCAGCGCCGCCACCGGCTACTGGTCCCGGATCAGGCTCCGGCAGTCCCTCTATGGGCCACGGCAACCTGATCGCGAGCGGGACCGGGATAACGCAGGTCGGCGGACGCGTCTCCATTTCTCGCGGGGGTAAAATGAAGTCCAATTGAAGTGCAAACGAAAGCAACTGAAGTCGAGAGGGAGCAGCGAAGGATGACCACGCCATCAGAAAAAGATGCTGCGTCGATTACTGCGATGGGCAGCAACATTATTCAGGTCTCAGGCGATTTGTCCGTGACCAACAACATCGTCATGCAACAACCGCACGCGGAGGTCGCCTCTGCGGCGAAGCTTTCGCGGCACGAGCGGGGTCAACTGACGGCATGGGCAGAAGAAGTCGTGACGGCCGAGCAAGGTAACGTTACGACCAAAATCGTCCGTGGAGCGCTAAACACCTACTTGGGCGTGAAGAGCGTTGATGAAATGACGTCCGATATGGTCCAGCGGGCCGCAGTATTTCTCAACGGATGGCGAAACTGTGCGTTCGGGCGTGAGTTGTCGTCGGATGCGATGGTCGCGCAAGTGTTGAGGATTTGGACAATCGTGCCGCACCTCAAAACCACCACCGTTGAATTCACACGGATGAATTTCAATAGAGAGGTGTTGCGCAGCATGACAGTATGGGAATTGCGGTCTACGCTCGCATTCGCAATGGCAAAGTGGCAATCGTATTGGGAAGCACGAAATGCATAATGCTCTGATGATTTTTCTTGTTGGCGCTCTGTCGATCCCGGTCGCGCAGACTGTCGCGGCAGCTCCGTCGCCGCAGACGTATTTGCCGAAGGCACTTGCTGGCGACTATCAGGCACAACGCAATCTTGCCTACACGTATGGGGCAGACCTGCGCGACTTTTCCAAAGCTTGCTCGTGGTATTTGTTAATTTTGCGGTCAGACAGTCCCAGCCTCAATATCGGCGATCTGTCGAATGCAGAGACCTATTGCGGGATGCTTTCCAAGCAGGATGAAAATGCCCGCTTAAAAGCGGAGCGTGAGGCGAACCAGTTGTATCGGAAGATTTATCAAAAATAGTACCCTCGCAAAGGGTAGAACCTTCCCCGGTTGGTGAAACATTTCATAAAGCCTGCTTGATCCCTAATCCGTAACCTGAAACCTCATCAGGTTACGGGTGCCGCCGTCGCGAGTGCACCCAGTTATTGGAGTGCTCCTCGTGAAGGTTTCCCGCCTTAAAACCCCGCGTCTTACTGTTTGGCTCGTCGCCAGCATCGTGCTGGCGATCCTCGCCTATACCACCCGTCAGTCCGATCCGCTGCTGTCCGTCACGTTTTACAAAGCACACCTCATGTCGCTTGGCGGCTGGGGCGGTTACTGGCTCGATCGCCTCATTTTCCCGTACGCGCGGCCGCACGAATTCCTGGACGAATGCGAGGTCGAGGGCAAATATTGCCTCGACGGCTTTCAGGGCGCGTCTCTTCGCCGAGCGATTATCGTCGCTGCCAGCCTGATTTGCGTGGGCCTCGCAGCATGATTCTCGATGCGATCCTGCGCGCGCTGCGCGACGACATTATCCGAACGCTTCGCGCGCTGGCCCTCTCTGTGGCCGCGATCGCAGTCCTGGTGATCGTCGCGCTGGTGCTTTCCGCGTCGGCCCACGCGCAGGTGCCCGCCGACGCCGCTCGTTATCGGCTCGATCTGCGGCGCCAGGCGCAGCTCGTCTGGGGGCTCGAAGCGCCGGTCGCAACGTTCGCCGGACAGATCCATCAGGAAAGCCGCTGGCGGGCCAACGCAAAGAGCCCGGTAGGTGCGGAAGGCTTGGCGCAGTTCATGCCGTCGACGGCAGGCTGGATCAGCGGTGCATATGCCGGCCTGCGCGACAACGATCCGTACAACCCGACCTGGGCGATGCGTGCATTGGTCACGTACGACAAGCACCTGTACGACCGAGTGAAGGCCGCGAACCCGTGCGAGCGCATGGCGTTCGCGTTGAGCGGCTACAACGGCGGCTTGGGATGGGTCTATAAGCGCCAGAAGCTGTCCACGTCACCGCAGTACTGCCTGGGCAAGACGTGTGACATCAATCCGGGCATCACGCCCGGCAACCAGCGCGAGAACGCCGACTATCCGCGCCGCATCCTGAAGCAACACGAACCGCTGTACGTTCGCGCTGGCTGGGGGATCGGGAGCTGCACACCATGATCGATCTTCCGGACCTTGACGTGCGCTACTTGCGCGCGATCGGCGCCGCAGTCGTGGTCGTCCTGGTCGCGACACACGGCGCCGCGTACTTCATCGGCCGCGCCAACGGGAAGAGCGCCGCGACGCGCGACAACGCGACGGCGGCGCAGCGCGCATACCAGGGCGACATCAAGCGGATCGACCGCGATATCAAACGCGGACAACAGGCCGGACAGCGCGCAGACGCGAGCGTCCAGCGCGTAGACCGCTACTTCCACCAGCTCGATGAGGATGCCCGTCATGACCCGCCTGCACCTGCTGACGATTGCGTGCTGCCTGATGTCCGCCTGCAGCGCTGGCGTACCGCCAACGCCGGACCCTTTGCGAGTGCCGCCGCCGCCCAATCTGACGCGAGCGCCGGACACGCTGCCGCAGCCGGCGAGCGGCCGCATGCCGGACCTGGAAGCGAACCACCGTGACGTTGCGCGGCTGTACTACGGCCTGGCAGCGCGGTTTTGTGGCGTGCTCGCGGCGATCGACTCGATGCCCAGTGGATGCGCGCCTTTTCTGTTGATGGATAACGATGATGAATGAACGCGAGTTCGAGCTGGCACAGCAAATCGAACAGATGCAGCGTGATGTAGCGATCGAACTTGCCCGCGCGCAGTGCCACGGCGCGGGCGCCGAAGAATGTGTCGAATGCGGCGAACCGATCCCCGCCGCTCGACGCGCATGCGTGCCATATGCGACACGCTGCACCGAATGCCAGGGACGGTTTGAGCAACGGAGAACGGGGTATCCGCGATGACTGGTAATGATTTGAACGACAAGCTGCTGCTGGCGCTGGGCAACATCCAGGGCGAGCTGCGCGGTATCCGCGAAATGGTGCAGCACGGTCAGCAGGCGACCAATCAACGTATCGACGATCTGAAACAGACCGTGTCCGATCGCATCGACGGTCTGGAAGATCGCGTGAAGACGCTGGAGGGCGATCACGGCAAGCTGATGGCGAAGACGGCTGGACTCGGCGGTGTAGCCGGTGGCGCGATGACGGCGCTGGTTGAAGTCGTGCGTTACTTCGCAACCAAGGGTTGACGCATGGCCCACGACCAAAAGGTCCGCAACCAGTTGCGTGCGAAATACCTGCAGGGCATGCCGCTGACGACGGCCGCAGACGTGTGCAAGGTGTCGTACCAGACCGCACGCAACTGGAAGCGCGCTTCGAAGGAGGCGGGCGACGATTGGGACATCGCGCGGTCGGCACAACGCATGTCCCGCACCAACATCGACAACATGACTAGCCAGGTCGTCGAGGAAATGTCGGTGCAGTTCCTTGCAACGCTCGAAGAGCTGAAGAACAACCAGAAGCTGCAGCCGGTGCAGAAGGCCGACATTCTCGCGCGCCTGTCCGACAGCTTCATCAAGACGGTGAACGCGGCCGGCCGCTCCAATCCGAAGCTCGCTACGCTGTCGATCTGCATGGATGTGCTGCGCGACTTCGCGTCGTTCGTCCAGACGAAGTATCCGAAAGAGCACGCGCGCTTCATTGCGTACCTGGAAGAGTTTGGCCAGGAAGTCGCGAAAAAATATTCCTGATCCACGATGGCAAAGAAATCCAACGCCGCCGAACAGTTCCTGAAGGAGCTGATGGCATTCACCGACGACCAGCGCCGCCTCATCGATGCCGCGTGCGACGGATTCGCGGTGGACGAAGACGCGCGCCTGGAGCGGCGTATGCGCGTGTTCTCGGGCGACTATCGCTTCTTCTTTCAGACCTACTTCCCGCACTACAGCAACGCGGTCGAATCATCCGTTTTTCACGACTGGTGCTTCGACAACCTGCCGCCGCGCATCGCCGCAAAGCAAGGCAAGCTCATCAATCTTTCGGCACCGCGCGGCGAAGCGAAATCAACGTTGGTTACGCAGGTTTTTACGTTGCTTTGCATCATCCGCCAGGCGAAGAAATTCATCCCGATCGTGATGGACAGCAGCGACCAGGCGCAGATGATGCTGGAGGCGATCAAGGTCGAGCTGACCGACAATCCGCGGCTCGCGATGGACTTTCCCGAACACGTCGGCAAGGGGCGCGTTTGGAACGTCGGCGTTGCGCTAACGGCAACCGACATCAAGCTGCAGGCGTTCGGCTCGGGCAAGCGGATGCGCGGTATTCGGCATGGCCCGTTTCGGCCTGACCTGGTGTTGCTCGACGACATCGAGAACGACGAGAACGTGCAGCAGAAGACCCAGCGCGACAAGCTTGAACGCTGGGTCAAAAAGGTCGTGATGCCGCTCGGTCCGCCGGACGGCTCGATGGACATCATCTACCTCAACACGATTCTGCATTACGACGGCGTGGCCAACCGCGTGCATCGCAGCCCGCTATGGGAGTCGCATAAATTCCGCGCCATCATCGAGTGGCCGAAGCGGCTGGATCTGTGGGAAAAGTGGGAAGAAGTATTCCTGAATGAAGGCGAGGAAGCATGCGACGCGTTCTATGCGCAGCGCAAGGCTGAAATGGACGATGGCGCTGTCGTATCGTGGCCGGCCATGCGCCCGCTGTTGCGCCTGATGAAGATTCGCGCGAACGATCACCACGCGTTCGATTGCGAATATCAGAACGATCCGACCAATAGCGAGAACGCGCCGTTCCAGAAGCTGGTGTACTGGGTGCATCCGTCCGACGCCTGGATTTTCTTCGGTGCACACGATCCGTCGATGGGCAAGCACAACAAGGGCCGTGACCCGTGTGCGTGCCTGGTCGGTGGCCTCAACCGCAAGACCGGTGTGCTCGATGTGGTGGAAGCGAAGATCGCACGCATGTTGCCCAACCTCCAGATCGAAACGATTATCGCGTTCCAGGAGCAATACGGTTGCCTGGTATGGGGCATCGAGATCATCCAGTTCCAGGAGTTCTTCAAGGATGTGCTGGTCGAACGTTCACAAAAGCGAATGATCCCGGTTCCGGCGCGCGGCATCCGCTCCAGCGACGACAAAGACCTGCGGATTCTGTCTCTTCAGCCGCACTGCGCGAACGGCACGGTTCGCCTGCACAAGAGCCAGACAGTGCTCGTCGAGCAGTTGACCCACTATCCGGAAGCCGATCACGACGACGGCCCGGACGCGTTGCATATGCTGTACATGCTGGCCTATTCCGGCCTCGGCTCGGTCATCCCACGAATCAAATCAGGCAAGCGAAAGGTATCCGTTTATGGTTCTTGATATCAAACGACTGGTTCGATCGGTGCGCGGCGTGTTCGGTCAGCAGGCCGCAGCAGCCGACACCGATCCTTATTTCTTCGGCCGGCTGCACATGCTGCCGAACCCAGACCCGGTGCTGCGCGCGATGGGCGTCGCCGACACGGTCTATGCCTCGATCATGGCCGATGCACACGTCATCGGCGAGATTCGATCGATTCGCGGCGAGTTTCGCGGTATGGACTATCGCGTCGTGACGTGGGCAGAAGATGACGCGAAAGCGCAGCAGGCGCGCGACCTGTGCGAGCGGTGGATGCAAGGTTTCAGGCCGAATGCGGTCGTGACCGACTGGCTGGAAATCATGTGGCAAATGCTCAGCGCGATTTTCACCGGCTACCGCGTCCACGAGCTGGTGTGGGATGCCTGGGAAGGCTTCGTCGTCCCGGTCAATGTGATCGATCGGCCGAATCGACGGTTCGGATTTGACGTCGACGCACAGCTGATGCTCAAGACGCGCGCAGAGCCGGTGGGCGCCGTAGTCGAAGATCCGTATCGATTCATTGTGTCCCGGCACGTAGCCACGATGTCGAATCCGTACGGTTCGCCGCTGCTGTCGGGGTGTTTCTGGCCGTGGACCTTCAAGACGGGCGGCTGGAAGTACTTCGTGAAATTCTGTGAGCGCCACGGCTTGCCGTGGCCGGTCGCGCGGTACGGGCTCGGCGCGTCGGAAGCCGAGCAGGATCAACTGGCGCAAGCGATCGAAGCGATGATCGACAGCGGCTATGCAGTCGTGCCGGAGGGCTCCAGTGTTGAATTGCTGGTCGCGAACACGTCGGGCTCGATGTTGCCGCAAGAATCGCTCATCAACGCGGCGAACCGCGAGATGTCGAAGTGCCTCACCGGTCAGGCGATGATCGCCGAGCTGCAGAACGTCGGTGCACGGGCCGCAACCGAAACGGCAATGAAGCGCCAGAGCGATATCAACGATTCCGACCGAGACATCGCGTCGGCGTCGATGTCGCAGATTTTCCGGTGGATCACGACGTTCAATTTTGGCGAGGACGTGCCGTCGCCCGAGCTGGAGTTTTTCCAGATCAACGCGGCAGGCAAGGATCGCGCGGAAACGTATCAGATCGCGGCGAATATGGGTGCGCGGCCGTCTCGCAAGGCGATGCTGGAGGAACTGAACATCCCGCAGGCCGCTGATGACGCTGACGCGCTTCTGCCCGCACCGAAGCAAGCGCCGGCTGCCGAATTCGCTGCTGCTGACGACGCCGTGCTGATCGAGTCGGCGCAGGCCGAGGACGTGCGCGTGCGATCGGCGGCCGACGCGGCGGATGCGGCGCTGGAAGCGGCTGTCATCGAGCCGATTGCGCGGATGCTCGACCAAGCCGAGCGCGACGGACGATCGCTGGCCGATATCCAGACCGAGTTGACGAAGCTCGTCGGCGAGATCGATAACGCCGAGCTGATCGGAGTCATGCGGCAGGCACTTCAATGGTCGTTCGCGCAGGGATACGTCGACCAGGATACGGAAGCGGCCGATTGAATGCCGTTCAAACACGTTTTATAGGGCCTTCAAAGGAGCCAACAATGTCGACTCTCACGGCAGAACAACACGACCTGCGCGACAAGATCGTGGCGCTTTCGGCAGCACTGAACACGCCGACCAGCTCGCCGCTAAAGCTGGCTTCCGAAATCATGGCTTTTGGCGCGTGCGCGCATCGCGCGAGCGACACCGACATGCCGATTCCGGACGAAGTACTGCTGGCACTGGATGACGATCTACGCCGACTTGCGCTGTCCGGCATCGTGCTGGTTCTGCTCGGCACGCTGCAGCAGGAAGGCGCGTAAATGGCTGTCCAACCGTTCGGCGTACAGGCCGAAAACGCGCTCGCCAACCTTCGCAGCAAGGTGCCGGTGGAAACCGAGCGCTGGAACGACATGCTCGGCTCGATGCATGCCACCCAGTTCACTGTTGCAGGCGCGCCGCTCGATGTGGTCAGGGATATCCACGCGTCGCTGGTACGTGCGATGGAATCCGGAACGACGCTCGCGCAGTTTCGCAAGGATTTCGATGAAACGGTCCAGCGTTCCGGTTGGACGTATCGCGGCAAGCGCGGTTGGCGCACTGAGCTGATTTACCGCGCGAACATGCATTCGGCGTACATGGCTGGCCGGTGGCAACAGATCGTCGAGAATGCCGATCGGCGCCCGTATCTCGAGTATCGCGCCGTGCTCGATAGTCACACTCGACCGCAGCATCGCGCCTGGAACGGCACGCTTCTGCCGGTCACGTCGGGTTTCTGGCGCACACACTATCCGCCGTGTGGTTGGGGTTGCCGGTGTACGACTCGCTCGTATTCCGAGGCCGAGATGAAGGCGGCGGGAAAACAGCCGTCGTATGAGCCGGACGTGCGCTATCGGCTGGTGACGAACGCGGATGGAGAGGTGACCGACCGCGTACCGGTCGGCATTGATCCTGGCTGGGATCACAACGTCGGCCAGTCGTGGCTCGGCCCCGACATGGCGCTCGGTCAGAAACTGGCGAGCCTGCCGGTCGACATGCAGAACAATGCCGTCATGAATTCGGTCGGGCTGGAGTACCGCGAAGCAATGGCGCAGCGCTGGCGCAACTGGCTCGACAAACCGGTGACGCCGCTGCAGCCGGCCGAACCTGTTGTCGTCGGATTCATGGAGGCGGAACTGCCTGCCGTCATCGCCCAGGCGTTTCCGACGTATACAACTGAGTCCCTGGTTGTGGTCGCACAGCCGGCGGTAGATGAGGCCGTTGCGCCAGCCGGCTACAAAGCGCCGCTGGCAAGCTGGCCGCGATCTTGGCTCAATCGGTTGCCTGCGTTGTTGTGGGATTACAAGGCGGTGCTGGTCGACACGGCGGATACCGGCGCGACGCCGCTGGTGATTCTGGTTCCGGACGGGAAAATCGGCGGCAAGGTTCCGGTGATTCGACTGCGCGTCGACCAGGTATCGGACGGCAACCAGAGCGGGACGGGTATCGAAGTGGGGACGATGGACGCCGCGGACGTGTCGTCGGCACGGTATCGGGTCGTCAGCGGGGCACTTTGACCGATCGATGGACGGGATTCGGGCGGGTGTTGGACGAATTTCTGCCTAAATCCGCCCCGATTTTTGGCAACTTTTGGGTCAAATTAAACGTCGATTGCCAATTCTGGGTTATCCACAGCCCGAACCCCGACAGACAAGGCTTTCCGGGCTTTTTTGGCCTTT